>JADFGN010000036.1 GCA_022567695.1 Candidatus Poribacteria bacterium | reverse complement strand
TCCAGCAATTACAACAAAATGTCAAAGATTAAACGTTTGGTATGTTCTGTCAATTCACTTGCAACAAGACATAACTAAATTTCTCTATTAAAGTATATATTTTAAACCACGGGACCCGCATGATTTGCGGCGCCCCGACCATTACTGATTTCTTGCGGGAACTTATTCACGAAAATTAGTTATACTAATTAGACTATAGTCATTAGTTTTGCGTTTCTCCGTCGCCAAAGGCAATAGAGTATTGCACAGAGTGAGTTGCGCCGATGTTTTTTTATACCATCGGTGAATCATGTACAACCAGCCCTTGACATGTTACCAACACCCGCAACTTCACCCAATGTGAAAAAAGAGGGATCAAGTCTGTTACCCACTTTCTCGATTAAGCGATCCGAGTCAAAACATTCACCAGGTAACAAATATGCTTATGCTGTTGACTTGATCCAAGATCTGGGGGTTGTGGTCGGCTGTGAACTTTTGGCGATATTGGCGATAAAACATTATCAGCGATATTAACGTGTGGATAAAAATCCACAACCCCTTTCGTTTCACATGTACTGATGGGCTTACGATTCTAAATCGATATAATCAGAACCGAAAATCGCAAAACTAATGTATAGTGGTTGCTACCTGATAAGAAATCTATGATAATGTCATAACCCCGGTGGGAGAAAGTTTTGTCGAACTCTGGATAAAATCCATAACGTGAATCAAACCCTCCTGCCGCTTTGAGTTGGAGCTCAGATAGGATTTTTGACCCACAATACACTTGTAATAGAGTCGAGTCAATTCAAAGTTGGGTCATACTATAAAACCGGGAGTTTATCATGACATCTAATAAGCACCAACATTTCATAAGGTATTGATGTCTCAAAACAGACGCTTGATGTCTGCTTGTGGACCGTCGTCAAAGATGACAAGCCGCTGAAGACGACATTTGCAACTACCAACGATCCAACAGGTCATAAACAGCTAGACGACTGGCTTAGTTTGGCTGCTACACCCCAACAGGCTGTCATCTGCCTGGAGAATACCGGATTGTATGATGAGAAACTTGTTGATTGGCTCACAGTTAGTGGGTGGTGTGTCGCTGTTGAGAACACAAGCGTTCTTTCGAAGGTGCGTAACAATGCCTATCGCAAATCCGATGCCCTCGATGCGGACTTGCTTGCTGAGTATGCGTACCGTTTCACCGACCAACTTTCAATTCACCACTCCCAGCCACCCGTTATCAAGGAAATTCAACTCCTCTACCGAGAGAGGAGACGGTTGGTCAGCCAACGGGCTTCGGTCAAGCAACTTGTTGGCGAGTCGGGCTATCGAATCACTTCCACGGCATTCGCTAAACAGCTATGGGAACAACAGATTCAGTTCTATACCAACGCTATCAACGAAATTGAGAAACGAATCCACACCCTTATCAAATCGGACTCCGAGATGTCTCGCTACTATAAAATCCTCGTCTCAATTGCTGGGATTGGACCAATAGCCTCCTGGTTGTGGCTTACCACATTTTATGGGCAGCATCGGCTGATTGCCAGACGCATAGCCTCTCGATTCGGATTTGCTCCTCATGAGAAGCGGTCGGGAACAAGTGTTCGCTCCCCTCGACGAAGCAGTGGTCATGGCAACAGCGAAATGAGGAAGGTGATGACCATGTGCGCACGGTCGGCCGCAACACATCATCCCCGATTCGCTCTTTATCGACAAAGAAAGCTACAAGAAGGTAAACCGCCTCAACTGGTGACCAACAATATCATCAACAAACTGATACGAATTATGACAGCGATCTGGAATTCAGGGGAAATATATGATGAGAATCACTCACCTTGTTTGCCCCAAATCGCTTCTTCCTCTTGACAAAGTCATAGGATTTCACGTTAGATACTGTTTATGACAAGCCAAAAGCGAACACTTTCTGTACATCAACGTCCGCTTTCGGCGACTACATCAGATTCATCGACTCTCACTTCAGCGCCATTTTCCTGACTCCGATAGATGCCATCTAATAACTCCCCCTTGGTAAGGGGGAGAACAATTCCCCCCTTGCGAAGGAGGGGTTAGGGGAGGTCCAAATGTTCGAGTTATTCAATCGTCAGTCCTTAAGCAAGTTTAAATATAAACCTTTAAGCTTTGATTTCACCAAAGTCAGTATTGACGCGGGTTTAGTGATTTGAGAACTGTCGCTTGAATCCTTAAAGATGCTTAATGCGTATTTTGATTTTTATCGCAAAGTATTTAGGCCGACATTGCTTTGCAATCATGGATTCGGCCGGTAAATGATCTGAAAGACCTTGATATTGTTCGCGGCAAGATCGGTCACGAAAACCCGATCATCCTTGGATATGACGATGCCAGCAGGCTCGATAAGCGTTTCCGCCCGAAATTCCATCACGGACTCTCCTTCAGAGGTAAAGATTTGTATCCGCTGATTTCCTTGATCGGTCACATAGAGGTAATTCCAACGATCCAACGCGATTCCAGCCGGATGGCGAAATTGTCCATCCGCCCATATCTTGATGAGGTTGCCACTAAAGTCATATTTCTTTACCCGGTTGTTACCTGAATCGACGATGTACATATTTCCGTGTGAATCGACAACGAGGTCTGTTGGGTCTCGAAACTGTTCACTCGCGCTACCAAAACTGCCACGCACGAGTTCTGGAAACGCTTTGGTGTCGAACCGGATGAAGCGATTGTTTCCCGTGTCGATGACATATACTTCTCTGTTTCGACCTATACCGATACCAGTCGGCAAGTCCAGTTCAATCCCTGCATTTTCCGTAGCGTTCTCCGAATCATAATCAGCAGAACTGCCCACCATCGTGTGAAAGATTCGATCGATGAGATTGCAATACTGGACGCGGTTGTTGCCGGTATCAACGACATACAGGATTTCGGTACGTTGAAAATTGATGGCGACGTCGGTGGGTTGATCAAATTCCCCGCTTCGCCATCCGCGCTGACCAAACTCAGTAATGAAATTCCCGTCGGTGTCAATGACCTGTATCCGATTATTTCCTGAATCGGCGACGTAGAGGGCTCCACGATGATCAAGGGCTACCCCAATGGGACGAAGGAATTGTCCAGCACCTTGCCCGGGACGGCCGATAATACCAATATAGTTGATGCCTAGTATGGGTGGTGCAGAGCGACTTTGAATAGAAGGAACAATCTGAGGAGGGACAATTTTGGGAGGTTGAAGTCCTGTTTTCTGTACCGATTGATCTACGGGCTGCTGAGAGGTGGCGCAACTCAAGAGCAGAAAAAGGATTGGCAAGAGGGCCCATTGCGCTTGTCTGGTTGTACGGAAATTCGCTTCGCTCAACATATGTTCAGGTGAGGCGGGGCTTAATCTGGTGTAAGAGCAAATCTCGTCTATAATTCTCCGTCCTCGCAGAATCGTGGACGGAGAACAATGGAAAAACCTACCCTTTTCTTACTTCAAACTTAAAGACAAAGGTGGTTTCTGTGTCGTCAAAGTCACTACGAATTTTCGGCACAATTACACGCAGACTTGTGGAACTAATGCTTTTCTTACGGAAATAGAGGAAAAATTGTGCGCGGCGTTTCGGCATAATCGTCGTTTTTTCGATGTCTTCCTGCGGAAGCGGAACTGGTGGGCCCTGCATGCGAATGGTCTTGTTATACCGAAAAACCTCAACAGGGAATTCAGGGGGTAGTTTAGGCTTGAAATTCTTCCCCAAATAAAATGTGTGTTGAGACCTGTCAATCGTCTTGGTTTTGTGTCTTGCTTGATCAAGCATCCAGCAATCCTTTTGCTTAAACGAAACAAAATGGTCGGTGTTATTATAGATCACGATACCGAAAGCGTCAACGGCTTTCACATCGTTTAGCGGTACCGCCATCGCCGTAATCCCATTTTTCTCATGAATGACTGCCGCTGATTGTGGAAGAATCGTCGCCTCCGGATCAAAGACAGGAAGAATCCGAACGGTTTGAAACGCTGAACAACTTAGGAGGACTAAACAGATAAATATGACAATGAATTTACTGCCGATTTGTGTATTTTTTTTCATAGGGAACCCGTATTGAGTTAACGTTCTTAAACTGTAGATCGGCGTTTTGGTGGGCAGTGCCCACCCTACGAGGATCTACTCGCTATGAGTTGAGGTTTATGAGGATGTGGAATTGACAATCGAACGTTGAATAGGAGTGAAATTGTCAACTTGGGCTGATTTTAGTTAAAAGTTGCTTTTATCTTCAATTCTGGCAAATTTCAATTTCTGTATTGTCCGATCGACGAATTAAATGCGAGCAGTCCTGCGCCGACTCAACCGGCTTTTAGTCTCGATTTTTCATTCGTCCCCACGCAACGGTGAGCTTACCGACAGGCTCAACTGAGCGGAATGGCGTTCCAACGAATTGTATACCTTCACCATGTACGTCAAACCTGTTTTCATTTTTTTAAGTATCTTTCTTATCTCCAAAATGCCAGAGAAGTACGGTATGCCGATCCGTTTCAAAATGCTTCATTGGTAATTCGTAGTCGCCTTGATACCGCACGGTTTTGGAGATCCGAAGG
This sequence comes from Candidatus Poribacteria bacterium, assembly GCA_022567695.1. Taxonomy (GTDB): domain Bacteria; phylum Poribacteria; class WGA-4E; order WGA-4E; family PCPOR2b; genus JADFGN01. Next base: position 21,193 of record JADFGN010000036.1, on the reverse strand, counting down.
GCATCCATTCCGCCATCGAATTGTTGTCCTACTTTCAGGGGCGATTTACTTTCAAGTTCTTTCTGATCGACACCTTCGACACGATGTGCTTTCCCATTCACATAGAACCACGCCTTACCTTTCTGTCCATCATAAGCACCGCCGACATGATTCCATTCCCCGATGTTCAACCCATCTTTAATGATGAAGATGGTGCTGTTGATTTCTAACAGAATTTATGCCGCTTCATTTGAATTGAAGACTATAGCTGCGCCATCGCTGGGCTTGCAAACATAGATCTCCGGGACAATTCCTGTCTTTTGGGGATATTCGGTCATGATCTGGTTCGTCAGATTATCGACGGCATTTTGATGCACCAAGTTGACCGTGCACCCTCCGAAACCAGCACCTGTCATTCGCACGCCGATGACGCTATCATTTGCCAAGGCAATTTCAACCATGGTGTCAAGTTCTTTGCAACTGACTTGGTAATCATTACGCAAACCGATGTGCGAGGCATTCATCAAACTTCCGAATGTGCGTAGTTCCCCCTCTTTTAATGCTTTGACAGCACGCAATACTCTATCATTTTCTTCGATGACATATCGACATCTTTTCTGTGTCAGCGAAGGTAGTGATGCTTCATACTTTTTAAAATCATCTAGTGAAACATCTCGCAAGGCTGAAATGGCGGGGAGCCACTGCCTAAGAATTTCAACACCTTTTTCACATTCTGCTCGGCGTTTGTTATATTCGGAAGAAACCAGTTCACGCTTGACTTTAGTGTCGCAAACCATAATACGAAAATCGCCCAGCTTCAGAGGCACTCGCTCATAATTCAGTGATCGACAGTCTAAAACAAGGGCATGATCTGCTTTCCCTAAAATTGAGATGGCCTGATCCATAATGCCACAGTTGACGCCAACGAATTCATTCTCCGCCCGCTGACAAAGGGTTGCAAGTTTTAACTCCAACCCCGCCTCTATGAATGTGGCGGAGTTGGAGTTAAATTCATCCATCGCTAAATCGCTTCCCTGCGAGTGGGAGGACAAACCTCGCGCAAGACTAAGGAATGCAAACGCTGATGCGACTTCAATCGCAGCAGAAGACCCGAGCCCTGATGCAATCGGCACATTCCCGCGAATCACGGCGTTCATGCCTGTGACGGGTTGGTTGGCTTGCATCAAAAAATGGGCAACCCCTTTTGGGTAATCGCTCCATGTTGGCTCGCCATCGTTTTGAAGAATCGCATCAAGAGGGAATTCGCATGTCTGATCAAAGTCTGATGCATAAAGAACTACGCGCCGATCAGATCGGCGGCTAGCAGCAATGGTAACATGCTTATCGATCGCCACAGGAAGAACAAATCCATCATTATAATCTGTATGTCCACCAATTAGGTTGACTCTGCCGGGTGCTTGTACAACTCGATCTGGGCTGCCTCCAAAGCGTTGGTGAAATTGTTGGCGAATTTCTGAGAATGTCATCACGTGTGAATGGACCTATTTATTGGCAAAGAATCCAAGCAATTTACCGAGCATCGTCGGTAGCTCTTGTCGTTGGACGTAGCAATCAACGAATACATCCGGTTGTGGTTGATTAGGCGGTTGAGGCGACGATTTGCCTTGAACAACTTCCACCCGTTCAGCTAACACGAGGTCTCCTAAAGGAAATTTTGTCGATAACGCGGTGTCAACGTTCGCCTCCGTCAGCACCGTAATCTGCGACAGGGGAACTTGAGATAAACGATCCATTTCGATCGTCAAGTATGTCGTTTCGGCAAAAGAGAGTTCCGATTCTATGGGTCGATCTGGTTGCCGCAATTTAGGTAGCGCGTCACTCGGATAAACAGTGATAAGTGGCAATTCCCTTTGCAACGCCGTACGTATGGCGACCAACAAAGCCACGAAATGAACCCGCTGAGAAACTGCGTAAGGATGAATAACAGTGAGGACTGTTGGGTAGCCTAAGATCTCTCCTTCCCCAGCAACAACCAACTGACGGGTTGGGCGAAGCAAAGGCTCCGAGCCCATCGACGGCAATTCTGGAAACACCGTTTGAGAAACAAGCTCTGCGAGGTCAAGAGATTTCAAGAGCGACTTTGGAGCGGAGGGAGGATAGAGATCTGTCGATGGCTCTGAATCGAACAAATGATGCAGACGACTCTCCGCTGGCATCGGAAAATAGTAATTGCAGAATGGACAGATATACAAATTGCGTTCTAATGCCTGTTTGAATATAGACTCGCTACAAGCTTTACACTTGTTCCATAACCAATCACGCCTATCTTTATGGGGTAACACCGCAGTCATATTCGCACTCCAATTGGTACGCTCCAGACCTTACTTTATTCAAAGCTCAAAGTTTCATTGAAAACTCGCTACCGCCTCGTCCTCATCGTCGTACCGATCGAAGATGGTCAGGAGCTTCGCCATAACGATCAAGCTCCTGATATTGCCTGCAATTTTAAGCAAAGCGATGCGACCTCCCTTGCGCTGAATCGAAGTGTAGGTGGCAACGATGACACCAAGCCCAGAGCTATCCATCATCCGCACCTTTTCCATGTTGAGTATAATATTAATACTCCCGTCTTCAGAAGAGCTAATCTGCTCATCAATGATGTGCTTGAGCACTAGGCTGTCAGAACCGATGATTCTACCGTTAATATCTAGAATAGAGACGCCATCTCTTTGACGAATGTCTACGTTCACTTAAAGCCTCCTTAACTTTGCTATTGTAAAAACTGTTTCATTTTCCACGAAAATTTGTTGACACAAAAATTCGCCGAATTACGCAGGGCTATCGGCGGACTGTTTGTATTTAACCATTTTGATGATTGTACCCCTCCCTTCATAAACCACGGAGTCCATACAGGTCTCCATTAGAAAGAGTCCTCGACCACTGCTTTTGAGGAGGTTGGCCGGATCGAGTGGATCGGCAACTTTTTCCCGATCAAAACCATCTCCCTGATCTTGCACAATAATCGTGAGCTGATCTGGAGTGAGGATGAATTCAAAGTGGGCTCGCTTATCCGGATCTTCTTTGTTCCCATGTTTGATTGCATTTGTGCCTGCTTCAACAACGGCGAGATTGATCTGCTCACTTGTTTCTTCATCGAAATCCATTTCTCGAAGAATCTCGGAAATGATTGTATCGAGTACATAAACAAATTGCATTGAACTTGGGAGATCCAGACGAATGGATTGTTCAGTTGTCTTGCCCACTTTGCGACTCCTTAGTCGGTGATTTTGATATGTAAAAATTACTAATCTTCGGAAACACGCTCTATCAAATACGCCCGATACATTACGTTTCTCATATATTATTCATAATCCCCAACTTTTATGACAACAATGGTTAAGTCGTCGTTTCGTTGGCTTTTCCCACTAAAATTCAACAGGTCTGTTTCAATCGCTTGGCAAGTCATTTCAGCGGACAAATGCCCATTGGATAAAAGGACCTCCGCGAGCCGTTCTTCGCCATAGAGTGTTCCATCAGTTTCACGCTCTGCCTCTGTAACACCGTCGGTGTAGAAAAAAATGGTATCATCCGATTCAAGCGGAATCGTATCTTCTTCAAATTCGACAAAGTCAAAGCTTCCCAATACCATTCCACCAACTCGCAGTTGATCGATTTCCAACCCGCCACGCAGATTCGGATTCGACGTCTTGATATTCCCGGCTGACGTCGTTCCGAGATGCTTCAAGTGTAATGGGTAGCAGTGCCCTGCGTTTGAATAGGTAAACGTCAATTCTTGGGCATCTAAAATGCCGTAGACCATCGTCGCAAACAGATCGGGTTCTGTGTCAATGGCAAGGAGGTCATTAATTCGTTTGAGAACGGAAGACGGTTTAGACTCCTCCCGACAAACCAGCCGTAAAGCGGTGCGAATCATTACCATCAATAGTGCGGCGGGGATGCCTTTACCTCGTACATCTGCGATTGCGATTCCTAAACGACTGCTGCTCAACGGGATGAAATCGTAGAAATCTCCTGAAATTGTCGTCGAGCTTCGCAGGAATCCCGCAATATCGAATCCGGGGAACTGCGGCGGGCCTTGGGGTAACAGCTTTTGCTGAATCATTGCTGCCATTTTCAAATGTGAGGCGAGTTGTTCAACGCCCTCTTTGCTGAACCAATCCCCCATTGCGCCGATCAACGGATTGATATATTTTATCTGGCGTGTCCTCCCGAGTATGGCTCCGATTCTCAATGCCAACTCTTTGAGTTCAAACGGTTTGGTGATATAATCATCTGCGCCAGCACTCAAGCCTTCAATTTTCTCGTGGGATTGTGTTCGCGCCGTCAGCATGATAACAGGAATGGTGCGGGTTTGTGGATCGGCTTTGAGCTTGCTGATGACTTCAAAACCGTCCATATCGGGCATCATGAGATCTAGGAGGATGAGATCGGGCTTATGGGCTTTTGTTTTTTCAAGTGCGCTTGGCCCGTTACTCGCGGTAACCACATTGAACCCATCTGAGGTCAGGCTCATTTCAAGCAATTCGAGAATATCGATGTCATCATCTACGACTAAGATTAATTCAGCCATGATTAGATATTGGAAACTGGAAAGAAGGGCAGTTGGGAAATGTGTAACCCTCTCGCGTGACTATTACATTTGCTTTCGCTTACATTTCACGCATCATGCGTTGAGGTTCTACCACTCAAAGGAAGGACAAACTGGAAGTTACTACCTTTTCCTCGATTGCCATCGTCAATCGATAATATTCCGCCATGAGCCTCAACGATGCTTTTTACAATTGATAATCCAAGCCCCGAACCTCCTTGCTGACGGATGCGAAAATCGCTCAATTGGTAAAATTTATCAAGAACTTTTTGGCGTTCTTCAATGGGTATGCCCGGACCGGTGTCAATAACTTCAACATGCAGAGCTGGCTCTGAGCCATCCTTCGAGGACTCAGGAGGGAGATTCCCATCAACTTTAAGTTTCACCGTGATTTCCCCGTTTTCAGGTGTAAATTTGATGGCATTACTGATCAGGTTGGTAAAAACCTGCCCCATCCGCTCCTCATCACCCATGACTGTCGGTATGGGTTCAGAGGCAATTAGTTCCAATCGAATTGACTTTGCATCGGCTTGGGGAAGAATTTCTTCAATCCGCTGCTTGGCAATTGCCAAAAGTGAAATCGGTTCATGCTTCATCTGAATCCCCCCCGATTCAATGCGCGAAACGTCGAGCAGGTCGTTAATCAGGGAGGTCAGCCGCTTGGCTTGCCGTTGGACGCGGGTAAGGCTGCTCCGTTGCTTTTCGTTAATTGGGCCCGCTTTGCCTTCCAAAATAAAGGAAACAAAACCGATGATAGACGTGAGCGGAGTGCGCAACTCATGATTAACGAGAGAGATGAGGTCCGATTTCATCCGATCAACCTCTTTCTCATGGGTAATATCGTCAAAAACGTAGACAGTTCCAAGTGTAACGCCGCTCTCATCAAGGAAGGGGCTAGCAACGATACGCAGAACCCGATTTTCACCATTGCGCTCCACGGTGACTTCAGAAGGCACCGTTTTGTTCAGGGAGATTTGCCGCTGACTCTCTTTTAAGTTCCTTGTTAATTCAGCATTACGAATAATATGTGTGAAATCCTCACCGATCTGATTGGGATTGACGTTCAGCAGATATTCAGCGGCGGGATTAATATGACGAACTCGATTGTCTCCATCGACTAAAATCAGTCCTTCTGTAAGGCTGTTCACGATGGCGGTCATTTTCTTTTCTTCTCTTGTAATCTTTTCAATCGCGTCCTTGAGGTTACACCGCATCGAATTGAATTCTTCTGCTAAAATTCCGACTTCGTTGTTGCTGGTGATGGGAATCTCCTGATCGAATTCTCCTTGTCCGATGGCTCGGGCAGCCCGTGCAACTTGCATAATCGGTGTGACAATCCGCTGGGAAACAATCAGCGCCATGGGGATAACGACAAAACATGAAATGAGCGTGAAGGTCAGTATTTTCTTTGTCAATTCGTTAATTTCTTGGAACGCAACCGATTCCGGTTGCGAAACCAAAACCGCCCAATTGATAAAGTTCTGTTCCCCCTTCCAACGCTCTGCTTCCCATCGGCGCGTGCGCGCCCATCCATAAACTCTCCTTTCACCGAATATGTCCGCTTCTCCGTGCATCCGATGGCCATAATACGCTTCGCTATTGATGACACCCTCCATCACGGCATCACTCATTTCGATATGTTCAAGAAATTCATAGCCACTCTCCGGCGGTGAAGCAATCACTCGTCCATGCCTGTTAATGATAAAGGCTTCAAATTCTCGCCCCATTTCATCCGCTTCGACACGTTTCTTGACAAGATTCGAGAGTTCTGGCAAAATGATAAGCACTCTCAACACGCCAACGGCTTTTGTTTTTCTCGCTCCCATGCCCCAGATCGGTAACGCAATCGGCAAGTAATGGTGCTGTTTTTTGATGTCATATTCAACGTCCTCGATGACAGGATACCCAAGCCCATTATTGTAAGCCTTGTGCCACCAGCCGGCATCAATCCGAGGAAAATGCAAGGTTAACGCTGTGCCAGTTGCCCTAAGAATCTGTCGGTGAGAGGTGGTAATGAGAATCTGGCTCCCCGGTCCCGCATAGTCTTCAAACTGCCTGATATTGTCCTCCAGTTGCGTTCCGGTTTCAAATAACGTCAGTTTATTGTCAGGATTCAGATCTGCCAGATCAACTGCATTGCGGATAGCATCAAGCCCGCCTTGAATGGCTTCTAACCGTACCGAAATACTTCGATCCGCTTGATCCAGCTTTTCCTTTGACAATTGAATCAAATTCTCACCAATTGTGTTTTCAAGTGCTTTAACCCCCAATGTCCTTATCAAAAAAGAAACAACAAGCAAAGGAATCAGCGAGACGAATAGAAAAAGTAGGACCAGTTGGCCGCGCAAACCCATTTTGGGATGAAAGCCTTTCATTATGCTCTGAGTCAAGCGAATAACAAACCTTTGAAAACCTGCCAAAAGTCTGCATAACTTGGTTAATTAAAAGCACTCAACGCAGCCTCCTCATCTTCGTAGATCTCAAGGATGGTGTCCAATCGTGTGACCTTCAGTACGTTCATGACTGCATGCTGCGGTTTCAATAAGATGAACTTTCCATCTTCATTCCTAATGGATTGTAAGATTGCGATGATTGTTCCGAGCGCCGAACTATCTAGCATTGGAACATTCGTCAAATCGAGGATTAAGCGCCCATTGCTCTGCTCAATCTGCTTCTCCATTTCACGCCGAAGCACATCAACAGTATTTCCAATTAGTTTTCCTTCAACTCGGAGAATCGGAATATTGTACTCACTGAAAGTTGTCTCAAACATCCTAACAAAGCTCCTTCGTCAAAAAATTGACAATTTCAATTGTCAATTGAAAGTATAGCAAGGTAGGTCCGGTTGAGTTCAGCAATATGACTCTCAAAAATGGATTGGACCTTTCCTTTATATGATTGCAATTGAGGAGTTGCCGCCTGAATTTCAGCTTTTACGTCACACGATTTATAAGCGATCCACGTCCCATCGGGTTTTAGCAACGGCAAGCAGTAACTGACTGAATTCACTAAAGAAGCAACGTAGCGGGTCAGCACCCAATCGTAAGCTTCGATATGTTGGGGGTGTCTGGCACATTCTTCAGCACGTTGCGCGATAACACGCACATTCACGTTTAGCCTCGAAATCAGGAATCGGAGAAAGCTCGTTTTCTTTGATGAGGATTCAACTAACGTCAATTGAATGTCAGGAATATAAATTTTGAGCGGAATACCGGGGAACCCTGCGCCCGTTCCTATATCAATCACAACGTCTGCCGCGCCGATGGTAAAATGATGAAGAACACTCAATGAGTCAAGAAAATGTTTGACAATAATCTCTTGATCGCTTCGGATTGCCGTCAAATTTATCTGCGAATTCCAGCGTTTGAGTTCAGACCAATAAGTGATAAATTGCTCCTGCTGGGCTGAAGTCAGTAAAAAACCGTGTTTGAGAAATGTCTGTTTTAGGAGGTCGCGAAAGACTTTCTCTGTCAAGAAATGTGAAGGCTCAGCGCCCTTCCCTCCGATTTAAGATAAGATTGGGTCGGTAATGGCTAATTCATCAATTCGTTTGACTGGATAAATCAGGTAATCTGTCCCATGATTTTCTGATTTCACGTTGCCACTCCACCGGATCTTCTATTTCTCGGAATGTTTTAATCTTTGCTAAATTCTCAAAAAAGACTTCGATATTTTGCTTGGGAGTTATTTCTTCTTCTTCATATAAAACGATCAGTTTACACTTTTTGGGAGGGAGAGATCCGTTAATCCATTTGATTTCTCCGTTTTCCCAAATCGCTTCAACGGTTTTGTATGACATGATTAGACCTCCATCAGCTCGCAACTGACAATCCACTTTTCCGTTTCTGATGAATTAAGACCATTAAAATTGAAATATCCGCGGGGGAAACTCCCGGAATACGTGACGCCTGACCGATGGACCTTGGACGGATCTTTGCCAGTTTCTCGCATGCTTCCGTCTTCAAACCACGAGTTGATTTATAATCAAAATCGTCGGGAATACGGAAAGTTTCCAGTTTTTTGAACTGTTCGATCTGGATGGACTGACGACGAATATATCCCTCATATTTAACTTGAATTTCTACCTGTTCCTCGACCGCCTTTGGCAGTGATTGAGGTGAGGGTGTTATCTGATAAATCTGTGTATAGTCAACTTCAGGACGCTTGAGTAGGTCTGCCAACGACGCCGGATTCTTGATTTGGGGGATTCCGACCTCCTTTAACCGTGCCAATACATCTCGGGTTGGTTTAATCATCGTCTGATTCAAGCGTTCAAGTTCCTCTTGTATGAGTTGGCGCTTGACTTGGAACCGTTGGTAAACTTCATCATCAACCACTCCAATCCGATGCCCGATTTCAGTCAATCGCAGATCGGCGTTATCCTCGCGCAATTCCAGACGATACTCCGCCCGCGACGTGAACATGCGATACGGCTCACGAATGTCCATCGTAACGAGGTCATCGATTAAAACGCCAATATATGCTTGAGCCCTATTTAGCACTAGCGGCCCTTCTCCACGAACCTTCAAAGCGGCGTTGACTCCCGCCATCAGCCCCTGTGCTGCGGCTTCCTCATACCCGGTCGTGCCATTCAGTTGTCCGGAAAAGTAGAGATTTTCAACCCGTTTGGTTTCAAGCGTCGGCTTAATTTGAGTTGCCGGGGCAAAATCGTATTCAATCGCGTAAGCAAAGCGCATGATCTCCGCGCGCTCCAGTCCTTTGATGCTATGTACCATTTCAACTTGAACATCTTCCGGGAGACTCGTAGAAATCCCATTCAAGTAGATTTCATCAGTATCTCTGCCTTCGGGTTCGACGAAAATCTGATGCCGATCTTTGTCAGCAAAACGAACAACCTTATCCTCAATTGACGGGCAATATCGCGGTCCTATACCGACAATTCGGCCACTATGCATCGCCGACCGATGGAGGTTATCACGAATGAGCTGATGTGTTTTTTCGTTGGTATAAGTGATGTAGCACGGCATCTGTGGTTGGCTAATCTTCTCAGTTGAGAAGGAAAACGGACGCGGGTTCTCATCACCGAGTTGAATTTCCATAGCATCAAAATCAACCGTGTGTGAATTGACACGAGGCGGTGTTCCTGTTTTAAGACGACCAATTTCAAAGCCGAGTTTCAAGAAGCTTTCCGACAGTTTCTCCGCCGATGATTCACCTGCACGTCCGGCGCTATAAGATACGTCACCAATATGCACCAATCCCTTGAGAAACGTGCCTGTGGTCAGAATCACCGTTTTGGCGAGATATGCTGTTTGAGTTTGACTTAATATGCCGATGCACTTTCCGCTCTCAGTCAACAACTCCTCGACTAACACCTGTTTAATATCGAGATTTTCTTGGCACTCCAGAACCCTTTTCATCTCATACTGATAGGCTTTTTTATCTGCTTGGGCGCGGCTTGAACGAACGGCGGGACCTTTTTTTGTGTTGAGACGACGGAATTGAATTCCGGTTTTATCGATGTTTTTTCCCATCTCACCACCAAGCGCATCGATCTCTTTAACGAGGTGGCCTTTGGCTAATCCACCGATTGCTGGATTGCAGGACATTTTTGCAATGGTATCCAGATTGATTGTGACGATCAGTGTCTTGCACCCCATCCGTGCGGCAGCCAGTGCCGCCTCACATCCAGCATGCCCTGCGCCCACGACGAGTACATCGTATTGTTTGTGGTAGGTGTTCATTTTTATGATATGCTTTCTGTTGTTAAGTTTAGGCTTCTTGGCTTTCTTAGCGGAGAATTCCTGATCTTTCCTTCAGTTGGGATTTCCCGAATTGTACCGTTGTTCACGTGTTTCTTACGCCTCCGCAAACGGCGTGTATTTCCGTTTATGAGGGTGGTGAAACGCTAACACAATCTTTTCATGCGGGACCCCCGCCGCTAAGAGTTCATTGGCGATACCGTCCTCCGTGCCGTCGTGCTGAATCCAGATCTTGCCGTCGCGAATGTCTACATGAATGACCGCACCATGAACACGGCGACGACTATTCCAGCCCGAGTAAATTAGCTCATAGTGGTCATGAGATTCATCAAAGATTGTCTCTACCTCAATTTCGCCGTAAGATGGCTTTAAGGCAGCATATTCTTTGATGACGCGTTTGATGATTTCTCGATAGTTCGCTACTCTGTCCATCGGACGATGACCTCCTGTTCCGGGTCAAAGACGATCAATTTGAGATTCTGGGTCTCAACCAATTCCTGTCCTTCTAATTCAACGAATATGCTGGCGTAGGTTTCGTCAGGGATTGACAGATAAAGAACACGTTGAGGGTCTGTTCGTGCTAACAGAAAACGATAGAATACATACTGTCCCAAGGCCCGTTCCAGATCTGCCATTTCCGACTGACCGACAAAACTCTTAACCTCAACGGCAATCTGACGGTCATTTTTCTCAGCACCAAAGGGAGCCTCCGCACCAATGTCTACATAGACTTTACGCTATCCGAAAGGCAAAACTAACGGGTCGTGCATAATTGTCCACCCATCTTTAATGAGTGCATTTTTCACCGTGTCATGGTAGATGTCACGCTGTGGCATAGGTTTTACAATCCCAAATAGATAATACTCAACACCAACTGCCCAACGACTTCCAGACTCTTCGCGCTACATTTATCTGGTGTATCCTCAAGCGTATGCCAATACGGATAGTCAAAATCGATAATATCAACCATCGGCACACCCGCATCAATCAGTGGCAGATGATCATCCATGATGGCATAGCCCGGGCGATGTTGAAACGGAGATAACCCCATTTCCTGCGCTCGACGCCAGACTGACTCTGTCAATTCACGGTTGGCGTTCCATGAATTTTGTTCGATCGGCAATCCGAGATTTCGATCTCCAACCATATCCAATAGGATGCCAAAATCCGGTTGCCAACGCCCCATATTTTGGGCAAAGTGCCGAGAGCCGAGAAACATGTTTGTAGCGGTCCTACCGTAGTCCTCACCATCAAACAAAACGATGATTACCTGACGCGGGGGCGATTTTGACTTCAACACTCGTGCAACTTCAAGAAGTACAGCGACTCCAGATGCACCATCATTCGCGCCAAGAATTGGCTGATTACGATTGGCTGGCTTGGTATCCTGATCGGCAAATGGGCGAGTGTCCCAATGCGCGGCGAGGAGAATTGTTTCGCTATTTTCCGCGCCAAATCGCGCAAGAATATTATTCATCTGAATCGTCTGGTTGCCTTGACGAAATTCAAACGGCTGAAGTTCAACCTCTTGTGCAAATTTTTGGAGTTCCGCCAACAGATAGGCTTGGGTTTCCTTGTGGGCCATCGAACCCGGAAAGCGCGGACCAAATTCACACTGTTTCGTTAAATAGGCAAAGGCTTGATCCGGATCGAAAACCCCCTCGCTTTCGTCTTCTGCTGAAACTGATAAATCCTCGTCAGGCGCAACCTCTGAGGGTTTACAAACCAGAAATTGGTCGGAACCAACGATAATCACACACAATACGAGCCACATTAGTATCTGTTGGAAAAGTCGAGTGTATTTAAGATGGTTTATATATTTAATCACATCAATTATTCTATATGATGCAAGTTGGCAACTTGCGCTACTCCATTTTTTGACGGGCTTCAAGCGCCCTTGTGAGCGTCACTTCATCGATATACTCGAGATCGCCGCCGACAGGAATCCCCGACTGAATTCGCGTAATTATGATTTCAGGTCTCTTCAAAAGTCTCGCTAAATAGAGCGCAGTTGCCTGTCCTTGTGTGGTATGATTCGTAGCAAGAACCACCTCTTTGGTACTCATATTGTTTATCCGTTCAGAAAGCGAATTGATTCTGAGATCGTCTGGACCAACGCCGTCTAATGGCGAGATAACCCCCATTAACACATGGTATACCCATTTGTACCTCTTTGTTCTCTCAATTGCCAAAAGGTCATCGGCTTCCTCAACGACACAAATTATTTTGTGATCGCGGGTTGGGTCTGTACAGATGCGGCAAGGGTCTTTATCTGTAATATTTCCACAAATGGTACAATGAAAAAGCCGCGTTTTCATTTCGGAAATCGCTTGTGCAAGTTTAGCGGTTTCCCCATCAGGCATTTTTAACATATAAAAAGCCAAACGTTGCGCCGTTTTGGGGCCAATTGTTGGTAGCTTTTGGAGTTCGTTGATTAATCTTGCCAGTGGTTCGGGATAATCAGGCATTTACATAAGTCCCGGAATTTTGACACCACCCGTTAGTTTGCTCATTTCTTCTGTCATTAATTCTTGGGCTTGGTGTCGGGCTTCATTAACGGCAGCAACGATCAGATCTTCAAGCATCTCAACATCATCTGGGTCTATAACTTCGGGAGCAATTTTGAGTGACACCAACTCCTGCTGTCCATTAACAACGGCTGTTACCATTCCGCCACCGACTGTCGCTTCTACAGTACGATTCGCTAATTCTTCTTGAATCTCAAGCATGCGCTTCTGCATTTGTTGAGCTTGTTTCATAAGATTGTTGAGCTTCATAGAAATATTCCTCCATAAGAATTCTGAATTGTTCTGATATGATATACCATGACCAATAATTAAATTATTTCAGTTCAATTTTAAGGATCTTCGCCTCAAAGAGATTAAGTATCGGAGAAATTTGCGGATCTCGCTCTGCTTCATACTGAAGCATCATCGGCGTGGTTTGCTGTGTCGCTCTGGCTAATTGGGGGGCATTCATCTCTGGCACTGTGCTTGCGGAAACGAAGTTGACTTTGATATTTGCTTCGAGTAAATTCGTGAGAATTTGCGCGACTGTCTTCTTTTCATCGTCTTGTATCCATTGAATCAACATCGGCGAAATAGCAATTTTTAACTGATTTCCTTCATCTGGTAATAGAGTTGCCGCCTTTAGAGATGAATATAGAGTCCTGTTTTCTTTTTGCAATGCCGCTAATGTCTTTTCCCAAATTGCCGTGAGTTTCGCCGGATTCTGAATTGAGTTCTGAACATCTGCTGGAGCCGATTTGAAATGGGGTTGAATTCCACTTTTCGGACTAGGTTCAATGGGCTGATGCTGCATCGTCGCTTGATGTGTAGAAGGAACAACGGCAGGCTTCAAATCTGAATCAGTTGCTGAAGATAGCGGCGAAGCATTCGGGTAGGGATTCGACGCCTTCGCTGGCAGATCGACCGCCATTTGGGACATGGCGGTTGTGGACTGATTTAGGTTTCCTCTGTGCCGATCGATTTTATCCTCGACTTCTGAAAGTCTCTTTAAGATCTCGCCAAGTTGAATGCCTTCTTTAATCGAGCAGATGTCAATGAGAGCAGATTCAAGATGAACTTGAGCAAAACCGTATTGCTTAATCTCGTGATTTGTGTGCATCAAAATTTTGATAATCCGCGATGCACGCTCTTTGGAAATAAGTTCCGCTTTTTCCTTCATGCGTTGCAGGTCAGATTTAGACCCCTGAATTAAATGTGCTAAATCCTGCGAATTGATGGCAAGCAACCTCAAATCCCGAAAATAAGCAAGCAGTTGGCCTAGACACTGCGTCAGATCTGTTCCTTGTTTGGCTAAATTGTCAAGAACTTGAAGCGCGTCAGACAGATTACATTCCAAAACAGCGTCTGTGAGTTCATTGATTAAGTGGCTCGATCCAAGCCCCAAGATTTGATGAACTGTTTCGACCGTGAGTTCTTTTCCCGACGATGTAATCAACCGCTCAAGAAGATTCTCAGCATCCCTCAAACAGCCTTCCGACTGACGGGCAATCAAAGGTAGGACACCATCATCAATAGAGATCTCTTCGTCTGTGCCAATCTCGTGCAAACGCTCCACGATTCCATCCAACTCCAAGTATCGGAAGTCAAAGTCCTGGCATCGGGAAGTGATCGTTTTGGGAAGTTTGTGGCGATCGGTTGTGGCAAGAATAAAGATCACATGGGGAGGCGGTTCTTCAAGCGTTTTCAGCAGAGCGTTGAACGCTTCTTGAGTCAGCATGTGAACTTCATCAATAATATAGATCTTATGAGGACAGGTGGCGGGAGAAAGCTTCGTGTTTTCACGCAACTCCCGAATTGGATCGATTCCCCGGTTGGACGCCGCATCCATTTCGATGACATCAAGGCAACTGCCTTGGGAAATCTCCGCGCAGGATTGACATTGATTGCACGGTTCTGCGGTTATCTCCTGGCTAAACGTGGTCTCTCGCTGACGATTTGGACAATTCACCGCCTTTGCAAAAAGGCGCGCAACCGTTGTTTTTCCGGTGCCTCTTGGTCCCCAAAATAGGTAAGCGTGACCGATCCGACTGGAACGAATCTGATTCTGTAGCGTTATGATGACATGCGTTTGTCCAACCACTTCCTTGAACAATTGGGGACGCCATTTTTGCGCGAGAACCTCATAAGACATAACTTCATCCTTCAGGAAAATCAGGAGGGGTTAAAGTAAAGACTGAAGGAAGCACGATAGACAATGGAGGGGGGGAGGGTTGGAATAAATCTTGGCTATGCACCCAAAACTTGACGAGTTTCCCCAAGCGTTACCCAAGCAGTTAGCTCCAACCAGGCTACCCTGCGTCACACCCACAACCTATCTACCGCTGCTTCTTTCCAGACCTGACGGGGTTTGATAGACGTAAGTTGCTCAGGACCCGATTTTCAACACCACTTACAGGGGCCAGCCTCAAAAAAGACTCGCCGCACAATAGGAATTCAGCCCTGCTATAGCGGATTGCAGGTTCAGGACACCGCTACCTTCCCGCTTAGCATAGCCAAGGCGTCATGAAAATCATACTGGCGGAGAGAGTGGGATTCGAACCCACGGTACGGTTTCCCGTACACATGATTTCCAGTCATGTCTGTTCGGCCAGCTCTAGCATCTCTCCGATAAGTTATATAAAAACACACTGTCACGCAAGTTAACCGAAGCAAAATTCCGCTCCGATTGGGCGAACCCACTATGCGGGTCATTATCTCACGCCACATAAAAAATGATGGAGCAGACGGGATTTGAACCCGTGACCTCGTCCGTGCGAGGGACGCGCTCTCCCAGCTGAGCTACTGCCCCATAAAGCGGAGAGAGTGGGATTCGAACCCACGGTGCAGTTGCCTGCACAACAGTTTTCGAGACTGTCCTGATCAGCCGGACTCCAGCATCTCTCCAAAAGTTTAACTAATTTCCGGGAATAAGTTCCCGCAAGAAATCAGTCATCATACGGGTCTCGTGGCTTGAAATATATACTTTAATATAGAAATTTAGCTAAGCTCGCCGATCACGAAAAAAAGACTTCAGCAAATGGCGACTTTCCTCCACTAAAACATCATGCACGACATCAACCCAATGATTGAGCCGTCGATCTTGCAGGAGATTAAATAATGTCCCCCCAGCCCCAGCTTTTGGATCTGATGCGGCATAAACTACGCGGGGTATGCGTGCGAGAACAATAGCTCCAGCACACATTGGACACGGCTCCAGCGTCACATAAAGCGTCGTATCGATTAAACGCCAATCACCGATAGATGACGCCGCCGCTCGAATGGCAATCAGTTCTGCGTGGGCAGTTGGATCCTTGGTTTGCTCTCGCTGATTGTGCGCGCGGGCAATTACTCTTCCCGCTTTGACAATGATTGCTCCGACGGGAACTTCACCAATTGCAGCCCCTTGACGCGCAACTTCAAGAGCTTCGCGCATCCAGAACCGATCTTCCATAAATGTTGTAAAAGCCAAAAGTGACTTTCGGCCCCGTGGTTAAAATCACGAGGCTGAAAAAGCAAAGCGCCCGAGAGGATTTGAACCCCCGACCTTCTGATCCGTAGTCAGATGCTCTGATCCACTGAGCTACAGGCGCATGAAAAATGGCGGAGAGGATGGGATTCGAACCCATGATGGCTTTCGCCATAACTGCTTAGCAGGCAGCCCGGATCGACCACTCTCGCACCTCTCCACATTAGATTAAGATGGCGGTGGGAGCAGGATTCGAACCCGCGGTAGCTTGCACTACAACGGTTTTCAAGACCGCCGCTTTCGACCACTCAGCCATCCCACCGACAAAGCGCATCTATTTTACCAGAAAGATAAAGACCTTGTCAAGAAAATCATCAATGCTTTTAGGCCTTTCAGTCAGTCATTCCCAAGCAATTTCTAAGAGTCTGTGTGAGACGCCCCGATCCAGCTGTCATCAGGGTTTCAAACGAAATGGAGACCTTTCTGGTAGTGGCAACAAGCATGATCGTTATTATGTTTCCTAAGTCGAATGGAAAAGGCAGAAAACGCTCAAGCTGTTCGACTTCTGATTTATCGGTGCACCTTGACTGTCATAGACACAATTACACAAAATTAATCAATCTGGCAGGCATTTTGCTAACTGAGTAATCATCTATCCCCTAGAACAGATCCTTGATAGGATAGATCCAGACGCTTACTGCCAACTTCGCCTCGCGGGAGTGCAAGGCCTCCGATGGATGGAAGTCTGCCCTTGCAAAGCGGGGCTTTACGGAATTCCATCTTGATCTAGAACGCCAAAAAATCCCTCTTCCCATAGTAAGCCGACGAAGGGGAATCGACTGTTTAATCGTGTTAAGTTGAGGAGTTACTAAGATGAACCATACCGAAAAGACAAAAGCACAACTTCAAAATGAATTGGAAGAAATACGCCAACAGGTTACTGAGCTAAAAGCGGAGGTGATTAAATCCTCTCGTATCATGGAACAGAGCCCGATTTCTATTATCATCACGGACACAAAGGGGAATATCGAATATGTCAATCCAAAGTTCACTCAAGTCACTGGCTATACTCGTGAAGAGGTGATTGGCAAAAACCCACGAATCTTAAAATCTGGAGAAATCTCGCCAGAAGGATACAAACAGCTATGGGAAACAATTTCCTCCGGTGACGAATGGCGAGGGGAATTCCATAACAAAAAAAAGAATGGCGAACTCTATTGGGAATATGCCTGCATTTCGGCTATCAGAGATCCTCAAGGTGTCATTACCCACTTCTTTGCAGTCGAAGAAGATATTACAGAGAAAAAGCATTTAGATGATTTACTGCGAGAGAGCGAGCAACGCTATGCACTCGCGGCTGTCGCGGCCAATGACGGGCTGTGGGACTGGGATTTAGAGGCAAACGTTATCGTTTTCTCCCCACGTTGGAAATTGATGCTCGGTTACGAGGAAGGCGAGATAGGAAAGCATCCGGATGAATGGTTCGATCGGGTGCATCCTGACGACGTGAATCAGCTTAAGACAGAGATTGAGGCTCATCTCAAAGGACCTTCTCCCTACTTTGAAAGCGAATACCGTATATTGGACGGAGATAGGAATTACTGCTGGATGCTATGTAGAGGGCTTGCTTTACGAAACGTAGAGGGAAAAGCCTACCGTATGGCTGGATCCCAGACTGACATTACTGTCCGAAAACATGCAGAAGAACGGTTACAGTATAATTCCTTCTACGATTCTATGACCGGTCTGCCAAACCGTGCCTTGTTCATGGATCGGCTTGAGCGTATGGTCGAGTGGGCGAAGAGACATAAGGATTATTTATTTGCCGTTCTCTTCATCGACCTCGATCAATTTAAGCTTATCAACGACAGCTTTGGACACAAAATCGGAGACAAACTACTTACCGCAGTGGCCCAAAGAATTCAGGCATGTCTGTTCCAAAGGGATACGGTTGCGCGTTTTGGCGGAGACGAGTTTGCAATTCTCCTCAACGATATCAAGGAAGTCAACGAAGTCGAGCGTATTACAGATCTACTCCACAGGGAATTGTCTCACCCCTTTATGATTGATGGGCACGAGGTATTCACCAGCATGAGTATCGGAGTTGTCCTAAATACCACAGGATTTAACAATCCGACAAACATGCTACGCAACGCTGACATAGCAATGTATCAAGCCAAAGTAATTGGAAAAAGGCGTTCTGTTCAATTTAATACATCGATGCATGAAAAAGTCGTGGAGAGATTGTGGTTGGAGACCGACCTACGGCGAGCTATCGAACAGCATGAATTCAGGCTGTTTTACCAACCCATTGTGTCATTGGAAAACGGACACATAATCGGTTTTGAGGCACTTATTCGCTGGCAACACCCGGAGAGAGGGCTTATTTCCCCGGATGCCTTTATCCCGGCGGCGGTAGAAAACCGATTGATTAGCTCTATCGGACGATGGGTCCTTCGTGAAGCTGTCTGGCAAATGCACACTTGGCATGTAAAATTTTCTACGAAGCCGCCTTTGTCCATTAGCGTAAATCTTTCCGGCGTACGGTTCACGGAATCAGATTTGGCTGCCCAAATTGACAATGTCCTTCAGGAGATCGGTCTGCCTCCAAGTTGCTTAAAACTCGAGATCACCGAAAGCGTGATTATGGAAAATGCGAAATCCACTATCAGCACATTCTCAGAATTGAAGGCATTGGGAGTTCAGTTATCCATTGATGACTTTGGTACGGGCTACTCCTCTTTGAGTTACTTGCATCGCTTCCCGGTTGAGACTTTAAAGGTTGACCGGTCTTTTGTCAGTAGGATGGAGTCAAATGGCGAGAACTCGGCGATTGTCCGAACGATTATACGACTTGCGCATGATTTGAAAATGAAGGTGATTGCAGAGGGCGTGGAAACGGTAGAGCAACTGACGCAACTCAGAAAGCTGAAATGCGAATATGCACAGGGATATTTTTTCTCCAAGCCTGTAGATAGCAAAGCGGCGGAAGCATTGATTACGGCACCACCGTTTATTCTGGATGAATTGAACACGACCCAAGAAGGGAATTGAAGCGAAAGGTGAGTTACTCATCGGCGTCGGGGAGCGGGAGCAATTCTGCTAACTTGCGGTCTGTCAGAGGTACAGGGATTGGCTCTTTAGCGAGACGCATTCCAAAAAGGTGGTCGCCCAACAATTGCAGTTCCGCCGGAGTATCCACATCATACCATGGAGGCAACAACCCTAATTGTGCCTCAACGAATTGAATCTTCTCAAGCGTCTGTCGAAACACAACGCTTGTACTCCATGCAATTCCCTCGAAGATCGCAGGGATTGCCAATGCTGCCCCGCGAGTAGAGAAGCCGATGAGATAGTAGCCGCCATCCACACTTGGCCCAATAACAATATCACGTCCTCCTAACAAATCGAGTGCATCCTTGACGTATTGGATTGGGAGGTTTGGACTATCAGACCCTACGAATAGAAACTTTGTATAATTCTGATTACAAGCCCATCGTGCCGCAGAAGTGAGGCGTTCACCGAGCTCTAACCCGGCTTGAGGGATATAAATGGCATTTTCACCAATTAAGTTTTGCAAGGCGCGTCGGCTTTTGGGTGGGGTATAAGCAATAACGAGATCGACGGTATCGAGTGTGGAGAGTACATTGCACCAATCAACAAGAAAAGCTTCATACAATGAAGCGGCTTGCTCCGGCGAAATAGAAGAGAGCAAACGCGTTTTCACCTGATTCGGAGTAGGTTCTTTAGCAAAGACAATAATACAGTGAGACACATTCCGCCTTTCGATTTTGGGATGGGCATACCATATAGAAATTAGCAAATCAATGCGTAAACAAACGGGCAGATTGTCGATCTAAGGCTCCAGCTTGGCTTGTTTGATGTTGTTTCCAAGTCAATGCAATGACAATGACAATGCACGCGATAAGACCAGCGATAAAAGCAAGTAGCGTTCCTTTAAGGCGACCATCACTGGCATCAATCCGGTATTTGGCTATAAATCCGGTGATAAAGGCGAGAAGGGCAAACGTAAAACTGACATACCATGGTAGACTAACGATAAGCAAAAGGGAAACGAGCGAAAGCCCGAAGCTCAACTTGGCAAGTTCGTAAGTCTTAGCATCAGTGACATCTGTTAAGTCCGCAGGTGAGGACTGCCGACGATTACGTTGAGGTCGAGGCGGCGGAACGTCACGGTAGGTCGATTCGACCAAGCGGATGAATTCAGCCATCAGTTTTTTCCGTTTAAGCCACTGGAACAGGGTTGGATACTCATGTTTGAGGAGGATCGAGAACTCCTGACGTTGAGCACTAAAGTCGGTAAACTCCTCCCATCGATCTTCTTCAACTATCCCATAGGGTTCTGGCCCCACTTGCAGTTCATAACCGCGATTGATATAATGAACAATGTTGCCAATACCTTCGCGCTCTGCGATGACCATTTCTTCTACGGCTGTTGGCGTCGCTTTGGGCAGTTCACTTTCTTCAACGGCGCTGTGAGTTCGGGGTTGCTGCTCACGCTCGTCTTGGTGGATGACATGCTGGCTATTGGCGATGGCTAAACCAATTTGACTCACGATTTCCAACGCCTCAACTTGATCATCTGGAGAAACGAAAAGGATGGTTTGATGTTGTCTCTGGTGGTGTACGGGACGGCAACGGATTTGTTGATTTCCAAGCGTTGCTTGAATCAATCTCATTTCCCACTCATCCGCCGTGCGATAAATTTCGACCCAATCATCGGTGCTGAAAAGTAGATCTGTATCTTGAGCCACGTTCTCCCTCTATAGGTATCAGGTTAAAAAACAGTTCCAAATTTTACCACGACCAGATAGATTTGTCAATTCCCGAAGGCTTCTCGTAAGTCCTCAAGCCCAGGACCAAAGGCATCAGGAGTTTCTAGCACTGCAACTTTGAGTGTTGCCATCTCTTCGAGAAACACCGCAAC
>JADFGN010000477.1 GCA_022567695.1 Candidatus Poribacteria bacterium | reverse complement strand
GATGTATAACGTGGATGTCCCACCGTTGGAGTTTTCATACACACTTTCCTCCCTTTCGTGATTGATTTCTCCCCTCTCCTCGCAGGTTCAGGGGTGGACAGTTTTTTCGGGATGATGCCCCTCACTCCGGCTCATAAGCCAAACTCGGCATCAGCCAACGCTCGGCTTCTTTCAAATCCAGCCCCTTCCGCTTAGCATAGTCAATGACCTGATCTTTGTCGATTTTTCCCACGACAAAATACCGCGATTCCGGGTGGGAAAAGTACCAGCCGCTGACTGACGCCGCAGGGAACATGGCAAAGTTATCTGTCAATTTGATGCTAGTGTTTTCCTCCGCGTTGAGCAATTCGAAGAGGAGCCGCTTTTCCGTGTGGTCCGGGCAAGCAGGATAGCCGGGTGCAGGACGAATACCCCGGTATTTCTCTGCAATGAGTTCATTGTTATTTAGGGATTCGTCCGAAGCATAACCCCAGAATTCTGTCCGAACCCGCTTATGCATCCGTTCCGTAAATGCCTCTGCCAATCGATCGGCGAGGGCTTTGGTCATGATGCTGTTGTAATCATCGTGGTTCCTCTCGAATTCGGCGCATAACTCCTCTACCCCAAGTCCGGCAGTCACAGCGAACGCACCGATGTAATCGGCAAGTCCAGTTGCCGTCGGCGCGATGAAATCGCTCAAGCAATGGTTCGGTCGTCCTCCCGGTTTTTCGGTTTGCTGTCGGAGATGGTGGAGAACGGTTTGCACCGCTGTGCGGTTCTCGTCGGTGTAGACTTCAATCCCTTCTCCAATTGAGTTCGCAGGGAAAAGGCCAATCACCGCTTTCGCCTTGAGCAGTTTCTCGTCGATGATACGTTTCAACAACGCTTGCGCATCCTTGAAGAGTTTGGTTGCTTCACTGCCAACGCGGTCGTCGTTAAGGATTCCGGGGAATTTTCCACCACGTAATTCCCACGCAATGAAAAGCGGCGTCCAATCAATATAATCCACCAACTCGGCGAGTGGGTAATCATCAAAAATCTGAACACCGGCAGTGGCCGGACGCGGTGGGTTGTACCCTGTCCAGTTAAGCTGCGTCCGACGTTTTTGCGCTTCTGAAAACGGCAGAATCTTGGCTGTTGCCCGGCGGCTTCCACGCTCCTCGCGGATGCGGGCATATTCTTTTCTCGTCGTAGTCACAAATTCATCATGCTTGTCTGTGTTCAATAGGTTGCTCATCACACCGACACCTCTTGAGGCATCTTTGACGTGGGCCGTCGGCCCGTGATAAACAGGCTCAATTTTAAGCGCGGTGTGAACTTTCGACGTCGTTGCACCGCCGATTAACAACGGAATCTCAAAACCTTCGCGTTCCATCTCTTTGGCCACGTGAACCATTTCGTCCAAAGATGGGGTGATGAGTCCGCTCAGGCCGATGATATCCGCATTTTCGCGACGGGCGACCTCAAGGATCTCTTGCGCAGGCACCATTGTACCGAGGTCGATGACGTCGTAATTGTTGCATTGAAGCACAACGGCGACGATGTTTTTTCCGATGTCGTGGACATCACCTTTGACAGTTGCAATGACCATCTTTCCTTTGGAGCGGATTTCTCCGCTGGCTTCTTTCTCCTTCTCAATGAACGGAACAAGGTATGAGACCGATTTCTTCATCACACGCGCACTTTTGACAACCTGTGGAAGGAACATCTTGCCCGCACCGAATAGATCGCCGACGACGTTCATACCGTCCATGAGCGGTCCCTCGATAACCTCAATCGCGCGATCGCATTTCTGCCGAGCCGCTTCGGTATCTTCTTCGATGTAATCCGTAATGCCCTCGACAAGCGCGTATGAAAGGCGTTCGGTAACAGGTTTTTTCCGCCACGCTAAACTTGCTTTTTTTCTTCTTTTTTTCGACCTCCTGTACGTCCCGGCAATTTCAACGAGTCGATCTGTCGCGTCTTGACGGCGATTGAACAGTACATCTTCAACGGCCGTGAGTAGCTTCTTCGGAATGTCGTCGTAGATGGTGAGGAAGCCGGGATTGACAATCCCCATGTCCATTCCGGCTTGGATGGCGTGATAAAGAAACGCTGAGTGCATCGCTTCACGGATGGTGTTATTGCCGCGAAAGGAGAAAGAGATGTTGCTCACACCGCCGCTGATTCTCGCGTGTGGCAATGTCTGCTTGATTGTTCGGCATGCGTCAATGAACGCTTTCCCATACTCATTGTGTTCCTCAATCCCGGTCGCGACGGCAAAAATATTCGGATCGAAGATGATATCCTCTGGTGGAAAACCGACCTGCTCAGTCAGGATACGATAGGCTTTGGTGCATATTTCGACCTTCCGTTCGTAGGTGTCCGCTTGCCCCTCTTCGTCAAACGCCATGATGATACTCGCCGCGCCATATTTGCGAATCAGTTTTGCCTTGGCAATAAAGTCATCGACGCCATCTTTCATGCTGATCGAGTTGACAATTCCTTTGCCTTGAATATATTTAAGTCCTGTCTCGATAATCTCCCATTTACTGGAATCGATCATGATTGGCACGCGGCTGATGTTCGGCTCAGCGGCGATGAGGTTTAGAAATTTAACCATTATTTCTTCTGAATCAAGCAATCCCTCGTCCATGTTGATGTCAATCACCTGCGCTCCATTTTCAACCTGATCGCGTGCCACCCCAAGTGCGGTTTCGTAATCGCCGTCTTTGATGAGGCGTGCGAACTTCACCGAACCCGTTACGTTGGTTCGCTCGCCGATATTGACGAACAAGGAGTCGGGACCGATATTCAGCGGTTCGAGTCCACTCAAACGACAACGACGTTCGATTTTGGGAATTTCACGCGGTGGGTATTCCGCAACGGCTTCGGCAATCGCATGAACGTGATCTGGCGTACTCCCACAACACCCACCAATGATATTCACAAAACCGCTTTGCGCATATTCACCAACAAGTGAAGCCATTTCGTCCGGCGTCTGATCGTAGAGCCCAAGCTCATTCGGGAGTCCAGCGTTGGGATAGCAAATAACGGAGAGATCGGCAATCTTGGACATCTCTTCCAAATGCGGGCGTAGTTGTTTCGCGCCAAATCCGCAATTCAAACCGACAGCGATTGGATTCGCGTGGCGGACGGAATTCCAAAACGCCTCTGTGGTTTGCCCCGATAGATTTCGCCCACCTCCGCCGCTCCTATCGGAGGAGACGATTAAAGGAATCTCAATCTCACGTTGTTCGAGGATGTCTTGAATGGCAAAGAGGGCGGCTTTACAATTTAGCGTATCGGTAACTGTTTCAATAATAAGTAGGTCTACGCCACCGTCAATCAGGGCTTCAGCTTGTTGTGCGTAGCTTTGTACAAGCTGATCGAAGGTAATATTCCGGTAGCCGGGGTCATTGACATCGGGGGAAATGGAAGCAGTGCGGTTGGTTGGTCCCATGCTCCCTGCGACGAAACGCGGTTTATGCGGTTCTTTTTCGATAAATTCATCAGCGACTTTGCGAGCAATTTTCGCGGCGGCGAAGTTGACGTCGTAAACGTCGTCCTCCATCTGGTAATCTATCATTGAGATACTCGTACTTGTGAAGGTGTTTGTCTCGATGATATCTGCCCCCGCTTCGCAATAAGCTCGGTGAATGGCTTCGATCACGTCGGGGCGAGTAATCGAGAGCATGTCATTGTAGCCCTTCAGATCACAGGGATGGTTGGCAAAACGTTCGCCACGGAAATCGGCTTCCTCAAGTTTGTAGGATTGAATCATCGTCGCCATTGCGCCGTCAATAATGAGAATGCGTTCCTTGAGTAGGTCTCTAAAGTTAGGTTTGGTCATAGGCATGTGCCTCCGATTTTTATAGTTAGAGTCTGTGGACGAATTCGGAGAAACGCAATCGTAGCCCAACTTTCTAAGTTGGCTCTTAGAAGGTTCCAAGATAGAATCTTGGGCTACGACTGGATCGACAAATAATTCGTCAACACGCCCTAGCATTTGAAAGATTTATCGCCAGTATTTTGCGATTCCAGCACAATTGGGTTAGTCATTAAATAATCTCCGGTAAGAAGGTCGATCTTCGTCAAGGGCTTTCTTAATAATTGGCCATTCCTTTTCTTGTTGCCCAGATTCATCTGCCATCCATTCACGAAGCAAAGAGATGAGAGCTTGGTTTTTTTGCCGCTGGTTCTCCAACGCATCAGGATGAAGTTGATCTTTCGCTGGAGAGATTTTTCTATGTTTGCTTGATTTAAAGATCTGTTGTCGTTCAATTCGTTCTGACATAATAAATTCCTCTGCAATAATAGTTAAAGTAGAGTGGACACGATTTTGGCAAAGTTAAGCAAATTTTTCCACTGAAAAATAGTGTTGAGATTTTCGGAAAAAGAATGAATCTTCATTGAACTTTCACAACGACGACGGTCATATCATCGCTCTCGCCAGCGTCACCTGAAAACTCACGGACATCGGCAAAGATAATGTCCATCATTTGTTGCGGCGTGACTTTCTCATCGAAGCGAACAATGAGTGATGAAAGGCGGTCTGTCTCCATGTACAGCATCTCTGGGTTGTTTTGTGATGGGGATTCGGTGATACCGTCAGAGCAAAAGACGAGTACATCGCCTTCTTGGAGTTCAAGGTGAATGTCGGCATATTTCGCTTTCCTATACCCGCCCAACGGCATACCACCTGATTTCAATTCTTCGACTCTACCATTCCGTTTGACGAGTGGATAAGGCAGTCCAGCGTTTGCGTATTGTAACTTTCGCTCAATTGGGTCAATCGTAGCGATTCCCATAGCGCAATTCGTTCGATATTGGAACCGGTGGTATAGGTTCTCGTTGAGAACGCCGAGCATTTGTGCCGGAGAGACGCCAAATTTTGCCTCGGCGTGGAGTGCACCAGACGATAATACGGCGTTCATCGCACCTTTCATGCCTTTGCCGGTGACGTCTGCCAGCACAATGGCAAGCCTGTCGCCCTGCAAGGAAATATAGTCGTAGAAATCCCCGCTGACCGTTTTTGCAGGCACACACCGACCTATGATTTCAATGCCTTTGGTTTTCGGTGCTTTTTTAGGCATCAAAGCCATCTGAACATCGTGCGCATCACGCAATTCGGCTTCGAGTTCTCGATTGCGCTTTTCGATTTCGCTTTCCAACTCGGCAATCTGTCGGTCGCGTGGGTCGGGAACAATTGTCAATTTTAGTGTCGCCGCCGCTTCCGACTCCACAAGGTCGCGGTTGATGGCAATCACTTTGAAAGTGTATTCGCCGACGGGAAGGTTATCATAGCTGACACTGTTCTCCCACGTGTCGCGCCAGTCGTCGTCGTGGCCTTCGAGAAGATAGCTGTAGCGCATCTGTCGGGTCGCCAAACTCAAGCCGTGATAGGCAATGGTCAATAAATCCGCACCCGTTGTGTTCAGTTGAAGCGCAGTCGGATTTGGATACACCCTGTCAGCAGTTACCCCACGAATCTCAATCCCCGGCGGAACCATCGCTGTAGGTCGATAATGCACAATCCCGCGATACGTGCCGATAATCATCGACCCATCGGGTTGGGGTAACAGACCTGTGACACTATTGCTCAGCAATCCATCTTTGGTGGTCAACTGTTGGAAATGCTTCCCGTTGTATCGATACAATCCCCCGCCTAGCGTCCCGAACCACAGGTGACCGTTGATGTCTTTGGCTGAACACTGGTGCTGGAGACTCGACAACCCTTCCGCCGTGGCGTAAGTGATAAACTGTTTTCCATCGAAACGGCACAACCCAGCGAATGTCCCAACCCACAAGTTTCCTGCGTTGTCTTCAACAATAGACTTAACCTTATCATCGGCGAGCCCATCAGCCATCGTGTAAGTGATAAGACGCTCTCCGTCATAACAGGATAACCCACCACCACCGAACCCACCAAACCAGATTCTTCCTCCGCTGTCGGAATACAGTCGAAAGACAGCGG
>JADFGN010000476.1 GCA_022567695.1 Candidatus Poribacteria bacterium | reverse complement strand
AGTGAGCTTCAAGATATCATCGAGGTAGATATTGAATACCCCTCTGTTGAATTCTACCTTAAACGCTCGCCATTCGCTGTTGTCGATGTTAAGTTCAGCGACATTAGTAATCTCCGATCCAGAGTAGTTCAGTTGAATTTGACCGTTACCATTGAACTCATCGTAGGCGATGGCGTAGCCTCCAGCGCCTGCTTCTCCTCTGGGAGTAGCGGTATTCCACAGGTAGACAAAAAAGGCATCTGCACCGTTATTCGTTGTACCGTCGCCCGACCAGAACTCTCCTTCAACGGTGAATGTCTCCCCAAGCGGTAAATTGGTATAATCAACTTGGCCGTTGGCACTACCCACCGCGTCGGTCAACATCACGGCGTTCCCCTCATCAACGGCTGCGCCCTTAAGCGTGCCATCAACATTAAGATGTGCAGCCCAATCCCAATCCACAATTTCGCCAACATCTAAATCTGTAACCACGCCGGGTAGATTTCCTTGCAACTGAATCGGTGAGAAGTTTCCACCGGCAATACCGCCCTGGTAGGGACCACCCGCATCTGCAGTGGGTGTTCCTGCATCGAGCGTCACGGTTGTTGAATTCGTTCCTGTAATGCTTATTCCTTCCGTCGTCGTCACAGTCACCTGTAATTCAACATTGACTGTCTCCGCTTCCGTTGTACCGACGGTTGTCCAGGTATAGGTAGCATCCGGGTTGCTCGATGATGTCAAGGGGGTCAGCGTTGACACCAGTGGATCTTCTGTACCGCCCACTGATAGCTGATTGTTGCACCGGGATAACCGGCTTCGTTAGCCGATCCGCTGAGTGTGACCAGTGAATTCGGGCTACCAACGAAGGGGCCATCGGTTTGAATCTGGAGCGTCGGATAAATCTTCAACGAGAACGATTGCTCGTCGCTCTCAATGCCTAAATCGGTAATCGCTTTCACTTTCACGCTACCGCTCAGGTTTTGGCCCCCCCATGTATAACTTGCGGTTTGTCCTGGCGTCTGCGTGGCGATGAGATTATTCACCGAATCAAACCATTGATACTCGGTGACAGTCAACCCTGAATCGAGTTCCGCCGTCTCCGCCTCCAGGTCAAGAGCTGTGTCCGCTACACCAACATACCTATCGGTATACCAGTCTCCGGTCGTACTATCCGATGGCGGTGCGTCTGCAACGATAGGGGGATTCCAAGCCCGAACGGGAATCTGAAGTGTTGGGCTTGCCACATCGTTGTTGTCTACAACTCTGACGAAAACGACCCAATCCTGCGCGGCGTTGAATGTAACTAAATTTCTCTATTAAAGTATATATTTTAAACCACAGGACCCGCATGATAACTGATTTCTTGCGGGAACTTATTCACGAAAATTAGTTAAGCAATTTTGTATGTGAATCCGAGGCGGTATCTGTGGTGCTCCAGGTAGGGATGTTTCCTAACCGTAATGCCTGCCACTGGTAGCCTTTGACAGCGGCGTCAGGTAACAACAGGTCAGCGGTTTGAATCTCGGTTACCTCAAAAGTGACATTGTCATTGATCGCCACATTCACACTATTGTTCGAACCAACGGCGGGGGTGATGCGGCTGAGGGTCGGTGTATCATAAGCCGTGAGATTCCAACTCATTGGAATAGAGCCATTATTTGTTTCAATGGTAAAAGAACCGTTGTCTGCCCCCAGGCTTGTTGGACGGGCGGTTACGGTGATTGTTACTGGATCGCCCCTTAGCATACCGTCCGTTAGGTCTTCCGTCTGCGAAAAGCTGAGTATTGCAATCCGCACGAGTAATTTCCCATAGGAGCTTTCTGCCGCCCGCAGCGGTGTCAGCTGACGTGTTACTGAGGGTAAAGTTCACTGCGCGGCCATCGTTGTAACTCGGCGCCCCGTCTATGTCATTGTCATAAAGGTTGCCAAAACTGAGGGTCGTCCTATTTACGGATGGCTCCGGACAACGCAGCTTTAGCGACGATGCGTCATTATTCCACGCGTTTGCCCCCCTTAAGTTATTATTTCTCAGGTTGCTATCATTGCTTGTAAATGATATCGACGCTCCGCCGTAATTGACATGTTCATATAAGATAACCTTTGCATTACCGTAAACCTTTAACGACCCCATAGGCGTCAATTTAAGACTTTTGTTGTAGGATTTTAAGCCATAGCTTGCGAATTGGAAACGCCTAATGCATAATTCAGAGACTCAATCTGGATTGAATTATGCCGAAAAGGAGTTTCCCATGGATATTATCTCACAAGTGACGCATGCAATGCAAACGGTGTTAACCACGGTCGCTGATGCGGCAGCTATCACCAGTGGCTTTCTCAAGAGAAAACGGAAGTTGACAGGGTCGGTATTTGTCCAAACCTTGGTCTTCAGTTGGCTAGCTAATCCCAACTCCACGTATGGCGAACTGGCTCAAACGACAGCGACGATTGGGATTTCAATTACACCGCAAGCGATTGAACAGCGATTCGGTAAACCGGCAGCACAGATGCTTAAACAAACGCTGGATGCCTCCGTGAAGCAAGTGCTTGCCGCCGACCCACAGGCGATTCCTTTGCTGTCTCGCTTCAACGGTGTCTATATCCAGGACAGCAGTTGGATTTCGTTACCCGATGAGCTTTGTGATGTGTGGGCGGGTTGTGGAACAAATGCTGATAAAGGTGGAAAAGCATCGCTGAAGCTTCAGCTCCGTTGGGAATTGTTGACCGGCGCATTTGAACATCTATCATTAACCGATGGCAAAACCCATGATTGCAAAGCACAAAAGGAGTTCAACACGCTAGCGACTGGCAGTCTGCGTTTAGCGGATTTAGGCTATTTTTCACTCGACGAGTTGAAACAGATGACTGATGACAAAGTGTTTTGGTTGACCCGATTGAAAGTCAACTGCCAACTCTTCGATACAGATGATACACGGCTTTGTTTGCCGAAATGGTTGGTTGCACACAACAGTTGTCAACTGGATTATCCGATTCTCCTTGGCAAACATGCCAAGCTCCCGGCTCGGTTGCTGGCAAAACGTGTTTCGCCAACCATTGCTAACAAGCGACGTCGACAGATAAAAAAACAGGCGAAACGCAAAGGCAATACGCCTTCTTTTAGCCGATTGGCACTTGCCGATTGGGACATCTACCTCACCAATATCGACACCAAATTGTTGACTGCCAAAGAGGCCTTTGTCATAGCGAGAGTTCGATGGCAGATTGAACTGATGTTCAAACTCTTCAAAGGTCACGGACAGATTGACGCATCGCGGAGTGAAAAGCCGTGGCGGATTCTGTGCGAAGTCTATGCTAAGCTCATCTCCATGATTATCCAACATTGGATATTGCTCGTCGGCGGCTGGCGATATCCAGAGTATAGTCTGCGCAAGGCGGCGAAGGTCGTTGCCAAACATGCACTTTCTATTGCCGCCGCTTTTGTATCGCCGTCTTCTCAACGACTCATTGATATACTCGAAGATATCAAGCGCGCTTTAGCAAATGGCTGTCGAATTTCAGGGAGAAAATCGAAGCCTTCAACTTACCAACTCCTGGTTAGAACCGCTCAACCATTACAATAAAAGCCTTAAATTGACGCCTATGGTTCGCTTTGATGCTGCCCCATGAGGTGGCAAGTTTTGCGGCGGCTTCAACGGCAAAAGGATTCCCAATGACTTTAACGTCTAGTTCAACGACTTCATATCGAGGTGGATCTGCTTTACTCGCTTCATGCGAGTGCCCACTTCCTATGTCTGTCCACGAATCCCACTCCGGTTCATCAGGGATGTCTGTATTTGATTCACGCGCAACTTCAACACCATTAATCCAAATCACACAGCCGTCGTCAAAGTCTACTCCCAGTTCGACCTTGCTATTTGCCCTAATACTGTTGACATTGAAAATCACACGGCTGTAAATTGTCGCCGTGGTTCCATTCCCCAACACCAGGTTGTCATCGCCATCACCGTACCCGACACCGTAAGTTCCCTTTTCCCACTTGGAATCATCAAATTTTGGCTGTGTCCAGCCAGTTGGATCCTTATCTGAAGGGATATTTTCCTCGGGGACGATAGCTGTACAATCGCTGCCTTCATCGACAACGATTTTACCATCAATTATCAGTTGAACAATCAGGGTCATGTCACTGCTTCCTGGCGAGTCGTTAAATGGTGCTCCTGCAAGGACATTCTCCCCTTTGGCAATCGGTGCGTCATTACCGCTCGCTTTAAGCGCAGCGTAAGTGGGCATCGTTAGCGAGATAGCTATTAAAATAATGATGCTCATCCAAATTGTAGCTTTCACGTGAAAACCCTCCTCTGTAAGGTTATGAACCTACTAATACTTAGCTTTAATTTTGCCCCATGAAGTGGTGAGCTTTCCCGCTAGCTCAACAGCGGTACTCAATTGAAATTGTATCTCTACCATTTCATAGGTCGGCGGATCTGTTTTGCTGGCTTCGTGAGACTGTCCGCTCCCTGTATCGCTCCAGGCATCAAATCCGGGTTTGTCAGCAATATCCGTCCCCGGTGTGCGAGCGACCTCAACGCCATTAATCCAAATCACAGCCGCGTCATCATAATCGACTCCGAGGGTGAGTGTCCCAATGCTCGCTGGATCGGCTTCGAACCGTGCACGGGTGTAAACCGTAGCATGGTTACCGTCCCCAATTACGGTGTTGTCGTCACCATCGCCATAGCCGATACCGTACTCGCCATCGTCCCACGAGGAGTCATTAAAGTTAAGTTTAATCCACCCTGTCGGATCGGCATCGCTGGGGATATTTGCCAAAGGCTGAATCACTTTTATAGGACTTCCCTCATCGATTAAGATGTCATTATCCGCTGTGAGTTGAATAATCAAGGTTAGGTCACTAGAACCCGGTGAGTCGTTATGCGCCGAGGCAGCTAGCACGTTTTCGCCTTTCTGTAACGGTGCAATATTGCCCGTGGCTTCCATTGCTGCATTGGCTGAAAAAACCATTAAAAGAAAAAGAGAAAATACTCCAAAAGACATAATTCTGTTTACGAAAAGGCACTTCATTGAACCATTCCTCCTGTCTATCGTAGACAAAGTTGGATTAGCATGGTTTGCACGATGTCTGTAAGGACACATACAAACCATGGCGGGTTAAGAAATTAGTAGTTAGCTTTGATGCCGCCCCACGACGTGGTGAGCTTACCTCCCGGCTCAACCGCTGTCGCGGACAGTACTACGTCGAAAGTGAATTCCACAATCGATCCATTATCATTATCGTGCGCGGGGCCAAAAAGGTTGCTAACCGGTGCTTCCCAACGGGTCGGATCTGGCCCCGGCTTGTTCGTCGATTCTTTACTCGTTGGGATAAAATCCCACTCAGGGACCGGAATCTCCTCTTCATTGTCGCCTCCCATGTTTGCACGGAAGACTTCCACCCCGTTGAGCCAAACAATACATGCGTCATCGTAATCGGCACGAATGGTCATGGATGTTATCGAAGCGGCGTTCGGTAAGTCGAAGAGAGGAAAGCGCGTGTAGATACCACCTTGATCGTCGGTATCCGGTACCTCTGTGATTTGGCTGGAATTGTAACCCACACCGTTCTGACCATCTGACCAACCCGAATCATCATAGCCATGCGTCATCCAGTTGGTTACACCTGCGAGATTAATGGGAGTTGTGTTGAAGAAATACTTGACCGCATCGCCTTCATCTACAATGATGGCTCCATTGGCTTCCAATTGGATCACCAGAATCTCA
Source organism: Candidatus Poribacteria bacterium (assembly GCA_022567695.1). GTDB lineage: Bacteria > Poribacteria > WGA-4E > WGA-4E > PCPOR2b > JADFGN01. Next base: position 228 of record JADFGN010000476.1, on the reverse strand, counting down.
TCGCTGCTATCCAGCCCGCGATTCCAAACACCTCCGACCAGTAGATTCCCTGTCACCCCAATTGGCACTTGCGTGAAACCGGGTGATGCGATCAGTAAAGTTACGATAATGCATAAACTCAAAAACAACTTCATTGGTCAAATCTCCTAAATGTATTGAGGTTAAAATCAACGATAACACAATGTTTGCGTCATGCTTCCTTTAGCATGACATGATTCCAAATTTATC
>JADFGN010000035.1 GCA_022567695.1 Candidatus Poribacteria bacterium | reverse complement strand
CCGACATGCTGGTGCTGAGTGTCAAGACGATCGAGTCTCACGTCGAGAACATCAAACAGAAGCTCTCGATACGTACCGGGCGCGATCTCTTGCAACGCGCCACCGAGTGGGTCTTGCGCTCCCGGAACCGGACTCCATATAGGTCGGGTAGCCGGGGGCTGTTGCCAGCCCCAAGCCCCCTTAGAGGATGAAAGGCAGCCGCACCTGTCCTCCTAACCCTGACTAACCTGACCCTTTATAGAGGTGCCAGCCATGACGACCAAGAAAATCTTCACCGCCTTTGCCGCCCTGACCTTCCTCTTTGCAGTGAACGCCCAGGCCCAGAATGTCCGCGTGTCGGCGGATCCTTCCGTGCCCGCCGTCTGGAGCGAGTTTATCGGCACGCAACTGTCCAGCTTGCTCGAATCGCCTTCCGAGGAGACGAAGACGAAGGCCCTGGTACAGGTCATCTACTTCGCCAGCTTTCACGGCGACCGGCTCGACCTGACCGAGACCGTGCCCGTCCTGCTCAAGATCTACAAGAACGACGCCGACGAGCGGTGCCGCCTGGCTGCCGTCATTGGTATCACTGCCTGCGGTGGCAACATTATACACCTTGCGAATGGGGGTGTCTAACGGGTGTTCGTAAGCACCGATGTCCGGGGGAGTTCCGCGCGGTGATCATTCAATGTCGGTTGTTGGCGGATCAAAAGTGTCCCCTTTGCCGATACAAGGACTTGAATCTTGTAAGTGATAATCCCCATTGGCGGCATCCACAAAGCGTGGATCGGCACTGATGTTGTTTCTGTAGACCGAGGCAGTAATAGCAGTAGGGTTCCCGCTGAACCCGGCCTGACCGCCCTGCACATCGGAAAAGGTAAGCTGCATCAGATCACGACTGTTAAAGAGGTAAATTTCATTCCCTTCCTTCGTCGCGGTATCCCCCCATAGAATCGTGTTTTTAATGGTCGGGGACGAGGCTTCGGACAAGATCGCCCCGCCTAAGTTCGCCGTGTTTCCTGTAATGGTGCAGTGATTGATGGTAGGGGACGATTCAAACAGAAAAATTCCGCCGCCCTTTCCAAACGGACCTATCGTATCGATCGCTGAATTTCCTAAAATGATGTTGTTAGTCATCACAGGCGCAGATGAAAAAGCGCAACGAATGCCGCCACCGCCGAAGTCCGCCGAATTTCTGGTAATGATATTGTTGATTATCAGTGGAGAAGCAGATGTACTGCAATCAATACCGCCCCCTGTTTTGATCGCCGAATTTCCCGAAATCGTGTTATTGGTTATCGTGGGGGAAGCAGAAAAAATACAACCAATCCCGCTTCCCCAGGTTGCCAAATTTCCCGTGATGATATTGTTGGTTATTGTGGGGGAGGCGCTATTGCAAAGAATTCCGCCGCCGTAGCCATTCGTCGTGCTTCCTCCTGTAAACTTGCTATTTTTAATTGTAAACCCGTCTAACACGGCGGCAGCGGTTTCTTCACTCTGGAAGATCACCCCTCTTGTCCCTTCCACAAACTGGCAGTCGATAATCGTGGCGACAGCCCCATTGGCGGATTTGAGCCTAATGCCTTTCCCCCTGAAATCCAGATTGACGTTGCCCGCTCCTGTGTAGGTTCCATCGTCAACGAGCACCGTATCTCCATTAACAGCAGCATCAATTCCTGCTTGAATGGTGGGTTGGTTTTGTGGCACACGAATCGTTGCTGCGTCAAGTAATTGGCAGACAAAAATCGACACAACGAAAACTGAAATCGATAGTTTTTTCATGATTGTTCTCCTCGTGTTGAAGAGGGCAGATGAGGCTCATTATGATGAGAACCGTAGGATAGTTTGGAAACAAACAGGTTTATCGCCCAACTTTCTAAGTTCTTAACGTCACCTCAGAACCTTTATAAACAAGTATGTTCGGCATACTTGAGCCAGAAGCCGCGCTCACCCGCATGGTAAATGCCAAGATGAGGCTCATCATGAGTAGCACACTCCTAAAACGTTGGAGTCGCTCTCGCTCCGACGAATTAACATTGAGAGAGGTTTTAGCAAAGATTGAAAGTAGGATGTTTTTTGCAATCAGGGATGGTGTCATTGGCAATTCCTTTTTTCATGAGTCTATTTCAGGGTCGCTCAATTTATTGCAGTGTGTAGCAGCGTTTTGGCAGAAAAATGGATGACTTCTGATGAGAATCTCCTCGTTATTTGAGGTAGCAGAACGTCCAAAGATTTTCAACCTTGTCTTCAGCAAGTCAAAGCAATTCAATTAAAGCAGCATCAAACGATCTTGTGGAAAAATTCTAAATATGATATATTTTGTGCGTCTTGTATTCGGATGCGTCTACGAAAGCAAAATTTGAAAGGAGAATCGCTTGATATTAGAAAACTTGGTCGTTAGCCCTTTCCAATCGAACTGTTGGATTGTCGGTTGCGAGGAGACACGGGAAGGGGTCGTGATCGATCCAGGAGATGAAGCTGAACGGATTTTGGACATCGTGACAGCACATCAATTGAAGATTCGATATGTCATTCACACACACGGACACCTCGATCATGTTTCGGCAACTGCTATCGTCCAACGCGAAACGGGAGGTCTCATGCTCATCCACAAGGCGGATGAGATTTTGCTGGACGAATTGCCAACGCAAGCTATCATGTTCGGGCTTAACGAACCGGAGATTCCAAAGATCGATCAATACATCCGCGAAGGCGATCGCATTTCCTTTGGGCATTATACCCTGTATGTCATTGAAACACCTGGTCATAGCCCAGGCGGTGTTTGCTTGAAGCTAGAGGGCGACAAACCTGCACTCTTTGCCGGAGATACGCTCTTCCAAGGGAGCATCGGGCGAACAGACCTGTGGGGTGGTTCTTATGATGGATTGATCCGCTCCATTCGTGAGAAGCTCTGGCATCTCGATGACGAAACGGTCATCTACCCCGGTCATGGACCGCGCACCACGCTGGGGGCGGAGAAGCGAGATAATCCTTTCTTGCAAGGGCTGTAGTTTGTTTTAAACACCTATCTTCCTCAACACCTCAAGGCAGGTTTCACCGTTGACGAGGTGGTGATAAAATCGCGCAATCCGCTTCATGAAATCCCGGTTTCGGCTGAGATTCACAGGAGTTGATACACCAGGTGGCGTCCACAGGCCGGAATTCGAGAAGATCTGTTCCAGCCGATTTTGAACGTCCCCTAAACTTGCCTTCCATGCACCTAACAGAATGTCCTGGATAGTCCGATTGGGGTCCTTGATTTCGTAGGTCGTGTCTATGTCGGTGACGCCCATGTAGGAATCCTCTTGAATTTCGTGAGGCGTCAAAAAACGGAGAACAGTCGCTACGGAATACGCAAATTCTTCTTTGAAAAAATCGCTTGCACTGTTGTAGTTGTGCGATCGGATAATGTCAGCGGCCCTCTCCCTGAGCTTCAAGGTTTCGCTAATATTGATTCGTGCATTATCGTCTTTTACCCGCCGGATGCGTTCGATGAACTCCGTCGTGTAAGCATGGGCACTTCGACCTTCGATTGGAATATCAACCTCGACGATCTTCGCATACCCTTCCATTAACCTTTCCAGGTGTGGACCAAACGTGGAGTGCGTTGCGGCTTCATTGACATATTCGATTCCTGCAAGCATCGCTTTATGCGTAATGCCGGGGACATGAACCGAATTGATTAAGAGCAGTTTCCAATCGTGATATAGTTCGATGCTGTCAGGGGTGACAATCACACCCGAATCGACGAGCGATCCAAATGGCACCCGCAACAATCCATGTTCGTCTTGGATAATCCAAGGAATCGCTGGTGATTTTTCGGCGTAGGTGATTAGGTCGTCCTGTTTCCCGATTTTTTGAAGTGCTTCTGCTTTAATCTCCTCGGGCACTGCATAAACTTGCGGGACAAGCCGATCGCCCATCTCGTTGAGGAAGCCGACATTATGCGTCAGCCATCTGGCATATACCTCGCTGCGTTTAGGATATTCATTGACAAGGATGCTCTGAATCACATCACCGTTATTCCGAATGTTGTCGGTATTAATGACGCAAATGGTGCTGTCCTGTCCATGATGGCAGAAGTAGCGGTACAGCGTTTCATCTAGGACATCCATGCCCACTTGCCCCTTCGCGACACCGGCCTCCGTCACACCGATAAGAATGAGTTCTAGATCGTTTCTCGCCTGCGCGTAGAACTTCTCTCGACCATCTTCGGTGGATAACGTCGTGGCTCCAACGACGCTGGAGATTTGTTTAATCGCCTTGATGCCTTCAATGTCGAAACTGACGACGTGATATAGCCCGCCCTGTTGGTTGAAGGCCTCCGCTTTCTCTGTTCCTCGCGGTTGACCAACAAAGATGCCACCGTTATAAGTTCCCCGTTGGTTGAGTTCATCGACAAATTCGTGCGTTAAGGCTCTTTGTAACCCACCGGCACCAATTGCGAGGATTTTTATTGGAAGATTTGGTATCGATCGTGTGAGTCTTTCCATGTTCACCTCAGAGCGTGTTTGCATAGTCGAATGTGAGAATACATTATACCGATTTTCATAAAACTGTCAAGATCTCATTTTGAGAATCCTGATTTTCAGTTGCGTTTCCTTATTTGATCATGATATGCTTTCCCTACAAATTCAACCGGAAGGTTGTGTTCAATTGGCTCCGTGCTTAAAATCTAACAACCAGAACAGCACCGAAAATGATCTTTATCTACCTTTTAATCGCAACTGTAGCAGTTTTAATCGGCGCCGCAATCGCTTTTGTTTCTCGTGAAAATGTGAGTCTTTTCGCTGTCATTTTTGGCTTCACAGGTGGCGCGGTCTTGGGTGTGCCGCTTCTGCTAATCGCACATCTTGACCACAGTTCAGGAGTTACCAACATCTTCGCTATGTTTGCCGGTTTCCTGCTGGTTTCCCTTATCGATCGGCTGATTCACCAACAGAAGAACCGCCTCTGGATCGCCGATCTGACGCTTGTTGGGCTATCCATTCACGCACTCACTGATGGATTTAATCTGGTCGTTGCGACCAAAAATGAACAACTGGGAGCAGGACTTGCGTTTGCAATTTTAGCCCATCGAGTTCCCATATCTACAGTTTTGACGCTAGCCTTTTTAAGAAAACACTCCCTTTATTCTACTTTAGGGCGGCTCATGCCTCTGATGGTTGCCCCGCTGATTGGCGCACTCATCGGTGAGCGTCTTGTGAGCGGTGCAGTCGGGGAGCTTACAGAATATCTTACCCCTTTTGCAGTGGGAACATTGTTGCACGTTTTAATCGATAACTTCAAGGGCAGTTATGCGCTTCAGCCAACTCGATTCGGTAAGTTAATCGGTGGGGTTGCCTTCGCAATCGGATTGGTTGTCGTTTTCCTTGTGACCCACAATACCAATTTCTGGCATACGCATTAAAAGACAAGAAATGAGAACGTCATTTCCTTCAATTTCCTCCAATTTCCTTAAGTTCCATTTCGCTTATGTTTTACGTTTCACGTTTCACGCTATATTCTTCCTTTTAGTCGCTGCCTTTTTCATAGTCATGAATCGGGCGATGGCCGCAGACATTCCAATCGTCCGATCAGGGCAGTCAATGGCAACGATTCAGATTGGTTCCGACGCACCCGAGGCGGAACAGTTTGCGGCTGAAGAAATCCAAACCTTCATCCGTCGTTTCACCCACGCACAACTCGATATTCTCACCAACCGCCAACCGACTTCAACCCCAACGGTCATTGTGCTTGGCACGCCAGAATCTAACCCGACAATTCTTGCCTTGATGGCAGACGGAAATTTGACACTTCGCACGAGTCTCGGCCGTGAAGGGTATAGCCTTACAACTATCGACCTGAACGGCGAAGTCATTATCGCTGTTGCCGGGAATACGCCGCGTGGAGTCATCTATGGTTCTTACGCGCTGATCGAGGCGTGCATCACGGAACTGACCGGGCTTTCACCCGTCGATATAGACTTTGTCGTTCAACCCTCACAGGATTTGAGTCTCCCTTTCATAGATGAAAAATCTCGTCCATTTTATCCCGTAAGGGCGACTTTGGAAACTGAGAATGCGGATTGGTTGGTGAGGCATCGGATAAACATGAGCGGAGCGGAGGGCGTTTGGACGGGCACTGGAATTGATGATGGTTTAGGAACGGCATTCAAATATGTGGATTCACCGATATTTGAAGCACTACAGGATGAATCGCGCCAGCAACGCCAACAGCGCATCAGGACACTACGCAATCGGTTTGATGCTTTGAAGCGTCGGGAGATCGACACGTACCTTTTTATGTATGTCACCGGTGAGCCCACGGAGGCATTGATTAAGCAGCGCCCGGATTTGCTGGGGCCGCTAGTATCTTATGCAGCGTCGCGAAACGGCGTTTCCTATCGTCCTTTTTGCTGGTCGAAACCGGAGTTTCATACCCTTGTCCAGCAACTGGTTCAGGAGATTGTCAAGACCTATCCGACACTCTCGGGGTTTCATCTACGGGCGTGGGGAAATGAGACTCGTGCGTGTAACTGTCTGGAATGCGGCGACAGATCGGAGCGGGGACAGGGGATGCTTTGGGAAGTCCTTTTCACAATTATCAACGCCGCTCGTGAGATTCGCCCCAATTTCAAGTTTTATATTTCTGGCTATAATAGGACGTGGCTAAAAGACCAAGATAGCCACTATGCACGGCAGTTACCCATCGGAACGATTTTCTCCAAGAAATGGGGTTTTGACGGTGAGCCGGTTGCCGATCCACGGATTTCAGTGGACGAGATTAACAAACTCGGTTCGCTAGGGCATTACCTCATCGTCCTGTCACACGATGTCGAGGAGGTGATGCCTCTCTGGATGCTTGAAGGCGATCTCTTTGTCCAAGGCGTCCGGCAACTTGCCAACAATCCAGCCATCACCGGATTAGGCGGGTTCACCGTGCAAGGTGCGCCGCAAGGGTTTGGTCATCTGGATCGAATCTTGAGCGCACGAATGAACTGGGATGTTGACCTCAATCATCTCAAACTACTGGAAAACGACTTATCGCTTAAATATGGAGCAGATGCCGCTGAACGTATCCTCAATGCGCTGCGGACAAACTCGTGGGCTTTATCAAGTTATTTCGCAGACTACGCGGGCTCCCTTTCGTTCACTGGGCGATACGGTGACGGGTCAGCGGGACTTGCCACCCGGTTTTGGGACATCATCGGAGTGGATGCCGTCAACGACACACTCGCACTGCCCGACCTCGAATCGGCACGCCACGCCGTAGAGCGCTTTACCTCCCTCCTTCCTCAACAACTGCAGGCAGCCAATGAAATGGAGCAAGCGGCGGAAATTGCTCAACCGATTTCGACAAAGGCAACGAACGACCTCAACGACGCTGTGAAGCTAATGCGGCTCTGGGTTCTATTTTTTGAGAGCCGTTTGCGTTTGGTTGAGGCCGTCGTGGCTGGCTATGAAGCTGATTCGGAGAACCGAATTCGTGCAAAAATTACGAGCGCGACGGAATACTCCAAGTCTATGTTGCCGATTATCAAATCTATGCGGGAATTCGTGCCTATTTTTGGCTACTCCCACGGGACAATTGAAGCAAGCCTCCTTGAGCAACTCGACGCGGAAATTTCGTGGCTATCGACTTTCGATCCCCATGTTCTCATCCGAAAAGTGAATCGGTTTAATCCTCAACGCGCGCCACTCGAAATAAGCGCACTGCGCAATTATCCCAATCCATTCGATCGACAGACGACGCTAATTTACGAACTGAACCGAGATGCCGATGCCGTCTCAATTACGATTTACACGACCGTGGGTCGCCGTGTTCGCGTTTTGGAAGATGCTTCAGCGCAAGAGGGGTATAATGAAGCGATGTGGGATGGACGAGACGAAGACGGTACGCTCCTTGCGAATGGGGTTTACCTTTATAGGATTCGCGTTGCCGATAGCGACGAACAAGCACAGGCTTTCAGTCGGTTGGCGATTCTGAGATAGGCGTAGAGATAACTTCGACCTTCACCGGATTTGCATAACACTGATAGTGGGGTTCAACGTCTGCTTCTGGAGTGATGCCCTCGTGAACATAGACGCGGAATTGAAGTCGGAAGCGATCGTCGGATAACTCATTGGGCGGATGATGGAGAATGCTCATTTGTTGAGGAACAGCAATCTCTCCGAAGAAGCCGGGATGTTCCACATTTTGCGGGTGGTCAAACATCGCAAGGCCGTTCACACCATCACCGACCACACCGGCAAGGTCACACCAACGGGCTCGTTGATGATGGACCTCTTTCCTACCAATCTGTCCCTCCGAATTCTCAACGTGCCCTTCATTTGGAAGTTTCATTGATGGATTCATCCGTGCCACGAAAAGGAACTGCCGATCTCCGATGTCGAGCGGTGGGGAAGTTTCGTGGGTTATGTCCAAGAAACGTCTCCCATTATCTGCATGCCATGCGCGTGCCGTTCGAGTCTCAGTCAGTATTTCGTCTCCATTTCCCTTGACATAAACCAGATCTTCGACAAATTCTGCGTAAACTGGCCCTTGCGTCAATCGCACAAACCGTTGGTGCAACATCTTCCCACAGGGACCGTAAGGCGGTTCATCCCAATCCGACCAGATGTTTGCAGAGCCACCTTCGCCGTGACCACCATAAGCGAGGAAAAGTCCCGTGTGATGCGGGTGATCGCCGCCACCAGCCCCACGAACAACTGTTCCATGATTTCCGTTGAGGGGCCAAAAGTACGGCTTCCAAACACCTAAAAAATTGTACCTTGTGAACAGGTCATCATCCACAGTAATCAACAGATGCGTGGTTCTGTTTTCGATGCGATAACGGTTGTTGGGTGGAGGTTCATTTGTCGCTCGAATTGCGTACCATGCCGACTCCCCTGCCCGCAGGCCTTCTGTCTGCCATGCAAGTTCGCGCCTACTCGGCTCAAACTGTGCAGGAACATCCTCTCTAAGTGAATGGCCGTCAGCATCGGTGCGTGAAACGGCGAGAGTTGAAGTTCCTTCCTGCCAGTTGGAAAAGTAATCTTTGGGTTTGAAAGGGAAGCGGATAAGGTCGTTATGCCGGTCTATGGCCCCCGCTTCCACTTTGACAATGACAGCATTTCGGTTTTGATTCATTAACTTGCCCTTTAAAATGATTCGAGCGGAGCACTACCAAATAGGACTCCGCTTGTGAAAAGGGAGTGCGCTCTAACAAACTCTAATGCAATGTGGGTTAGATTCCCGCTACGGTCACCTATCACCGCAAGTCTTACCTTAACTGGGTCATTGGAAATGATGACTTGGGAAGCAAAGAGAAAAGGCGAAGTGCGCCGCGTAAGCGGTGAGCAGAGATGCCGAGAAATCGGTTCAGATTGTTGGAACATCTGATACGCACCAACATTAGGTTTACTCGGTAACGAGTTGAGAGTCTGAAAAGACGAACCAAACATAGCATTGTTGGAAAAAGCGAATGATGGTAAAGCACTCTAGCCTAGAAGGTCGCTAGCGTAAGACATATATGAGTAAGGTATGCTCATCACAATTACCAGAAACCCAAGTCCAAGCGGTTTCATTCCAACTGTAGCGTAGGAGTGCTGAAGGAACGCTGCATCAGAATGAACTTATAAGGATATTCGCCCCTTTAAGTTACCAACCATTCTGACGCACCGCACATCAGCGGAGAAAAGGACGAAAGGGACTCTAAGTATGTCATACTTCTTGGCTCATTGAAAACGCGGGACTGCCTAAGTTGGAAGGGGAAACCCTCTCCAATACGGCAGCGGAGACCTAACACCCAAAGTATAGAGTCAAAAAAGGCTTTATGCAGCTAGTAAGAACACTAGCCGATTCCAATGGTATAAGTCGTCAGTAATGACCACGAAATCCAGAAAGAATCGGGGGAAGTGGGTCAGGTTAAACCGAACTCTAATCGAATGGCGCTAAGTTAAGGGAAAAATGGTAACGAAACCCTCTTGAGACCGTCAAAAGAGTTGACATTAAAAAAGACATCTCAGGAGGTTTTCAATAAATCATTCATCGTTTCTCGTGTTGCTGTTCTCAGAGAGAAGCTGTCCAATAGTATTGGATTTCCATAACTGTTGTCGAAATTGCCCGGTTAGAAATAAACTCAACACCATCCCGATCAATCGCCCGTATAATTGGCATTCAATTCTGGCTTCTCGTTTTCCCAAAATGAACTCAAAGCCGAGATGGCTTTTTATGCTCTTAAAAACGAGTTCGATTTGCCACCTCAAGGAATAAACGGTCGGTACAACAGAAGTGGCAAACACTTTGGCACAGACATTTGTGAGATATAATCCCCAATTGCTTTGACCATTGGCGGTGGCTTACGGTTCGTCGTTTCCGCTTGGCTATTGCTTTCACTCGTCGCCTTGGTTAACGGCGTCACTCGATAACGGCTGAATGATGAACCGACATGGCGTGCTTTTTCCCCCACAAGGATTGAAACTTCAGTGATCATTTCAGTCGGTTGAGAGTTGAGAAATTCAGTCAGATCGATGGGAATTTCGAATCCGGCGAAATCGTCGCTATCTTAACCACCATTGCTAAGAGAGCTAAAGAAAACCAGCAAAAACACAAGCAGCGGGAAAGGTCAGCCTAGATGAGCTATTGAACGCGATAAGCACTTTCCCCTTTCCCCTTTAAAATCCGCGTTCATTTTCTTAAGTTGATGCGTATGAGGTACAACCCCCTCTCAACCGGGCATTGTCCCCACTTTTTGAGAAGATACCTTAAATTCTTATTCCGAAGTTTCTTCCTTAAGCTTATACAATAACCCACGTCGACTGATTCCCAATAATTCAGCGGCCTTGGTTCGATTTCCGCCCGTCAACTCTAACGCTCGATTGATAAGCTGGCTTTCAGTTTCTTCTAGAACTTCATTGAGGATGTTCTTCAAGTCTAGCCGATTTGCCGGGATATTTACGCGCACTTTTGGAGCGGTAAACTGGATTTTTTCAGGCAGGTCTGTTGGCTGGATGACTTGGCTATCACAAATGATAACGGCATGTTCGATTGCATTCTGTAACTCCCGGATGTTACCGGGCCAATCGTAATTCATGAGTGCATCGACAGCGTCGGGCGCAATCATACGGATGGTTTGGTGGTGCTTTTGACCATACTTATTGAGGAAGTGCTTGGCGAGTAGCGGAATGTCCTCCGGGCGATGGCGCAGGGACGGAAGGTGGATGGAAACAACATTCAAGCGGTAATAGAGATCTTCGCGGAATTGCCCGCTATTAACCGCGACCTCTAGGTCATGATTGGTCGCGGCGACAATGCGGAGATCGACTTGAATGGGACGATTATCACCGATGCGTCGAATCTCCCTCTCCTGAATTGCCCGTAGGAGCTTGACTTGCAACGCGAGCGGTAGTTCCCCTATTTCATCCAGAAACAGCGTACTCCCGGAAGCCTCTTCAAATAAGCCTTTCCTGACCCCCGTTGCACCTGTGAAAGCTCCTTTGGTATGTCCAAAGAGTTCACTCTCCAATAGTTCAGCCGGAATCGAACCGCAATCAACAGTAACCATCGGTCTATTGCTTCGGGAGCTGTTGTGGTGGATGGCATGCGCAATCAGTTCTTTGCCAGTGCCGCTATCGCCAGTAATCAGCACGGTACTTTGCGTATCTGCTACCTTGCGAATGCGATCTAAAACCGCCTTCATTATGGAGCTAATGCAGACGATGTTGGAGAATGAATATTCCCGATCTAGCTGTCGTTTGAGGTTCTTATTCTCCTCGATTAGCGTCTTCTGTTGAATTGCTTTTTCGACGCGGATTAACAGCTCTTCAGCAATTGACAATTTTGTGATGTAATCAGATGCGCCCTGCTGCATTGCCGAAACCGCATTTTCAATCGTCCCATGAGCGGTGATTATAATCAAGGGCGTGTTGGGTTGAGCGATCTTGAGAGCGCGTAATACCTGCATGCCGTCAATGCGTGGCATGCGCAAGTCACAAAGCACCAGATCGTAGCTGGACTTGCTCAACATAACGATCGCTTCATCTCCGTCAGTAACGGAATTAACGCTATAGCCAGCTCGTTCTAAAATAATTGTGAGCGTTTTGCGGACGTGAGGCTCATCATCAACAACGAGAATTTGTGGTGCGAGTTGATGACTTGCGTCACTCGAATTGATCTCTTTCATCGTTGCTTGCCTCCTTCCACGTATAACTCACTTCAAAGGTTAATGGAGAAAAAATTAGACCTGACAGGTGTATTCCCGACTATGAATTATTTTCGTAATCTCCTTCTGTGCTTCCAGATAAAGGGAGTGCCTTTAAGTTTCTGACGTTGGGGTATTCAATTGACCAGATGGATTGATCTTCTGGTTTAATTTCGATGTGGGACGCATCAATACCAAGTGCTTCCAAGGATAGAGGAAGCAGCACCGTAAAGGTACTGCCTACCTCCTCGTCACTGTGAACTTCAATGACCCCTCCATATTTCTCAACTAACCTTGCAGATATGACAAGTCCCAACCCAATTCCTTCCGGCTTTGTTGTGAAGAACGGATCAAAAAGTCGTTCTCGATCTTCGGGTTTAATCCCAGTGCCAGTATCCGTAACGCTGATAAAAACAAACTGAGAATCTGTGTCGGATTTCACCGTGAGCCTCCCCCCATCAGGCATTGCATCTGCGGCATTCAAGAATAGGTTTATCAAGACCTGCTTCAGTTGATCCGAAACGATTCTGACTTGGGGGGAAGGGGTGTCGAGTTGCTTGGTCAACTGAATTGTCTTAAATCTTTCTTGAGCAGAAACGAGTTTAAGTGCTTGGTCGATGACACAGTTGACATCTACCCATTCAATGTTATCGGCTGTCGGGCGAGAGAAGTCGAGGAGGTGTTTCAACAGTTCACCGATTCGTTTCGATTCACTATTTATTGCCTGCAAGTATTCGCGACGTTCCGTCTCACTTTCTCCACCCATCAACAGAATCTGTGCATACGCTGAAATGGATCCAAGTGGGTTGCCAACTTCATGAGCGATTCCCGAGGCAAAGCGTCCAATTGACGCCAGTTTATCAGCATGGCGGAGCTGCCTCTCAAGGAATTTACGTTCTCTCACATCGCGGCAGATCTGCTGGATAACTTTGTACGCGGAGTGCGCTGGGTTTGCGTGAGGTCTGTCCTCCCACCCGAAGGGCTTCCCACCACCCGCAGGGTTCTTATTGTACGAGATGATGTTTGCAGAAACTTCGATATCGATCTGTTTTCCATCTTGATGAATAAATCTGAGATCTTCGCGCCCGATTTCTCCGGTAGCTTTCGTCCGATTGAAAAGCCGTTGCGCTTTTTCGATGTCTTCTTGAAGATAGAGGTCCCAGATTTTGCGTTGGCAAAGTTGGACGTGGGAATACCCTGTCAACTCGGTCGCTTTCGCGTTTGCGTCGAGAATTTGAGCCGTTTCGATTTCGACGAACAGAATTGCGTCGCTGGCCTGATCGATTGCTTGCCGGTACTTCCCTTCAGATTCAGCGTGCAGATGCAGAAGCTCGTTAAGGTCTTGATTGGCAAGATCTAGTTGACGGTTTTTGTCTATGAGACCATCCTGCAATTTACCAATGAAAAAGCCAGAAAACATCAGTACAACGGTTGTTCCACCCCCCATATACACATAAAAGTAGAAATGTGCGACGACCTCATAAGTCATAAAATGGGACACACTTGGGTGTAAATTCGTCGTAAAGTAACGCATGAGCATTGATCCAATGATAGCTCCTGCGCCCAGTGCCGTCCCTAACATAGGGTAAAGCATCCGCTTTTTCACGAGATTTACCTCAATAATCCTCTATACTCTTCTGTTTTAGCAACTTCTGGATCATACGAACAACAGCGGTCAACTGGAAAGGTTTACGAACAACATAGACCACGCCTGTGTGATTCTTCGCACGTAGCAAGTCATTCCAATAAGCACTCATCAATACAAAGGATAGTTCTGGCTTCTCTTCCTGTATCAGACGAATCAGTTCCAATCCATTTATGTAGGGCATACGGAAATCTGTTAGAACAAGATCGACCTCCTGCGCCCGGATTTTTTCCAATGCTTCCCTTCCGTTTTCAGCGAAAATTAGATCGTACTCATTTTCCAGAATAATTCCCAGTACGCGCCGCATGTGGTATTGGTCATCTGCAACTAAAATTCTAGAACGTCTTTTCATATATTCCCCCATTGTCACCTCACAATTTCTCATGGATTAGCGCAAACCGCGTGCCATGAAATAGAGTCAACAGACCACTGTTAGTGACCCAATAACACAAATTTACCGAGTAACTGTGAAATTTATTTCACACCTCAAACCGTATTCAAAACTCGGAAAAAGTGTCAAGACCGATTGCGGCACAGATAGGTTGGTGTGAAAAGCCTTTCACAGCATTGAGAAGTTCAATGCACAGTTAAAGTGCCTTACGAAATCGTTTCCGCTATTCTGATGGCGTAGGAATGATTTTCCATTACCAGGCGTTATTTTACAACATCTGTGTGAAAAAGTCCACTTTCGATAGCCTTCAGGTAGAGTCATTTAATTCTCCAGACCTCACCCCCTAACCCCCTCTCCGACGCGGAGAGGGGGAAGGCGAACCTCCCACCAGACGGTACTTTCGAGCATTCTTTTCTTCCCTCTCCTACCAGGTTCAGGGGCGGACACCTTTGCCCTGATCTGAAGATCGGGCTGATAGCTCAAGTCGGCTGAAGCCGTCTATTGCCGGATTTAGTCCACTTCCAGTGGACTTAAGCTTTGAGCGTGAACTTTAGTTCAACGCTGTGTACATCTGCTTTCCCGATTACCTGTCCGCCCCTGAATCCTACCAGGAGAGGGGTAGGGGGAGAGGTCAAAGCCAAGAATTAAATGATCCTAAGAAGCCTTCAAGAGTTCCGCCTAGCATTATCAAGAAACTTTAACCTTTTACAAATCGTAGTATCAAATGGTATTATCTCTATATGAAACTAAACAGGAATAAGGCAGTTTGCGGAAAACCGGACGTGTAATTCCGCCAAGACTATCCAATGGCATAAAGTTTGCTGTTTAATTCTGCCACGTATTTTTTCTAATTTACTAGATAATGTTCGCATTTTCGAGCCCCCTCGTTCCTTTCGACTAATTGGAAGGAGTTTAGAGGGGATTGGGCAAAATGAATGACTTACTGATTATCAATCCTAAGGAGAAATTCAAATGCCAGAGATTATTGCTCAACAGACAGACCACAACATTTTCGGGCTCATTCAGCAAATGCAGGAGAAAAGTGGGTTTAAAGATCAATATTGGGAAGGCACTTTTGAAGGATATTTGGATATCGTCAGAACCAACCCACGAGTAACGCGATCTGCTTTTGAACGACTTTATGATATGATTATTTCTTACGGCAGCGAGGAAATTACAATCCATAAAGAAAAGTTATTCCGCTACCATTTCTTTGAAGATCCATTTGCCAATGGAGAAGATGCGATTTACGGCTTAGAGAAGCCGTTGATGGAGTTGGTCAATGTCTTTAAGTCAGCCGCACATCGACTTGGAACGGAAAAACGGGTGATATTACTGCACGGTCCCGTCGGTAGCGCAAAGAGCACAATTGTTCGTCTCCTCAAGATAGGATTTGAAGAATATAGCAAGACAGATGAAGGCGCGGTTTACACATTTGCGTGGAAGGAATCGGAAGGCACTTATGTAAATTGCCCAATGCACGAAGATCCGTTGCATCTGATTCCGAAGGAATTCCGCGATCAGATTTTCGGCGCACTCAGTAATGGTAACGATTACAAACTCTACGTCGAAGGCGATCTATGTCCTTACTGCCGTTTCTACTATCAGCATTTCATGAACGAAAACAATGGTGATTGGGCGAAAGCGATGGAGAACATCAAGGTCAGACGCTTTACCTTCTCCGAGCAAGATCGGGTCGGCATTGGGACATTTCAGCCAAGGGACGAGAAAAACCAGGATTCCACTGAATTAACAGGGGATATCAACTATCGAAAAATTGCTCAATATGGATCAGATTCAGATCCGCGCGCGTTTAATTTCGACGGTGAGTTTAATATCGCCAATCGGGGACTGATTGAATTTGTTGAAATCCTTAAGCTCGATGTGGCGTTTCTCTACGATCTTTTGGGGGCGTCGCAGGAACACAAGATTAAGCCAAGAAAGTTTGCTCAGACCGACATTGACGAGGTCATTATCGGACACACAAACTCTCCAGAATACAAAGCGTTGCAAAACAATGAGAAGATGGAAGCATTGCGTGACCGCACCATCAAGATCGACATTCCTTACGTTACCAAACTGACGGATGAGATTAAGATCTACGAGAAGGACTACAACGCCGAAAAAGTCCACGGACAGCACATCGCGCCCCACACCATTGAGATCGCTGCGATGTGGGCAACCTTGACACGGTTAGAAGAACCGCAGAAGGCGAATCTCACCTTGATGCAGAAGTTGAAGCTTTACGATGGTAGAAGTCTTCCAAACTATACTGAGGATAACATAAAGGAACTCAAGGCGAGTACAACACATGAAGGCATGGAGGGTATTTCTCCGCGATATATTCAGGATAAAATTTCCAATGCGCTTGTCAATGAGACACGCGAGGGATGCATCAATCCGTTTATGGTGTTGGGCGAGTTAGAGGCTGGATTGGAACACCATTCATTGATTACCAATAAGGAGCAGAAAAAGCACTATCGCGAGCTGCTCGCTGTTGTCAAATCTGAGTTTGAGGATATTGCAAAGAACGAAGTCCAAAAGGCAATTGCTGCGGATGAAGAAGCCATCAGTCGCTTGTGTATGAATTACATTGATAACTTGAAGGCTTATACGATGCGTACCAAAGTGAAAAATCCCTACACAGGCGAAGATGAGGAACCCAATGAGCTACTGATGCGCTCCATCGAAGAGAAAGTCGATATACCGGAGAGCCGCAAAGATGACTTCCGCCGTGAGCTGATGAACTATATCGGTGCGCTCGCTATCGAAAACAAGAAATTTGATTATTCAGCGAATGAGCGCTTAAGAACAGCATTAGAACTCAAGTTGTTTGAGGATCAGAAGGATTCGATTAAACTCTCTAGCCTCGTATCGAACGTGATCGATAAAGAGACGCAGGAGAAGATCGATGTGGTCAAAGATCGCCTCATCAAGAACTATGGTTACTGCGAAGTTTGCGCCGCAGATGTATTGCAGTATGTCGCGAGTATCTTCGCACGGGGTGACGCGAAGGAGCGTGAGTGAAACGCATCAGAAAGGCTATAAACTATGGTTCGTCGCATAGAAAAAGATCGGAGCCGTTTTAGGCAGATCGTCCGTAAAAACATCAGAAAAGATCTCCGCAAGTACATCACTCATACGGAGATGATCGGGCGGCGGGGTAAAGACCTTGTCAGCATTCCTATGCCGCAGATCGAACTTCCTCGATTCAAGTTCGGGTCGAAAAACACCGGTGGCGTCGGTCAGGGCGAAGGAGACATCGGAACGCCGATCGGTGCTGGACAACCTGAAGCGGGCAGTGGCGAGGCGGGCAATATGCCGGGACAGCATATCCTTGAGGTTGATATTAACCTAGAAGAACTTGCGGAAATTTTGGGCGAGGAACTTGAACTTCCCAACATCCAACCCAAAGGGAAGAAAAATATCGTCACCAAATCGGATCGGTACACTGGTATTAGCCAAGTTGGCCCGAAGAGCTTGAGGCACTTCAAACGCACTTACCGTGAAGCTCTCAAACGTCAACTCATAATTGGCGATTACGACCCTAAGAATCCGGTGATTGTCCCCATTAAGGCAGATGAACGCTTCCGTACGTGGAAAGAGGTTTTAAAGCCGGAGAGTAACGCGGTAATCTTCTACATGATGGATGTTAGTGGCAGCATGGGTGAGCAACAGAAAGCAATTGTGCGAATCGAATCCTTCTGGATCGATTTGTGGTTGCGCTCACAGTACAAAGGGATCGAAACCCGGTATATAATCCATGACTATGAAGCCCGTGAGGTCGATCAGCACCGCTTCTATCATACCCGCGAGAGCGGTGGAACGCGAATCTCCTCCGCTTATGAATTGTTCCATAAGATTATCATGGACGAGTACGGTACCTCCGATTGGAACATCTACGGCTTTCACTTTTCCGACGGTGACAATTGGGGCGACATGGATAATAGTAAGTGCATACGTCTTCTCCGAGGGGAAATATTATCGTATTGTAACCTCTTCTGTTATGGGCAAGTTGCAAGTGCATGGGGAAGTGGTGATTTCCTCCATGTCTTGAATGAAAATATAGTTGATATGCAGAATTTCGTTATGTCGCAAATCGATAGCAAAGATGACATCTTTGATTCGATTAAGACGTTTCTCGGAAAAGGGAAGTAATCAGGGGAGGCGGGGATGAATCTCGCCTCTTTGAGGTCATGAATAAGCGGATATAATCAAATGAACCTAACACCTGAATTAGAAGAAGCCAGAAAGCATATTGAAGGGCACGCTAAGGCGTACGGTCTTGATTTTTATGAAACGATCTTTGAGTTGGTCGAATTCGATGAACTCAACGAAGCCGCCGCTTACACCGGCTTTCCGACCCGTTACCCGCATTGGCAATTTGGAATGCAATACGAGGGGCTTTCCAAGGGATATGAGTGGGGCCTGCAGAAGATCTACGAAATGGTGATCAACAACGACCCTTCCTATGCGTACTTGATGAATAGCAATAATATCGTTGATCAGAAACTTGTAATGGCTCATGTTTACGGACATGTCGATTTCTTCAAGAACAACCTCTGGTACGCCCATACCAATCGCAAGATGATGGACGAGATCGCCAACCACGCGACGCGCATTAGTCGCTATGTTGACAAATACGGTGAGGAAAAGGTTGAGGCGTTTCTGGATTCGTGTCTTTCGATTGAAAACCTGATCGATCCCCATTCTGTTCAGATCAAGCGCCGCGATGAGGTGCCCAATTTCCACTTCAGCGACGAAGAAAAAGAGGACGAAGAAACAAGGGTCCGAAAGCTGGAAAGCAAGGATTACATGGATGAATTCATCAATCCTTCGGAATTTATCGAAGCACAGCGGCAGAAAATTGAGCGTGAAAAATCCAAATCCAAAAAGTTCCCGGAAAATCCGGAGCGAGATGTGTTGCTTTTTCTGATCGAATATGCGCAACTCGAAAACTGGCAACGCGATATTCTATCGATTGTTCGAGAGGAAAGTTACTATTTCGGTCCACAAGCGATGACGAAGATAATGAATGAAGGCTGGGCATCGTTTTGGCATTCAAAGATCATGACAGAAAAAGTAGTCGATGCTTCTGAGGTCATTGACTACGCGGATCACTTTTCGGGAACGCTCGCCACAAGTCCGGGGCGAATTAACCCCTACAAATTGGGCTACGAATTGCTCAAGGACATCGAAGAACGGTGGAATAAAGGCAAGTTTGGGAAGGAATATGAGGAGTGTGACGACCATCAAGCCCTAGAAGATTGGGATCTCAATTTGGGGCTTGGCATGGAAAAGATATTCGAGATTCGCAAATTCTACAACGATGTGACATTTATTGACGAATTCCTGACCCCTGAATTTGTCCGCCAACACAAGATGTTTACCTACGAATATAATCGCCGGACCGGGATGTATGAAATCGCCGATCGTAGCTTCGACGAGATTAAAAAGAAGCTACTCTTTAGCCTGACGAATATGGGACAGCCGTTCATCTCTGTGACGAACGGGAATTACAGAAATCGAGGTGAGCTTTACCTCACGCATCAATACGAAAAAATTGACCTAGATCTCCGGGCCGCCTTGGACACACTTCGGAATATACAACAAATCTGGGGACGCCCGGTCATACTAGAAACCATCGAAAATACACATCATAAGCGTTTCCAGTACAACGGAGAGGTTTATACTGTGCTAACGTAGCATGAAGTGCCTATCAAAAACCATTAGAAAGGAAGGGTCTAGTTATGCTCAGTCAAATACTAACCAAGCAAATCGACGGGCTTCGAGGAACATTCTCGGCCATTAGCGACGAAACACCTGTTCTTATTTCAGCGCGTTCGGATACGGTGAGGGTTAGCGTACAGGTTGTTGATTGTGACCGCTTGGGCTATCTATTGACAGCCGTGAAAGCCGAGCAGCTAACGGGCGACACAGAAATTGATCACGCACAAATCGGCGATCGCATCAGCATGCTTTTAGAACGAGTCACTTATCTAACCGAAGAGTTGACCCTCGTCGAAAAAGCACCAGACCTGAGCCGTGTGTTAATCCGCAGCGCAAAACCAGATCAGCGATCGGGCGGGATCTATTATTATGAACTGACCCTCGATGCGGGAACCTCTATCCACTTAGAACGGCAATGCTATGATTTTGAAACTCATCGGCGGAAGATTGTGCCGTTCACACTTGCCCCGAATATCTTCGCGGATTTAGTCGATGAATTCGAAGAAATTCTCGGTGCTTCTAGTGTCTATGTCGAACCAAGCGAAATTCCCTCGATGGATGGGGATGACCTTTTTGAAGCATACTTATTGAGCTAAAACGAAAATGCACATCATCACCCGCGACCGTGTGATTTACAGCTTCAGCCGTGACCATCGCCCGGTGTTAGAAATCGATTCCGGGGACAAGATCTGCTTTGAAACTTACGATGCGCGAACCGGTACGATTCGGAGCGAGAGCGATCTCCTTGACCAGCCTCACCCACGGGGCGCAAATCCAGCGACAGGGCCCGTCTTTGTGCGCGGTGCTCAACCTGGAGATGTATTGTGCGTCGAGATTCTCGATATTCAACTTGCCTCACAGGGCTTCATCGCCATTAAAGCTGGCGTAGGAATTTTGGGACATCTCGCCGAACGCTATGTCACGAAGCTTGTCCGCATCGAAAGGGGTATCGTCCATTTCAGCGATCGCATCCGTTTTCCCGTTCGCCCGATGATTGGTGTCATCGGCACGACACCTGCTAGAGAAAGTGTGCCAACGCTTTACCCCGGCCCTCACGGCGGCAACATGGATAGCAACGACATAAAGATCGGGTCGTGCGTCTACCTTCCTGTGTTTGTGGAGGGGGCGCTCTTTGGTCTTGGAGACGTTCATGCGGCAATGGGAGATGCCGAAGTCACCATGACCGGGATCGAAATTTGCGCCGATGTCACCGTGCGTGTGAGTCTGCATTCGGGTAGCGAGTCGATAGCCCGTCCGTGGATTGAAACCGAGAACTCATGGATAGCTACGGGCGACGCGCCGAAACTTGCCGATGCGATCAGAATTGCATGTGAAGAGATGGCGCGGCTCCTCCAGCATAAACTCTCCATTTCATTCGATGATGCCTACTTGCTGATGAGTGCGATTGGCGATGTTCGGATCAGTCAAGCCTGCCATCCGGATGGCTTCCCTGCCACCATCCGAGTCGTTTTTCCCAAGATCATTGAATGAGTTAGACGTTCCTTTCCGTTGAAACATCCCACACCTACCGTACCTTCCGACCGTTACCTTTTACCTTTCCCTTTAGTCACCTAATTCCGTACCTAATGCTATCAAATAATTGAGGCATGGTCATTATTCCCAACACGCCCCGATTACAATCTAACAGATTGTGCCACAGTGGAGATCTCTGACTAACTGGTTACGCAAACTGTTAGTTTGCGATCTGTACCGATTAGTTAAGGGGCTATCGACCATTGAGTCCGCGAATAATTATGACTAATCCTCAAATAATCAAATACCCTACCCCTGCGGAAGAGCTTGACAAATCCGTAAATTTCTGAGACAATGATAAGGTATACAGTTTCGCGAAAAATTCAAAGGAGAGGATTTTTGTTATGTCCATTCAATATGAAGTGATAGAAGGCTGGGGACAACTGCCAGAGGGTTGGAGTTTCAAACAGATTGCTGGAGTTGCTATCGATTCTCAAGATAGAGTTTACGTCTACAATCGTGGCGAACATCCCGTCATTGTCTTTGACGCAGACGGAAATCTACTTACGACGTGGGGAGAAGGCTTCCTGAAGCATGCACACGGCATTTTCATCGATTCAGAAGATTGCATCTACCTTGTAGATCAGTTCCTGCATGCGGTATTAAAATATAGTTCAGAAGGTGAACTTCTCATGACCGTGGGAACGCTGGACCAACCTGCTACCGATGGTCATCCATTCAATCAACCCACGGATGTTGCGCTATCTTCATCTGGCGAAATTTATGTCTCCGATGGTTATGGAAATTCGAGAGTTCACAAATTCTCGCCCGACGGCACGCATATTCTTTCTTGGGGAACGCCCGGCGATGAAATTGGAAAATTTAACCTTCCTCACAGTGTATGGGTAGATGACGCCGATCGTGTTTATGTTGCGGATCGAGAAAATCATCGCATACAGATCTTCACCTCAGAAGGCGAGTTTATCGATCAATGGGGCGGATTTCGACAGCCAACCGATCTCTTCCTTGATGCCGACGGTCTTTTTTATGTTCCTGAACTTCAGCACCGAGTGAGTATCTTGAACAGGGATGGAGAAGTTCTGACGCAACTCGGTGGCGAAGAGAGCCGAACGCCGGGGCAGTTTGTTGCACCGCACTGTGCGTGGACAGATTCGGAAAATGCGCTCTACATTGGTGAAGTGTTGGAGGGACAACGGATACAGAAGTTCGTTCGAAAAGCATGATATCAGGATACTTGGAGGCGGGAAAACCAATGAAAACATTGTTGATTTTACGTCATGCAAAGTCAAGTTGGAAACATCCAGAATTGACAGATCATGACCGCCCGCTCAACAAGCGGGGCAAACGAGATGCGCCGCGTATGGGAAAGCTTTTACGAGTTCAGGGATTAGTGCCCGATCTGATCATTAGTTCGACAGCCAAACGGGCGAGAAGCACCGCCAAAACCGTTGCTAGAAAGAGCGGCTACAAAGAAGAAGTCGAATTGACGCCAGCATTTTATCTCGCAAGCCCACGCGAATACATCTCTGTTTTGAGAACGCTCTCAGACGATTACGGGCGAGTCATGGTCGTAGGACATAATCCGGGGATGGAAGAATTGGTAGAGAAACTCACAGGGGAACCGAAAATAATGACTACAGCGGCACTCGCTCAAGTTTTGCTCTCGATCGATCAGTGGAACCAATTAGGTGAAGAAACGGCGGGAGAGTTAGTCCATTTGTGGCGTCCGAGAGAGCTAACGTAGTTTCTCCACCGATGGTCGTCATTGCGATTTGAGATATGCGTCTTCATACTGAATCGTATAGCTATATCCCTGTTCGGTCAGAAAAAGCTGTCGGTTCATGGCAAATTCCTGATCGCGTGAGTCGCGGGTGACAATCGAATAGAAATAGGCAATAGACCCATTGTCTTTGGGGCGAAGGATGCGCCCAAGCCGTTGCGCTTCTTCCTGACGCGATCCGAATGTGCCGGAGATCTGAATCGCGACGTTGGCATCGGGGAGATCGATTGCAAAATTAGCGACCTTGGACACAACAAGGAGCTTAACTTCCCCGCGCCGAAACTTATCGTAAAGTTTGCCCCGCTCGATATTGGTCGTTTGTCCCATAATCAGTGGTGCATTCAGATGGGCTGCGATTTCCTTAAGTTGATCGATGTACTGCCCTATGACGAGGACTTGATCACTTCTGTGCTGCTCGATTAACTGACGCACAATCTGAAATTTGCGCGGATTCTCGGATGCGATGCGGAACTTTTTCCTTGCGCTCGCAACAGCATACGGCATTTTCAGAAACTCTGGCAACTCGACGCGAATCTCAGTGCATTCGGCAGTTGCAATCCACCCCTGTGCTTCCAACTGCTTCCAAGGCACGTCATACCGCTTCGGCCCAATCAAGCTAAACACGTCATCTTCTCGACCGTCTTCACGCACGAGTGTGGCTGTCAACCCAAGCCGTCGTCGCGCCTGAATTTCTGCGGTCATGCGAAACACGGGTGCCGGTAGCAGATGAACTTCATCGTAGATGATTAACCCCCAGTCCATTTCTGAGAACAGCCCAAGATGGATAAAATCCTCTGACTTGCTTCTCCGATAGGTAAGAATTTGATACGTTGTCACTGTAATTGGGCGGATTTCCTTGCGGTCTCCAGTGTATTCTCCGACCTCCTCCCGCGAAATTGTTGTCTTATCAAGGAGTTCATCGATCCATTGGCGCACAGCGATTGTGGTCGTCGAAAGGATCAACGCATGACATTTTGTTTCAAACATTGCCCCGAGTCCAACGATTGTCTTACCTGCACCGCACGGAAGCGCAATTACGCCGCTACCACCTTGCGCACCGCCCCCGGCATAAAAAACCGCCACTGCTTCTCGCTGATAATCGCGAAGATCGAAAGGAACACCCGATTGCGTGATAGAGCGAGGCATAATATCAAGGGCTGTGCCGCTGACGTAACCTGCGAGATCTTCAACCGGAAAACCGATCTTGATTAACGCCTGTTTGAGATGTCCACGTAGATGGCTTAATACACGAATGGTCTGGGAATCGATCTGTTGTCCCAGCATGCTTTTCACTGATTTACTGTGAATAATTTCAGTTATCAGTGCGGCATCATCGGCATGTAAAAGCAAACCCTCGTCCGGCGCTTTTATCAATTTCACACGCCCGTAGCGAGATACATAATCCCCGATTTCCACGATGATGTTTTGTGGCACATCGTACTTTGTATACCGCTCTAAGGTCTCTAAGATTTCCGCGGTTCGCAGCCCCGAAGCCGCCGCATTCCACAACGAAAGTGAGGTAATCCGATAGGTGTGGATATGTTCAGGGCTTTTCTCTAATTCAGCAAACCGAGCGAGTTCATCGCGCGCCGATTCATAAAGTGGATTGTCGACTTCCAGAAGCACTGTCCGGTCACTTTGAACAATCAGAGGATTTTGGGGATTGTATGGCATTCGATCAGATCCTTTCAATTGAGAATCGAGGGATGTTGGTGAACTCTGACTTTGCGGAAGGGATTCCGCTCCTAAGATTTTTCACAATTGACGATTAAAATGGAGGTGGAGCGAAAAATTGTACGTCCTTCTCAGTTGGCAAGTCATCAAGCAAAGTTCGGATGTTCTGTCGAAGGA
The DNA here is from genome assembly GCA_022567695.1 of Candidatus Poribacteria bacterium. Classification (GTDB taxonomy): domain Bacteria; phylum Poribacteria; class WGA-4E; order WGA-4E; family PCPOR2b; genus JADFGN01. Next base: position 832 of record JADFGN010000035.1, on the reverse strand, counting down.
TGGGGTGAATTGTATCCGGTGCAATCTCTGCAAAAGGGATGAGTACAAAACGCCGTTGGTGCATCTCGGGATGTGGCACAATCAGATCTGGTGTGTTGATGCAGCGTTGATCGAAAATTAAAAGATCCAGATCCATTTCCCGTGGCCCCCAGCGTTTTCGCTGCTGCCTTCCAATGCGCTTTTCAATTTGCTGCAATACTTTCAGTAATTGACGTGGCGATAGACCTGTTTCAACAGCAACGACGCCATTGAGAAACCAATCTTGCTCCTCATACCCCACCGGCTCGGTTTCATAGAGGGAAGACACCTTCGTCACCAGGATACCATCGGCCTCTGAGAGGTACTGCAAAGCTTGATTGATATGCACCAATCGATCGCCGACATTTGATCCAAAACTGATGTATGCCGTTGGGAGATTTAGAGACAACGTATTCAAGAAGGGGGTAAGAAATCGGAGAATTGAGAAAACATGAAAATGGAAAAATGAATTCTATAGTTAGGCAGTTAGCTTCAATCAATCCACAATTCATCTGCATCTTGTATCTTGCATCTTGCATCTTGCATCTGAACCAGGATTCAAGATACAGGATTCAGACGGCACGGCACTTTGCAATATGAAGTGCTTAACTTCTGTCTATAGCTGATATTTTCGGATGGCAATTGATGTGTTATGGCCACCGAAACCAAAGGCGTTCGACAATGCCACTTGAATGTCCGCAGGACGCCCTTGATTCGGCACATAGTCCAGATCACAATCCGGATCGGGAATCTCGTAGTTTATAGTCGGAGGGAGGTAACCTTTTTCGAGGACACTCACGCTGGCGATAAGTTC
>JADFGN010000475.1 GCA_022567695.1 Candidatus Poribacteria bacterium | reverse complement strand
TTGGGCGAAGCATGCCTCGCCCCTACGTTGTGGGTGGAACAGTTGTGTCCAATTTATTAAATCGCTATTCCTTCTTTTCTGCCCGACAGCGGTTTTCAGGCTGGGACACATTACAGAGCAACTGAGTGGCCACCATCGATCGTGATAACGCTTCCGGTCATATAGCGAGACGCATCAGAAGCAAGAAGCAAAAGCGCGCCATCAAGGTCGGAGGCTTGCCCTAATCGGCGTTGCGGAATGCGTTTTATCATGCGTTTACCCGCCTTAGTCGCAAAGAATTCTCGGTTCATGTCGGTTTCAATATAACCGGGCGCGATTGCGTTGACCCGTATTCTATCACTTGCCAACTCCACCGCCATAGCCCTTGTCAGGTTGATCATGCCGGCTTTGGCTGCACAGTATCCCGGTAATTGCTTTGTCCCGCGGAATCCGAGGACCGAAGCAATATTGATAATGCTGCCTCCGTGCCCAACATGAACCATATGGCGTGCGACCTCCTGCGCCATAAGCCATGCCCCCTTGAGATTCGTGTTAAGTACGGAGTCCCAATCGTCCTCGGAGTGTTCAAGTATCGGCTTGGCCACTGCAATACCCGCGTTATTGATGAGGATATTTATCTGCCCGAATTTCTTCTCTGCCGTTTCTATACACGCCTTCACACTCTTTCGGTCAGTTACATCGACTTTGACGGCAACCGCATGACCATTGAGCGATTCGATTTCCTTTACGAGTTTACGCAATTGGTCTATTCCGCGGGCAGCCAGTACCACGCGGCCTCCCACTCGTGCAAGCGTCAGCGCGAAATGTCGTCCAAGTCCGCGGGATGCGCCAGTTATTATTGCGCACTGATCGGTCAGATTAAACAGCTCTTGCTCTTTCATAAAACTCAACCGTGGCGTATTTCTGTTAAGGATTCAAAACGGCAAAGTAGGCGCGATGTTGCTTGAAGCGATCATCCGCCCAAACAGCATACACCTTGTCTTCATAACTTGCCAACACAGGATACGCTTGATGAAACGCGCCATCATCGTCGTTGACACGTTTTTCGCTTGAAAATCCATCGGCAGAAAGAACGGCTGTATGAATGTCTGTTGCGTTTGCAGACACTTCCCATGCGAGGGTCACACGACCGGTTTGATCGATAGCAACCGCCGGATGTCCGCCTTCGCCGTATTTGGCTTTGGAGGAATTGCCAAAACGAATGGTATCACGGCTCACACGCCTTTCCGTTTCCGGGCGGAAAGCGAGATCGCCAGTCGAAGCGGAATTGTAGTAGACGTGGTTTGTTCCTTTGCGTGCATCCATCCAAGCGAGATGTATTCGTCCGTTTCTGTCAGCCGCAAGCACAGGTGCGTCGGCGGGACAGCGGAAAACTTGCCACTTGCCAAACCCCACGCGGATTGGCTCCGACCAGTTCTCACCTTCATCACGCGAGGCAGAGAGATAGATGTCACGGATATTATTCCGGTTATTCCGATAGGCGACGAAGACATTCCCGGCTTCGTCCACCACAAGCGAAACGCGGCAGCACTCGCAGACAGGATTCTTTTGAACTGCGGTGAGATTGATCGGAGCGTCAAAATGCTTCCCGCTATCAATTGAACGAGCGACGAACACATGGGTGGCATGGTGAGCGTGATGATCGCTTTCGGGAACATCACTTTTGTCCAACCATGAGATGTAGATCTTTCCATCTCTGCTGACGCCCATTGCATGAAGTATTTCGTGGATTTTGAGCTTTCCATTTGTGACGGGCGTGGAAGGTGAAAACGTGTTTCCACCATCGGTTGAAGTCGTCAAGTAGATCTCCGGGCGGTGCCCGCGGAAATCGCCGTAGCTGACATAAACCCGATCATTCGCATCGACCGCAATTTGTGGGCCGAGTTGCCAGCCGACTGCGGCAGTACCGTCGGAATCGTTGACCTGAATGGGCGGCTGAAAGGTTTGTCCATCGTCTACTGATTTGGAAAGATAGATATGGGTTTGTCTTCGCTTGCCCATCAATTTCTTTACCCCCGCCCAAACGACGTAGATATTCCCCGTTGAATCGGTGGCAATTGCGGGCTGAAGGATCTGAACCCCGTGAAAGGAGGCTCCCTCGTTAAACATTTCTGGTGGCACAACAGGAAGGTTTGCTGCATAGACGCTCATGCTGACAAAGCCAGTAATTAGCAGACACAACATTGAAATTTTTCGCATGATTTTAAGCTCCTTTCAAATTGTAAAATGGCATAGTCTACCTTCTCAATGCAACCGACCCAATGCAAAGACGAAGAATCCACAGCACAACACTCCCAACCCCAGAGCAATCAAGCCCAAGCGCCGCTTCGCTAAAATTTTATACCACATATAAATACCACTGAGCACCATGATGATGATTCCCAGCGCAACGGCGTCCATTGAGAGACTCCAGATTCGGGTCCAAAGCCAATCCCGTTTCTCTTTCGGGTCATTCATTCGCACGCCTGAGAATTGGTGCAACGCCCGAAAAACGCCCCACCCGTTGACCTGAATCTGCGAAATCTTCGCACGCTTGGTATCGAGATCTGCCTTGATGTCGATAATATGACCCGGCCTAAAAACTCTGAAATCGAACTGCGCTTTTTCGGGATGCGTAGTGATTTGTTGGATTTCTCCCTTAATGTCAAGTTGCTGCATCAGGTGCTTCGCTTTTGCCACGCTTTCGGTTTCCGCTGGGGGTTGGATAGAACGCTCGAACGACGACTGCTTTCGCTGCGGCCAGAATTGCGCAAACTGCCATTTCGGATGATTCAAGAAGAGCCCTGAGATCGAGAACAACCACACGAATAGTAGAAGATACAGGCCGATGTAGATGTGAAACTTTCGATTCCAGATCTCTATCCATCTGGGTATATTTCGAGAAGGCATTGTTTCCTCCAGACATTGATACGACCTTTTTCAGTTGGTGGTAACCTTTTCAAGGTTCAAATTCCTAAAGCTCGTCATTTTCAGATCCGCTTCCCCTTTTTGAGGCGATTGTGAAAACCCACCCTTGAAAAGGTTCTCATTGACGTGGTTAGGCAGCGATGGCAAACACAATCAGGACAAAGGAGAAACCGCCCGCTCCCAACAGAATGAGACCAATTTTACGCTCGGCTTTAAGTACCGTCCACATGTAAATGCCGCTAGCAGAGATGAAGAGAAGTAGGTAAACGACGATATCTGCCAGCCATCTCCAGATTTGAGTATAGATCCAATTCCCGCGGATATTGACATTGTGCTGTCCGGGGGATTTGTGCAGATAAAACATCGCTTCCCAAATATCGGTGCGCTTTCGAGAGATTGCTACCGTCCCTTTCTCCAGATCGACGTTAATGCGAACCTCCTGCCCCGGTTTCATCACCGGGATAATCAGGCGATTCTGTTTAGGGCGGTAACTAAGGTAGCCGATTTCACCGGAGACCGCCACTTGACGCAGAATCTGTTTTGCGGGCTTGAGTCCTTCTGCGCCGCCTGTTATACCTTCTGGTATTTCTATGGACATGCTTGTTTCCTGAACGTTTGACTTATCCCATGGCTTGAAAGTGTGATTGAATAAGATGGTGCTGACGGCAAACATCAGAATAAACGGGCTGATGAACAGCCCAAAATAGAGGTGGAGTTCACGAATCCAAAAGTAGAGGCTTTTAGAAAAGATACGAATGGGTTTCATAGAATTTTTCCTCGCTTTACGGCTTGGCCCCTGTGCCAAAGAGGGCGCCCGTTGTCAGTCCCAAAACACCGTGCAGGTTGAGTTTTTCCTGCGCCCCATCCAGGTAATCCGCCTTGAACGCCGCAATTTTTTCCGGGTCAAGTTCGGCGTGCCGCATCCGATAAAGACTCATTCGCAAGCTTTCCCACTCAAAGGCCTCCTCAGCAGCGTAAAAAGGGGAAGTGTAAGCGTAGGACCAGAGGGCAATCTCGTCAAGTCCTGCCTGCTCTAGCTCATTTCTAAGGGACACCTGTGGATGGGTCGTTTTCGCCGGGGCGTTCCCGGCGGGACGGGCGATGAGCTGTGGGAAATGTGCCTCGAGGCATGACCGGAACAAGCTATCAACGACACCACCTTTTGGAATGTTAGCCGGTGTTGGGGCGTTTTTCAAGGGCCACGTCGAGGCACCGCCTCCGCCGTTACAGATGGCGAATCGCCCCCCCGGCTTCAGGACGCGCACCATCTCTCCGATACAACGCTGGCGAGATGGAAAATGGGGAAATTGCGCGACGACGACATCGAAACGGTTGGCTGGAAAGGTCAGGTTCATCGCATCCATTACAATGAAATCCTCCGAAGAAGCACCTGTCTCCTGCGCTTTCTGCTTGGCGACGCGAATCTGACCGGGCGAGAGATCGATTCCAACCGCCACCCCTGTCTCTCCGACGATGGCTACTGCACGTCGTGTTACAATGCCTGAACCACAGGCGACATCCAGAACGTGCTGACCACAGTTCACCTGTGTCATTTCCATCAGACATTCCGTGATTGGAAAGCCGGTTCGTTCCGAGTACCGATCAAACGTCTCCGCAACGTCGTCGTATCGATCAGGATCAAGCATGCTTTACTCCCTTCGTATCTGGTCGGTTTACCTTATTGATGTCCATAGGGGTTTGCTCCTTTCCACGATGTTAATCTGACTCACGCAACAGATCGCCGAGGACGGAAATATCTTTGACCGCCTCCAGGTTGTTGACCACATCCTTTATCGACTCGGCCTTTTCCCGACCAATTTCAGGTTCAGTCAGTGTGAAATATTTCGCCTCCAATTCTTCGCGCTCCATCGGGTTCTCGGGGCAACCGCGGGCGAAGTCAACCCGCTCGGAAAAGTAACGCCCATCAGTCGTCGTGACCTCAACAATCGTTGTGTAACGGGCGGGAAATAGATGGTCAATCGATTCATCTCCCACGATTTCGACGCCATCATGTAACCGACGAATTTCCGGCTCAGCCCGTCGGTCTTGGAGTATATCCTCGATTAACACTCGCTTGGCATACGCACCAACAGCAAGGACATAGCTCCCGGAGTGGGATTTGAGCTTGTCATCATTGATCAACGCAACGCCACTTTTGGGAAAACGCAAGACAATTCGCTGAATCTGCTGATGGGTCAAGTTGTGAGCCTCCATGATGGAGAACAGCGCATCAAGCCCCGGATGCGTGAACGCGCAACACGCATAGCGTTTGAAAGCCAGTTCCGTAATTGCAAAGCGTTCACCAAGTCCATCGGTAATCTCCTCAAGATGGGGTTCAACTGACCATGCGTCAAAGATGTTGAAGCGTTCCTCGAAGGGGTCAGGCGGCCCACCAAAATCCATGCTTCCCAACAATGCGGCAGTCGTACCGTTACGTGCGGCAAGCCCCGGATTAAACGGACGCGAATTCTCAGTCGGATCGTTCTCCCAGCCAAGAGTTCCGCACGCCTGAGTGGCGACTAAACCCAACGTATTTGCAAACTGTTTTTGATTCAATCCCAACAGATGCCCGGCGTTCACCGCCGTCCCAAATGCCCCAGCGACACACGATGGATGAAACCCTCGATTATACAGCGCGGTTGGACCGATGGCGTTGCTCACCCGGCAGGCAACATCAACACCGAGCGTTATCGCTGCGAGGAACTGTTTCCCGCTGGCCTTGACCCTTTCACCAATGGCAAGCGCGGTCGGCACGTTTGAAGCCGGAGCATGAACAACCGCACGGACATGATGGCTCTCGATATCGCAATAGTAACCGAGCGTTCCGTTGACTAACGCTGCATTGACACAGTTGGTCTTGAAATTCCGACCGACAACCGAGCTTTCGGGTGTTCCGCCCTGATCTTTGGCGAAGTCTGTGATAATGCGGCTTGCGGAATATTTGGGGTTCGATGCAGCGATAATCGCACCAAGGGTATCTAAGATGACAATCTTGCTATGGGCAACGACCTCCGATGGAAGCTGATCATATCCAAAATTGTGAATGTAATCAA
>JADFGN010000474.1 GCA_022567695.1 Candidatus Poribacteria bacterium | reverse complement strand
ACGGAGAAAATTCGGAGTTAGGCTTTTATGAAGATCGTTATTGCACCAGATTCGTTTAAGGGCAGCGTTACCGCCTTGCAAGCAGCAGAAGCCATCGAGCATGGCGTGCGTCGTGTGTTTCCTGATACCGAGCTCGAGAAGATACCAATGGCGGATGGGGGCGAAGGAACTGTTCAATCCCTTGTTGACACAACAGGCGGCCAGATCGTCACGGAACGTGTCATAGACCCACTCGGCAGAGAAATTGAAGCGAAGTACGGTGTACTCGGCGACAAGGTCACAGCGGTAATCGAAATGGCGGCGGCATCGGGATTAACGCTTGTTCCCCCCGACAAACGCAATCCACTTGTCACAACGACATATGGGACAGGGCAACTCATTAAAGCGGCCTTAGACCGCGGATGTCGGAAGCTGATCATCGGAATCGGTGGGAGCGCGACGAATGACGGAGGGGCTGGAATGGCACAGGCACTCGGCGCAAAATTGCTGACCAAGTCAGGCGAGCTGGTTCAATGGGGCGGCGGTGGTTTGAGTCGTCTTGATGCAATTGACATCTCTGGATTGGATGCACGCATCCCCGAGACTCAAACTGTAGTGGCTTGTGATGTCAACAATCCGCTGACAGGTGAACAAGGGGCCTCATACGTTTATGGTCCCCAAAAAGGTGCAACCCCTGAGATGGTTCAGACTTTAGATGCAAACCTAGCACATTTTGATCGGGTTTTACAGCGCGATCTTGGGAAGATTGTTGGGGATATACCGGGCGCTGGGGCGGCGGGCGGATTGGGTGCAGGCCTGCTTGCTTTCCTTAACGCTGAGTTGAAATCTGGCATTGAAATCGTCATCGAAGCGGTTCAACTTGTCAAACGGCTCTCCGGCGCTGATCTCGTTATCACAGGCGAAGGACAAATCAATTTCCAAACGGTTTTTGGAAAAACGCCTGTGGGCGTTGCGAAAGCCGCGAAGGTACATGGCATTCCGGTAATTGCAATTGCAGGTAGCATCGCTGATGGTTCTGACGGTGTTTACGATGCCGGAATTGACGCGATGATCGATATTGTGCCTGAACCGACGTCGTTAGAATCCGCGATTGAAAATGCACCGATGCTGATTGCCGATGCCGCTGAACGTGCCATCAGAATGATTGCTGTGGGGATGCAAATGCGCAATGCTAGTAGTCGGACGTAAGTTTCCGTTGTCCGCAGACCTGACAGGTTTTCAAAACCTGTCAGGTCTAATATGCAAAAATTTGTGTCCATATACTCTTGACGACATCAGACGGGTTATCCTTTCAGGAAAGCCTTCACTCTCGGGTGATTCAGTACATCACGATTGAGGACATAGGCAGGTTCACGGCCAGCGATGGCATCAGTGACCTGGCCAATCGTCCGAAGATCGAGGCGGATGGCAGATTCGATGGTAATCCCGGCGTTGTGGTTTGTGCATATAATGCGGGGATGGTTTTTGTGAATCTCTCTCGGTCCGTTCACCGGGTCGTCCACCACATAATACCAGAGCCGGTTTTCGCGGATGGCTCGGTTGACGGCCTGATCATCGACAAGATTTCCACGCGAGGGGTTGATCAAGGAGGCGTGAGGCTTCATGGCACAAAGGCGATCGTAGGTGACGATGATATCATCTCCAGCCACGTGGAGAGAGACGGTATCACACTCACGAAAGAGGGTCATCGGATGGTCTACAGCGACAGCCCCAAATTTCGATGCCAATTCCCCAATGTCCTCCCGGATGTCGTATACGAGCAGGCGACCTTCGTCACCAAGTAGCGGCTTTGCCCGTTTCGCCACCGCCTGTCCAATTCTCCCAAAGCCGTAGAGACCGAGCGTAGACGCTTCTGCCTCATAGGTTCGAATGATAGAGAAATCGCCGCCATGAGAGAGGTGGTTCAAAGTGTAAACGCGCTTGAGAGTCGCCATCCACTGAGCAATCGTGTATTCCGCCACAGTTTCCATGTGTTCTGGTGAAATGGTGACGATGACGCCGTATTGTGTCGCCAAATCGACATTGACCTTCTCGTACCCGACGCCCCAACGGGCGATGATTCGCAGGTCTTTCGCTGCCTCATAGAAGCTCAGATGAAAAGGCGATGAACTCGCGATTACGCCGACGACCCCTTCCGCATCTCGTTCCGTGAATTCTGTTGGATGGGTGTCAAGATCTGCAAGCTTTGCCAGTGCCTCAAGCCCTTCGCGCCGAGGTTCAGAATCAAACTCCGCATTCTCAAAAATAGGTGACAGTAGAATTTTGTTTTTCATAGAAATCCTTTCTCGGTTCAAAGTAATCCGAAATGAAGAAACCCTGTGTCAATTGATACACAGGGCTTTCTCGATAGCTAAAGTTTGCTAAACAACGTATTTATCTTTCTTCTTTCTCGTAATGATTACAAGAACGACAACAACAACAATGGCAACCAACCACCAATTGGCTATCATCCAACCCCAAGCGATATTGAATCCCATCCAAATCAAAACCTCAATCGCGAGGATGATGCCCGCCTTTTTCCACGGAAATTCTGCGTGTCGTTCGCGGTATTTCGTCGATAGCCACCACGAAAATCCCGCCGTCCCAAGAACTGCAATCAAAAAGAGAAAATTAGCCAATTGCTGGATGCCGCCCAAAATGGATTGAATCATTGCAAACAAGCTCCTTTCGCAACATTATTTTTTTTCATTTGTGCAGATGTGTGAAATGTCTTTGTCCATTACATTTGTCTTTCAATTGCTTGATTATAATTTAATTGCCACTCTCTGAAGCCAAGGGTTACACTTCGAGAGGTAGCAAACTGTGCGTTCGAACTACTGACACGGAACTCAAGCGGGAAATGAACTATCCCAATTCAATCTACTTGGTCAATCCCCTGCCAGCGGATGTCCTTACAAGGCGAGACAAGCGGCCTTTCTGGCGGAGGCGAAACCAATTCTCCATCCTTAACCCAACCGCAATCTCTGGCAGCGAGTTCTTCGATTAAATAGCCCCGCCATTCAGCGATTTCAGTCCGGTAGTCCGGGTCATCGATCAGGTTGTGACATTCACCCGAATCCTCTTCAAGGTTAAAAAACTGCATTTGATCAATGCGTGGTAGCCAGATCAATTTCCGTTTCCCATCCGTCACGTATTGCATTTCTTGTTCGCGGGAATAACAGGTGCAATGCTCGCCATGAATATAACGCCGCCAATCTTCAGCCGGTTCTTGCGTAAGAGGAATTACGCTCTTCCCGTCAACGGTTTTGGGAATTTCAACTCCGGCGGCATCCAAAATGGTCGGCATAATGTCGCGGAGTTCAACCACCTCGTGTGCAAGCCGCCGACTTGCCCTCATCGGGCCGTTCCTCGGTGGAGTTACGATGAACGGAATTCGGGCACTGCCTTCGTAGGCATAGGTTTTTCGCCACAGATGGTGGTCGCCAAGCATCTCGCCATGGTCGGATGTGAAGATAAACAACGTATTCGCAAAAGCATCGCGTTGATAACGCCCGAACCAATTCATCAACCGACCGATCTGGGTGTCGATAAAAGAGATCTCCCCATAGTAGCCAGACCGGGCACGATGGATGTGTCGCTTCGATTTCTTCCCGCGCCATGCGTTAGGATTGACTGCATCCTCCGGTCGATCGTGACAGGTTGCCCAATCACCAACCACTGCTGGCGGCGTTTCATCACGATGGTACATCTGGAAATAAGACTCAGGGGGGACGAATGGTGAGTGCGGTCGAGCAAAGGAAATGTTGAGGAAAAATGGTCGTTCTCTGTCATGTTGGGAGATGAAGTGAATCGCTCGGTTCATCGTCCATGCAGTTGGGTGAAGGTATTCCTCGGTATGCCACGGGCGCGAAACCCACGAGTTCCAATCGACGCCGTGGTCATCGGGTGTGATGTCTCGTCCCTTCTCCCGATCGAACCACGTTCGATACTCGTCCTTCAGGCCATCACGAAGCATGCGGCCGGACTCGTCAAGTTCATGACTCTCGAACCCCATCTTCGCACGTTGAGGCGTAAAGTGGCCTTTCCCAACGAGATGGGTTTGATATTCGGCTTTCGTCAACTCGCCCGCGAGCGTATGTGGAAAGTTATTCGGAATTGCCCCCTGTCCCGCGCCCATGCCGAGAATCCCCGTGTGCCACTGATTCTGTCCTGTCATGAGCGTCGCGCGGGATGGAATGCAGGATGGGGATGCAGTGTAGGCGTGCTGAAACCGGGTTCCGCAGGCGGCGAGGTAATCAAGGTTCGGCGTTTCGATAAAGGTGCTTCCATCCGCTCCCATGCAATCGCCGCGCATTTGGTCCACCAAGATTAGAATGATATTGGGTTTGCTCATAAAAGATCTCCTCTCAGACTGTGGAATTATTTGGCTTCGTGATTAACTTTTAGTTTTCCACTTCGTTTTCTTTTTTGAACGTCCATCAAACTTGTGTCCAATCAACACATTATATCCTTCTTTTTCAAGAGGCTGATAGATGTTTAAGAGCTTTGCACCGAGTTCATTGAAAGGGATTCTTTTTCGTAAGATCAGATCGACATCTAAATCTTCTTCTTCAAAGGGGCCTGAAAATCGGACATCCTTCAGTAGGTCTCCGAACTGTTCATTTGCCAAATTTGTAATGCACTGTTTCAAAGCTTTTCGCTCCAAAGCTCTCATGTAATTCCCCTCGTTAATTGTTTACACTCGTTTATGGACATTCCTTCGTCAGTCTGTCCTAATCAACGATGAGCGAAAATAGCACTTTCACCAAAGATAAGCTACGCCGCCTCTCCCCGCAGCCGTACGTTTTCCACCTCAAGTTCAGCATTGCGTGAACTTAATTCTTCGACTCGCGCTTTTTCTTCACTGAGCAGTGCCAATGCTTCGTTGAGAGAAGCTGGCAACGCCGTTCCCGCCCGTTCCCCACGAATCGACATTACCTCTGCCAGCACCGAGTCTTTAATCGCTTCGATGTCATCGACGGTGATTCGCGTCCGCCCGTCAGCCAGAACCCGATTGACCGCTCTCAGGCAGAAACCTTGAATCGTAAACGGGCGGAGTTCACTCAATTCGATGATGTGGTCTATCGCTTTCGGCTCGTAGGTGTAAAACCCTTTGACCGGTTCGGTTATCAGCGTCCGTGCGTCGGCTTCCTCCAACGGCTGGATCTGGATCTCGCGGGAAAGGAAGTTGAACGGCGGGCTGCCTCCGCCTTCGTCGCTCCAATCCATTTTCAGGTAAAAGCCACTCATCACCAGCACGAGGTTTTCTTTGAGCGGTCCCATAAAAAGCCCGCGCAGGTTGAGGTTGGTGCGAAGGCTGTATTCGTTGAGGGTATCAATCTCGTCCATCAGCAGTACCAGTTTAATCGTTTTGGTTTCGTTCTCTTTGAGGTGGTTGAGGATTGTCCGCAGATCACGGTTGAGATCTCGATAACTGTAGTGGTCGCGGTCTTCATTCAATCGTAACGTTAGCGGATCCTTGAACAAGCTGGCAGCCTGCCCGTTTCCTCCACCATCCTGCCCACCCGAAGATTTGAACAAGTTGGCAGCATGCTCTACTATGCCCGTCGCAATCGTGCGGAAGAAGTCGTCTTCAGCGACACCTTGGAGGTCAATGTAGGCGGGGATGAAACGATAGGTCGGGTCATCGGCTTTGGAAAGCCGTTCTCGGAGTTGGTGTTGCAGCGACGTTTTGCCGATGCGCCGCTCCCCGTAGAGCAGGAAGCAGTTGTTCGCCAGTGTTCGCTCGATGTCGGTGATGAGGTCGCTTCTGCCGTAGAACAGATCTTCGCCAACAACCCGACCGGCGATGTAGGGGTTGAACTGTTGGGCGATGGCGCGTTGGGTTTGGAGCCGCTTGCCGAAATAGAACGCGCCAAAAGCCAAGGGAATGCCAGCGATAAACATCCCGGAATAGGCGTATACCCACCACGGTCGCTTGACGTGGAGTGTGAGTGTGGCTGGTTCGGAGTAGTTGAGATCCCG
>JADFGN010000034.1 GCA_022567695.1 Candidatus Poribacteria bacterium | reverse complement strand
TGGTAGTTTATATAATTGAGCAAATAGACAAACCGGAGTCCAGAAACGAGCGTGAGTATTACAGCGAGGTGGTGCGCCATTTCGGAGCCATTTGATGATTTCTTGTGATAATCCAAGAAAATCATAGCTGCAAATAAACCTGTAAAAACGGCGTAGTGAAGATTTTGTCTTGAGTAGGGATAGAACACAAATAGAAACAGGTGCAATATTGCAAAGGCGAGTAGTACCCCTGTAAAAAACATCTGTTCCTTTGCGTTCCTTTTCACACGGTCAAATTCGTGTTTAAGTGTGTGGTTTGCATCTGCGAACAGATTCATACTAAAGCCGACCTTTAGGCCAGATCCATTCAGCGTATCCACCGATCGGTTTGAATAACGAACAGCGATAAGGTGGTCTGCTTTTTTTTGAAATGAAATCTCTCTGGCGAGATAGGCATCGGTTTGCTCTGTTCTCGACTGTCCAATCCGATCAATCTGTACCCCGTCTAAGTAAATCTCAGACGCACCCGTCTGATATAGATGCAATGCCAGAGGCTTATTCCAAAGACTTGCGTCTACAGCGAGATGAAGCCTGAACCATCCAATTCCCTCCCCTCCGTCTCCGAAAAGTTTGCTGGGATTAACCCATGTATGGACGGTTTCCCAACCGTTATCATCAAAGGTTGGGTCTGCCCACGCCGGATTATCACCCGCGTGATATTTCCAACCATTGATGAGTTCAATTGCTTGTTCCTCGTTTTTGAAGCTATCTTGCGACACGACAATTTTTTTATCAATCTGAGCAAAACTCAATGGGCACAAGCTCAGAAAAATGAGCGTCAATATCTTCTTCATCCTCGCCTCTGGTATTCAGTATTTTAAGTTGCCGATGTTGTTTCAATCGGTGGATTTACGGGTAACGTCACCACAAATTCTGTTCCTTTGCCCACTTCACTTTCGACCTCAATTTTCCCGCCGTGCCGATCGATAATCTGGTGACTCACCGCCAGCCCAAGCCCTGTACCACTCCCCACAGGTTTTGTGGTGAAGAAGGGATCGAAGATCTTCGACAACACGTTTCGCGGTATGCCTTTCCCGTTATCGCGGACGGAGAACTTCACGGAATCTCCTTCCATCCACGTCTTAATCCACACCTCACCTTTTCCTTCAATTGCGTCAGCGGCGTTTTGAATCAAGTGCATGAACACCTGATTCAACTGCCCTGGATAGCAGCGGATTTTTGGAAGGTCTGCGAACTCTTTGTGAACGGTAATCCGATTCACCAAACGATTATTAAGGAGGGTCAAGGTACTCAAGATACCGTCGTGAATATCGGCAAATTGAAGATCGGCTTCATCGAGCCGTGTGAAATTCTTCAGGCTTCCCACAATTTCGCTAATTCGATTGCTCGCTGTCAGTGTCGTCTGCTGATTCTTTTCCAAGAGTGTGAGTGTTCGCTGAAACTGTTTATTCTTTTTAAGGTCATCTAGCGATTCACTGGTTTTTAATATCTCCCCAATTTTATGAACGCAACGGGAAGAAACGTCCGCAATACTATTGACCGCTCCAATTGGATTATTAATCTCGTGAGCGATTCCCGCAGCAAGATGACCCAATGCCGCCATCTTCTCGGATTGCACCAATTGAGTTTGCGTCTGTTGGAGTTCATTGTGGGTGTTTTGGAGTTGAGTGTGGGCGGTTTGGATTTGGTTATTCGATTCAGCAAGTTGGACGTTTTTCGTTTCGAGGGATTGATTGGCTTCGGATAATTCTAGCGTTCGCGTTTCGACGCGCTCTTCCAATTCCACGTTCAATTGGCGCAATGCACTCGACTGCTTTTCAAGGTCTTTGTTCGTTTGGGCAAATCGGCGGGCGAGATATACAGACATGGAAATCAGGGAGGCTAAAACCCCATACGCATAGGGATAGCCGATATCGTGAGGTGATTGATTGAGGATGGATGAAATCATCTGGTAGGATGCCGTTAAAACCATCGCTAAACTCCCAATTCCAATAATCCACGCGCCGTCCTTTTTCTTGAAAATTGCCACAAAAATCACTCGGAGCATTTCTGCGAGCGGGATGAGAGCATAAAGAAAGATATAGTTCTGTGGAATATACCACGAAAAGACTGCCAGGACCATTCCTGCCGCTCTTAAGATGCGTACCGGCCTGGGAAGTTGGGTGCGAAAAAGCGCGTATGAAAATCTAAGCCCGGAACCGGCCACAAATATGACAGCGATTTTAAAGGCTGTAAGAAACAACAAACCTCTTCGGAGATCTGTTGAAAACATCGCTTCAAAAATGGCGAACGTCAAGATCGTATAACTGCCTGTAAAAACAGCATAGTAGAAATTCTGCTTGAATTTGGGATAGAAGAAAAATAACAATAGATGCAACAACGTAAAAGCAAGCGGTGCGCCCACAAAGAAAAATTGATAACTGGTCTCTCTCCTCACGAGACGTACGTGGCTCCTATAACTTTGCGTTAAACCGCCTCTCTCAATCTGCAATTCAAAACCTATCATGGGAAACATGCCAAAGTCCAGCTGTGGGATATTCGCCCACTTGTAAGCCAACGCCGAGAAGTTAGAGTAGCGCACCGCAAGAACGTGGTGGGTTTGATCGCCGAAGGAGATTTTTACGATTCTCGGATTGACCGCTGAAGAAAAATTGGTTTTTTCTGTTGCCTTTGACGTCCCCACTTCGCCGAAGACATAAATCAGCTGACCGTCCAGATAAATCTCAGCCGCGCTCATGTGAATGGATTTTAAGACCAAAGGCTGATTCCATAAGGCTTCATCAACCTCAAGGTGCAACCTAAACCATCCGATGCCATCCCAGCCGCCTTTCGGAAGTTTATCTGGGATTAGCATCGGGCTTACAATTTCCCAATCGCTATCATCAAAAGTTGGCGTAGCCCAGTCCATATTGTCTCCAGGCATATATTTCCAGTTTTTATCCATCGAAATTGCATCGTTTTTGAAATTATCCGGCGAGAGCACGATTTTTCCTGCGGTTTGCGCCAAGCTCATAGAAGTTATCTGAAGGAGAAAGCTCAGAAAAACTAGCGTCCAAATCTTCTTCATAACTTACCTCTCACTACGACCTTGTGGAAGCGTTATAGTAAAAGTCGTTCCTTCACCGGATTCACTTGAGACATCAAGACGCCCCTTATGTTCATCGACGACGATTTTGTAGCAGATTGCCAACCCAAGCCCTACCCCGACCTTCACGCGCTTTGTCGTAAATCCCGGATCGAAAATTCGACTGAGGTCTTCGGGTGGAATCCCCTTTCCGGTGTCGCTAATTTCTATCTTGACATGTTCGTTGTGGGCAAAGGTGCTGATGTGAATCTTGCCTTCCGTTTCAACAGCTTCAGACGCATTTTTGAGCAAAATCATAAACGCTTGGTTTAAACTGCTTGGCGCGCAATAAACTTTGGGGAGATCGCCGTAATCTTTGATGGTTTGAATTCGATTTTCAAATTCCAAATTCATCAGAGCAATGGTGCTATCTATCCCTTCGTGAATGTCTGCAAGTTGCCATTCCGCTTCATCAAGTCTGACGAAACGCTGAAGATTGGCGACAATCTTTGCGATGTCCGCCGAGGCGATTGCGTTCATTTGATTCATTTGCTCCAACACAGCGAGTGTTCTGGGTAGCTTACCATTGGTTTGGACCGGCGAAGCGAGATTTGCCTTGATTTTGCTGATCGCACGGTTGGAAACATCAGTATTGCTGGAAATCGCCCCGATTGGATTGTTCATCTGGTGGGCGACACCTGCAACCAATTGGCGCAGAGATTCCATCTTCGCCGCTTGAATCCGTTCAGTTTCTTCTTTGTGCTCGGTAATATCAACGACAAATACCACACTCTTTTTTGTCCCCGGTATTATGCTGACTGTTATCAGGCAATCTCTAGTCTCTCCTTTTTTGTTAATGAATTGAGATTCGTAGTTGCTTGGAACCGCGTTTGAATCTGTTCTTCGCTGACGATGATAATTTATCATTCTGTTCAATTTATCTTGAGGGATGAATTCAGTCCAGCTTTTTTTGCCCTCAATTTCTTCCTTTGTGTAGCCAGTCATCCTTTCAAATTCTGTATTTTCTAGGGATATTATCGTGTCTTCTTCGACCATGATTGCCGCGGTTCGCGTCGTATCAAAAATAGTTCGATACATCTCTTCAGACTCCCGCAACGCTTCTTCCGCTCGAATCCGCTCGGTGATGTCACGCAGATGGGCTGTGAATATCAGTTCATCCCCTAACTGAATCGACGTGATACCCAGTTCGGCAGGAAACTGGGAGCCATCCGCACGCATGGCGTCAATCTCAACAACCCGGCCGTGTATTCTACCTTCACGGACTTTGAGATAACGCTGAAGACCTCGATTATGCGCCTTGCGCCAGGACAGCGGGATGATTTTCTCCGCCAGATCTTTACCCAATACTTCGGCACGGATGTAGCCAAAGGTCTTCTCTGCCGCCGAATTGAATTCGATAATTTTTCCACCGCTATCCATGGTGATGATACAATCAAGTGCCGATTCGAGAATAGCACCTTTGAGGGCTTCACTTTCACGCAATTCCTCGTTCGCACGCACTCGCTCAGTGATGTCCTGGCAGACGCCAACCATCCGGATGGGTTCACCATTTTCGTCCTTGATG
This sequence comes from Candidatus Poribacteria bacterium, assembly GCA_022567695.1. Lineage (GTDB taxonomy): Bacteria > Poribacteria > WGA-4E > WGA-4E > PCPOR2b > JADFGN01. The sequence continues at coordinate 21,288 of JADFGN010000034.1, read as the reverse complement.
ACCTCACCTTGACTGAAAAGCACACGCACTTCCCCATCAGGGCGGACGATACGTTCCTCCATCTGCCAGTTTCCCTCGCGATACGCCTCTTCGAGGGTCTTTTGAACCATCTCTCGATCTTCTACATGGACCTGGTTGAGGAATGCCTCAAGCGACGCACCGAATTCTTGTGGCTTCAACCCATAGATTTGATAAAGTCCATCCGACCAGGTGACTTTGTTAGTGGGAATGTCCCACTCAAAACTCCCGACGTGACCGATCTTTTCTGCATCCGACAGCATCTTTTCACGCTTCTCAATTTCTTCCTCTGCCCGCTTATGTTCGGTAATGTCGCGTCCATACGCATAGACATATCCGGCATCGACAACAGGTGAAAATGACACTGAGAAAATCTGAACGCCGCACGTGACTTCAATCTCTTTGCTCTGGGCGGAATTGAAAACTTCCAGGACTTCCTTGCGCCACTCATCCGGTAAAAGTCCGCCGACTTGGCAACCCCAAGTTTTGAGCAGAGGGGCACTACCATCGTTTGCATAGACAATCGTTCCCTCTTTTGTAATTCGGAGAACGGGGTTCGGATTTTCACTTGGGAATTTTGCCAGGCTTTCAATCTCCTTTTCTGCTCGTTTACGTTCCAATATTTCCTGCTCAAGTTCCTTTCTATACATTTGTGTGCCTCCAACAGAACCTCATGTAAGAGTTGAGATAATTCCGAAATAGGTTCACATATTGACCTCTCAGATATGTGAACCGAATCCCATGTTTCCGGGATACAGGATACAGCGGATTTGCATCATAAGTAGAGCGGGCTGCCAGCCTGTTGCATCTGCTTTACCAATTTCGTGAACCAGCTAGCAGCAGGCTCTACTATCAACTACATTGCAACAATTTCGCGCATGCGTTTGGCAATGTCAATCTGAGTTTCCCGATCGCCGCCAACTTCATGGATAACATACTCATCATAGCCGATTGCGCGGAGTTCACGCATGACGGTGGGCCAATCGGTATCGCCATCGAGAAGATTGACGAATCGATGTTCCCTGCGTTTGAAGTCCTTAAAGTGGACACGCTTAATCCGGTTGCCAAGTTCACGTATCCAATGTTCTGGATAACCGTAAGCCATCATGTTCGCCGTGTCGAGGTAGGTCCCGACCCATTCGCTATCGACTTCATCGACAATTTCACGCATCTCTTTGGGGCTAAGTAGAAATTTATTCCAGACGTTTTCAAGTCCAATGGCGACCTCGTTGGAAGCCGCAGCGGGGGCGAGGTCTTTCAGAATCCCCACGAGGTTATCCCAGACCTGTTGATATGTTCCTTCAACGGCTAGTTGCCCCGGGTGCAATAAGATTCCACCAATGCCGAGTATACCTCCTACCTCCACCCCACGAGCGATGGATCGGATACCTTTCTTCCGCTCACTTGCATCTATGCTGAGTAAATTCCCGCGCTCGCTGTAGCCAGCAGTGATGCTACTGATCTCGATCCCCGCAGCCGCGCACTTCTCGCTCACGCCTTTGATCTCTGACGTGCTCATGTTGATGTCCGTGTCTGCGCCTTCCCGAAAGGTCAACTCGACAGCATCGTAACCCGCTTCTTGACACAACGAGAGCGTATCGTCGAGTGACATATTACTGAGAATAATTTGCGTTACACCGATCTTCATAAAATCCTCCAGTTAATTGTTTCGCTTATTTTATCACTTTTTGACCGCACGTCCAATAAAAAAATCATTGATTTCCGCGTATTCTGTGTTATATTCATCATCCACAATTCGATCGATTTGACCTTGACAATAGAATTGTTGTCATGTATCTTAACTTCGCTTGAAGGAGACGATGAAATCGCACAACGACATTCAAGGAGATATGTATGATCAGTTCATTACTTGCTCAACGCGCAGAAAAAAATAAACCTATCCGTGTTGGCATTATTGGCATGGGCAAATTCGGCGCGGGCTTAGTCGCACAGCTTTCTTGCATGCGAGGTATACAAGCCTCTGCCATTGCTGACATCAACCTCGAGCGCGCAAAGCATGCTTATACGGCGAGTCACATTCCAGAAGAAACCATACAGATTGTGCAAAATGTAGCAGAAATGAACGAAGCGATTCACGCTGGCAAACGTGCAGTCACTGAAGATGGTCTAATTCTTGCCGCCTCTGATTTGATAGATGTGGTAGTAGAGGCAACTGGCATCCCGGAAGTTGGGGCTCGCATGGCGTATCAAACTTTGACGCATAACAAACACCTGATAATGGTCAACGTGGAAACCGATGTAACGGTCGGTCCTTTGCTCAAACGCATGGCAGACAGTGCAGGAGTCGTCTATTCTCTGGTAGATGGTGACCAGCCTGGAGTCACCATGAACATGGTTGAATGGGCGAGAACCTTGGGATTTGAGATTGTCGCTGCGGGGCGGGGCACGATATTCTATGACGATGATAGAAGCGGTACGCCAGATACGGTGCCAGCACGCTTTGGCTTCAGCGATGAAATGATTGATCGACGAACAATTAATCTCAAGATGTTCAATTCGTTTCGGGATGGCTCAAAGGCGCAGATTGAAATGACTGCACTCGCAAATATGGCAGGACTCGTACCGGATGTGCGAGGCATGCACGAGCCATCAGTCAATATTGCGGATATTCCCCGTATGTTCAGCCTAGCCGAAGAAGGTGGGATTCTGAATCGACAGGGGGTTGTGGAGTTAGCAAATAGTGTCGCGGAGGATGGCAAGACCATGCTCGAAACACCGCTCAGGATGGGAGTCTTTGTCGTCATTCGGACAGACCATCCCTTTATCCAAGAAGATTTGACCGGTTACCATCTCTATCCGGGCGGTGATGGCAAGAATTTTCTCCTCTACCGGCCATATCATCTGGTAGCCGTGGAAGCCCCAATCTCTATCGCAAAGGCGGCTCTCTATGGACATCCCACCGGCGCACCTTTGCCCACGCCAGTTGCTGAAGTGATTACGGTCGCAAAACGGAATCTGAGGCAGGGAGAGAAACTGGATGGTAGCGGTGGGTATACGGTCAATGGCTTAATCGAGAAGGCAGACATCGCGCGTGCCGAGAACTTGCTTCCTCTGGGTTTGGCGTCCGGAGTTAAGCTAAAAACCGATGTTGCGCAGGGCACGGCGATCTCCTACGATATGGTGGAACTTGACGAAAATTCCTTTGTCCTCACGCTCCGCCGTCTGCAGGATGCAACTGTGTGGGACTAATACATCTCCTACCGGGTAGGCAGTTCACAGGTCTTCATGCGCCGGGGATTTCAACGACCACGTATTGCTGTTCGACGGATACAGAATAAGTTTCAGCTTTGTGTGGTCCCTTTTTCAGCCCGGATGCACCATGTTCTATGTTTACCTCGTAACGGCGTACCCGCATCCGCGCGGGATTCCACCACGACTGACCTGTTTTGATATCGAACTCCCAGCCGTGCCAGGGACAACGTAAGATTTCGCCCTTGCGACTGTAACTGTACTCACCGGGCATACTGGCCTCGAGAAAGCCCGTCAAGCGACCCTTACAGAGCGGGCCACCTTGGTGAGGACAACTATTCCGAAGCGCAAAAAACTCTCCCGCAATATTGAAAATGCCGAGGGAACGTCCAGCCACTTCAACAATTTTGCGTGTACCGGGTGGAATCTCATTGACAGTTGCAACTACATGCTTTGCCATAGCAGAAAAAACGAACTTTTTGAAATTGACCTCGTCGCTACTCGGTTCTGTTTCTGACTACCGATCAACGACCAAAATCGCTACATGCCATGAATTGGTTACGTTTCGGACACCCCAATCTGTTACATCTTCTATGGGGCGTCCCATTTCTCATTGCGCTTTATCTTTTCGGATTTCAGCGAAAGCAGAAAGCTTACCGGCGATTCAGCCATCATCAAGCCTTCCATCGCCTCACCGCATCCGTCCACTTCAGACGACAGAAACAGCAAGCCGTTTTGATGATACTCAGTTACCTTTTCCTCGCACTCGCCATCGCGCGTCCACAGATTGGGACGAAACTTGAATTGATTAAGCGGCAAGGGTTGGACATTATAATTGCTTTGGACATTTCAGCGAGCATGCTGGCCGAAGACATCAAACCCAATCGGCTTCTCAAAGCAAAGCACGCGATTTCTTCATTGATTGATCAAGCCCGCGGCGATCGCCTCGGCCTAATCGCATTTGCCGGAAGCAGCTTCGTCCAATGCCCATTAACCACTGACTATGCCGCTACTAAAGAATTTCTAAACGCGCTCCATCCGAGCACTATTTCGCACAGCGGAACGCAGATTGACAAAGCCATCGACATAGCGATGTCAAGTTTCAGCTCAGAAGTGGAGGGATATAAGGTGTTGATTATTTTTTCGGATGGCGAAGACCACGGTGGCAAAGTCATTGACGCGGCAAAGTCAGCCTCCAAAGAGAATATACGAATCTACTGCGTTGGTATTGGTTCGCCGAATCAAGGTGTTCCAATCCCTCTCTATGAACCGAATGGCGCATTTCTGGGATATAAACGGGATGAAACCAATGAACTCGTCCTCACCAAGTTGAATGATTTTTTGCTGAGAGAGATTGCCCAATTGACACAAGGGAACTATTATCAAGCAACACAAGATGGTAACGAAATTAATCTGTTGCACAAAAAACTATCCTCACTCGAAAAGCGAGCGTTTGAGGAACAACAGTTCACTGAGTATGAAGATCGGTTTCAATATCTCCTCGCCTTCGCGTTACTATTTCTGGTTTGGGAACTCCTGTTGACGGATCGACGATAAGACATAGAGGGTGTGCGAAAGGGTGTAGCCGTAACCTTTTTCAGTGGTCCGCGATTCCACACATTTTGTCATCTTGAGCAAAGCGAAAGATCTAGATTCTTCGCTAAAGCCTCAGAATGACATTAGGAGATCCCTTTCTTAAAATAGTAGCCGAACCTGCCAAAGTTCGGGTTCTTCGCGTCCGGTCCGAATTCTTGCGAATTCGGCTACCTATCAAATATCTTGTAGGTCAGGCTTTGCCTGACGATTTGCTTAATTGACAGTGTGTTAGGTTTCATTCAACCAAATATCAATATGGCTTTCGGGGTTGTACGGCTTACCGACGATATCCGGACGTCCATTACCAGTCAGATCGGCGATCTTCGCTTCGTGAGTGGGAATACCTCGTTGAAAAATGACAGGCTCAAAATTTGCGCCGCCTTGATTGACCATGATGATCATCCGCGGCTCAGGATTTCTACCGAGCCCCATCTCCGCCACGAAAATATCAGGCAAACCATCCCCGTTGAAATCAGCGATTTCTAGGCTGTGCGGGTGAAACAGGTCATCGATTAAAATTTGAGGTTCCCAATTCGGCGCTTTGCACCATGCGAGTCGTCCGGGGTGACTTTCTCCTTCGCTCAATACGATTTCTAATTCTCCATCTCCATCCAGATCTGCCACTGCAACCCGCGTCATCACGAAGTCCGGCGCAAACGTCTCCTTGTGCCATGGTTTGTTCAGATCTCCGGTGGGACGGAAAATATTGGGTCCTGCGAGGATCTCCGTTTTGCCATCGCCATCAATATCGACAATGACTAAACCTTCTATGCCGGGCATGTCGTCAGCAATGATATGGCAACACTCGCGGGGCCAAGGGGAAACTTCCGGATGGTCGGGGATGTCGTAATACGCAATAATCCCGCTCTGCTGCGAGGCGATGAGAATCTCCGGTTTTCCATCCCCATCAATGTCTCCCGCCGTCTGATCGTGATATTTTTTGAATCGATCTTCGATAACGCGCTTCGTCCATCTATCGCGTGCATCCGGCGGATTCTCAAACCAATATAGTTCGTTGCCCCCCGCTTGCATCCCGGCGACCACATCAGGACGTCCATCCCCGTTAATATCCAGCACGACGCCTCCAGCTTCCAGATTCGGTGCCGTTGCCATAACGTGAAGTTCCCAAGTCGGGTTCTCATACCAGAAGAGATGGAAATCTCCCTGCTTGCAACCGATGATGATGTCTTGCCTCCCATCACCATTTACGTCAGCGATTAGCGTTATGTCGTGATGCGCTCCCGGCGGATTTGGGTCAATAACTTGATGACGGAATTTTATACCTGTTTGGTCCATGGTGCCCTCTTGAAAGTAATAAGTGTCCAAATTTGTCTCGCGAACTCGCTGATGGAGTGCGTATCATGTATAATCGCGAGTTTATCCGACTGGCTTTATTTCTCCCGATTGGTAACGGTTCCAATAATCCCTAACCCTTTCAAGGAGCCTCGGTGCAAGAATAACGCTTCCCACGATGTTCGGGAAAGCCATGCTGAGAATCATCGCATCGGAGAAATCCAAGACGTCACTGAGAGGGTGAACCGCCCCTACAATAATAGCGGCGACGAAAATAATCCTAAAGACTATGACAGTTTTTAGGCCTGAACCGCCAAAGTGATCGAGTAGATAGATCCAACCGCGTTCACCATAGTAGCCCCAAGAGATCATCGTCGAGTAGGCGAAGAGGGCTATACTGACAGTCAGAACATAAGGAAACCAACTAATCGCGCTCTCAAACGCCTTTGTCGTTAGGGTGACGCCCGCCGATTGCGGAATACTGGGGTCATTCCAAGCCCCCGTAATGATGACCACTATAGCCGTCATGAAACATACGATGATGGTGTCTATGAAAGGGCCAATCATGGCGACGATGCCTTCCCGAACAGGTTCTTCTGTTTTCGCGGCGGCGTGTGCAATAGCGGCACTTCCGAGGCCGGCTTCGTTGGAGAATGACGCCCGCCGGATGCCCCACATGAGCACACCAATCATCCCGCCATAGAAAGCATTGCCTGTGAATGCCATCGAAAATATGAGACCAATCGTTTCAGGAACACGGGAAATGTTAATGAGGATGATAATCATTGAGACAAGTACATACAAACCGCACATGCCGGGAACGATTTTAGAGGTGGCTGCCCCAATCCGCTTGATTCCTCCGATAATCACCACTCCAACCAGAATCATCATTGTGATGCCAATAATCCAATTGGCACTTTCTGAAAATCCAAAGGTACTCCGAAACGCCTCGGCGGTCTGGTTGACCTGAAACATATTTCCGCCACCAATAGCTCCACCCATAACCATTAGCGCGTACATGACAGCGAGAAATTTCCCAACGGGTGCCCAAAAACCGCCCATTTGCTTGATGCCTATATCAAGGTAGTACATAGGCCCCCCAGAAATAGAACCGTCAGAATTTATCTTCCGGTAAATCTGGGATAGCGTGCAACTGCTGAACTTTGCGGTCATACCAAACACTGCGGTAATAAGCATCCAGAAAACTGCACCGGGGCCGCCCAATTGAATAGCCACTGCCACCCCCGCAATGTTGCCGAGACCAACTGTTGCAGACAACGCACTTGTCAGCGCGCGGAAGTGGGAAATCTCTCCGGTGTCCTCCGGTCTGTCATACCTCCCGCGAATGACATCGATGGCATGCTTAAATCCCCTCACATTCATCCAACGATACCAAAACGTAAAAAAGATTGCGCCGAGAATCAGAGTGACGATGAGAAGCGGAATGGTAACCACCCGCTTGATAGGTTGTCCAAATTCGTCCAAAATCGGCGAACCATCTCGATCCACCTCATCGACCTGAATGGAACCGAACGCAAGATCGAAAAAAAGTATGGCGGAAATCTTCTCGTTGGCTTTGTAAAGGAGTGAGGGTTCCTCATTCTCTTGTGCCCAGAGAGGCGTTACCCCTGAACCGATGAAAAAGACTAGAATCAGCATTCCCACTAACAACTCATGGTGAAACATTGTTGGCTTTACTGTCATACTTCCTCCGATTTGAGATTGGGAGTGATATCCTATTCCAAATACGCACTATGCAGGATGTCATCAATGTCATGATGCTCAGGCGTACCGCTGAAGACAATCTGCCCCGTTTTCAGCGCATAAACTCGGTGGGCAATTTGGATAGCTTTGTGAGCATTTTGCTCGACAAGGAGAATGGTTGAGCCGTCCTCATTCAGCTTCACAATGGTCTCAAAAATCGTTTCAACTAAGTTAGGGGCTAACCCCATAGAGGGTTCGTCAAGCAACAGGAGTTTTCCACGCATCATCAAAGCACGTCCAATTGCCAACATCTGTTGTTCACCGCCACTTAACGTCCCGGCCAGTTGTTTTCGTCTCTCTCCTAAACGAGGAAAAAGAGTAGAGACTCGTTCCAAGTCCGCTTTTAAGTGTTGTTTGCTTCTTTTCATGACATCGGCGGCAACTTCAAGATTTTCCATTACCGTCAAATTACTAAAAATGCCGCGTCCTTCTGGGACGTGCGAAATGCCCAATCCCGCAATGCGGTGGGGTGGCCACCCGGTGATCGCCTGCCCGTTGAAGAAAATACTTCCCTCTTCTGGTCTGATCAGGCCGGAAATGGTTCGTAGCGTTGTCGATTTGCCTGCACCGTTTGCTCCGATGAGGCTGACAATTTCGCCTTCTTCCACTTCAAAACTCACGCCGCGCAGGGCTCGGATGCCCCCGTAGCCTACGTGCAGGCGATCGACCTGAAGTATCATGCTGTACTTCCCCCCAAGTATGCTTCAATGACTTTTGGATGGTTCTGGATTTCGGCGGGTGTTCCCTCTGCAATGGTTTCTCCGAAATTTAAGACGACGATTCGTTCGCAAACACCCATCACAACCCGCATTTGATGCTCAATCAATAAAATGGTCACACCGAAGTCTTTTTGCAATCTTTTAATCAAATTCAACAAATCATCGGCTTCGGTGGGATCCATGCCTGCTGCCGGTTCATCGAGCAGCAGCAAGCTGGGATCGGTTGCAAGCGCACGCGCAATTTCTAATCGACGTTGCTCGCCATACGATAGGGAACCGGCGGGTTTGTGGGCTCGGGCTGGCAATCCAAAAATTTCCAATAATTGAAATGCCATTTGGTCGATTTCACCCTCTTTGACCCGAAATTGCTTCGTGAGAAAAAGCGCGGAAAATAGGCTGTAATTTTGTCGTGAATGATAGGCGACTTTGATATTTTCGATGACACTCATTTCAGAGAACAGGCGGATGTTCTGAAAGGTTCGCGCGATACCAAGATTGCTCACAACCGACGGCCGTTTGCCGTGAATCGGTATACCGTTGAAACGAATTTCGCCTTGCATCGGTGCATACACGCCAGTTATCAGATTAAATACTGTGGTTTTCCCTGCGCCGTTGGGCCCGATTAGTCCAACAATCTCACCGGCTTGCAACGCCAGATTAAAACGAGAGATCGCCTTCAATCCCCCGAAATAATGATCAATTTGGTGCATTTCAAGTAACGAATTCATCTTTTTTTAACTCTATCTCCAACTGCTTAGGAATCGCAACTACTTATACATTTTCTACCTCCCCTAACCCCTCCTTCGCAAGGAGGGGAACAGGTTCTCCCCCTTGCGAAGGGGGAGTTAGAGGGGGTTAAATGGTAGTTCCTTATTTCTGGCTACGCTGAAGAAAGCGAAACTCGCGATTACCGAGGATGCCATCGGGTCTCAGTAACATCACCAACACAAGCGTGAGTGAGTAAATCACCATACGCCATGCCTGGAATCGACGGAACAACTCCGGGATGAATGTAAATATCACTGCACCAGTTATGGCACCGCTGATGGTGCTTGCCCCACCAATGTAAAGGTAGATTAAATATTCCAGAGATTTCATGAAGGTAAAATTATCTGGATGAATGTATTGAAGGAGATGGGCATAAATGGCTCCCGCACAACCTGCGAAAAAGGCACTGATGGTAAATACCAACACTTTTTGACGGGTTGTGTCTACTCCCATCATTTCCGCCGCAATTTCATTATCGCGAACGGCTCGCGACGCCCGACCATACGTTGAAAGCAGGAAGTTACGCATCAACCAAATTGACGCCAGAGCGAACAGGAAAACTATGGTGAAGTTCGTATATTCAGGAATTCCTCCCACCCCGCGCGGTCCCCCCAAGGGTTCTGAAACGCGAATAATCGTGCGGATGACTTCACCGAATGCCATTGTCACAATCGCTAGGTAATCGCCTTTCAAACGAAGCGTAGGCAATCCAATCAGAAATCCTGTGACAGCGGCGACTAATCCACCAATCCCGATCGCAAGGAAAAACAGGAGATAACCCCACAGCGTTTTTCCCGGCAAAGCAGTACCCGCAAGTTGAAAGATGACTGTTGTCAAAAAGATTGAGGAATACGCGCCAGCCGCCATGAACCCGGCGTGTCCAATTGAGAATTGTCCTGTAAATCCATTAATCAATCCCAAGCTCACCGTCATGACCACGTTGATGCCCGCAAACATGATTAACTGCATCACATACGTGTTGAGTAGCTCGAAACGGTAAGACAGCGAAATGACGATGTAGAGTAACAGTAGTGCAGTGATGACTAAGTGTCGCTTAAGAAGTGACCTCATACCGATTTACAGTTGCTATGGAATGCGACTCCGTTCTCGCTGACAGAGGTGTTGAACGCCATGCCTTAAATTTTCTCCTGCTCTTTTGACCCGAGCAAGCCCGTGGGCTTGACAATGAGTACGAGGATAAGAATTACAAACGCCATCCCGAAGCCGATATTGGAGTTAATCGAATTGGCATAAACTTCCGAAATCCCCATCAAATACGACCCCACCACGGCGCCGGGGATGCTCCCGATGCCACCGATGACAGCCGCAATGAACGCCTTCCAGCCGGGCCAGATGCCTAAATATGGAGACTGAATCGAGCGATACGTCAAGCCGTAAAGCACTCCGGATGCCCCAGCCAGTGCCGCACCGATTGCAAAGGTGAAACTTATGGTTCGATCGACGTTAATTCCCATCAGGCTAGCGGTGGCTTTGTCATACGACACCGCACGCATCTTCTTCCCAATCATGGTGTAGTTTACAAGATAGAATAAGCCACATAGCAAGACCGAAACCACTCCTAGGTTGAGCAAAAAGATATTTGTGACGGATACGTCGTACGTTTTCCAGATGACGTATCGCTTCAGGGGAATAAGTTCGGGGAAACTGCGGTATTCGGGACCGAAAACAAAGGGTAGGGCGCAGAAATTTTCCAGAAACAGCGAGACGCCGAGCGCGGTGATGAGAGCGGAAAGACGGGGTTTGTACCGCAATGGCTTGTAGGCGATTTTCTCCATCGTCACCCCGATTACGGCACAAACTACCATTGCGACGACGATTACGATGGGAAAAGGTACTTGATACCACGTCGCTGTAAAAAAGGCAGTATACACGCCAACCATAAACACATCGGCATGCGCGAAGTTGATGAGCTTGATGATTCCGTACACCATCGTATAACCTAACGCAATCAAAGCGTAGATGGTGCCGAGTTGAATCCCATTGATCAACTGTTGTAGAAAATAGTCCATATTTGCGTCAAGGCGCGATTGTGGTGAGATATTGTTGTTGACCGTCTCTAATCTGTAGGATGACCGCACTCTTCACAGGATTGCGTTTTTCATCAAAACTGATATTGCCCGTTACGCCCTGAAGTTGAGTCGCTTTTAACGCATCCCGAATCGCAACGCCAGAAAGCGATCCAGCCTTTTCGATCGCGGAGAATAGGACGAAAGCCGCATCGTACGCCAAACTCGCTAGTGAGTCAGGGGCATCCCCCTCTTCCTCTTTGTATTTCCGGATGAAATTTTGGACCTCTGGCCGTGGGTCGTCTTTGGAGAAGTGATTGGTAAACACGCCATTTTCAACGGCCTGACCGCCGATTTCAACCAGTTTAGGTGAATCCCATCCGTCACCGCCACCTACGGGAATATCCAAGCCGAGTTCTTTCGCCTGCATCAGAATGGTTGCCGAAGCGGCATAGTAATTCGGTAGATATAAAAATTCCGGTTTCGCAGCCTTGATCGTGGTTAACTGAGCACGGAAATCTACGGTTTTATCTTCGTCCGTGAATGCCTCGCTGGCGACAATTTCGCCGCCGAGATTTTTGAATTGTTCCTCAAAGAATTGCGCGAGTCCTTTATTGTAATCATTTCCATTATCAAAGAGCACAGCGGCTTTTCTTAAGTTTAGCTTTTTGTAGGCATATTCAGCGATAATGATGCCCTGAAACGAGTCGATAAAACACGCTCTAAAAATGAAGTCGCCTTTTTCCGTTACTTCAGGATTGGTCGATGAAGGACTGATCATCGGAATTTGCTTCGATTGACAGATGGGGGCCATGGCGAGACTATTCTTGCTCATGACGGCTCCCACAATAGCAACGACACTGTTTTGATCAATCTGCTTTCGACAAACGTTAGCCGCTTGTTCGGGTTGTCCAGCAGTGTCATCGTAAATCGGCGCAATGAGCAGTTTCTGACCGTTGATTTCGATGCCTCCCTTCGCGTTAAATTCATCTACGGCGAGTTGCATGCCGGCTTTAGACGAATGCCCGAAAGTGGCGGAAGCGCCCGTCAAAGGGAAGATTCCCCCCACGCGAATCTGTGCTTGCTCCTTCTCACAACTCAAAAGGCTAATTATAAAAAACCCAATCAGAAATATACAGGTGTGTTTCATTGAAAATCCTCCTATAACTAATGCACTGTGAAATATGTTCCGAGAGGTTGTGCTGTGGGGATACTGGGTTGGATGAATGTCATGGTCGGAGAGGAAGCGAGTTTTCTTAGAAATCTTCATCAGAAGAGGGGTCATCCACTTCACCTTAGAGGTGTCGGAATTACCATAATGCTTTGGAGTGCATCAACAGAAAATTGCCAGCAATCAGGCCAAAATGGACCTTTATATTGCTGGCAACAAATGTAGGAATTGGACAACAAATTTATTCTTTCACAACTACAACTTGCCGAAAATCAAACTCGAAATCAATTTCAGATCGATCCCCTTCTTTGTTGATGATAAGAACTTGGGGAATTATCACTTTCACATCCGTCGCACCGATATCAAGCCGATCGAACACCAACAACCCTGAACGCTTGGCACCCGGAAACAGTTTTCCGCCGTCGAAGACGGTTTCGCGGAGGACCATGCGGGCACTATTCAAGTAATGCGGATCTGGATAGGTGTGGTAAGCTCGATAGGGCGGGTAGCCATAACCGTAACCATAGCTATGACCATAACGGGGACGATAACGAATCGGATAATGATATCGGTATGGGCTACGATAATATGACCTCGGATAGGGGTAATAATATCGATAGCCGATGTCTTGGAAAACAACCGTTCGCGGCCTCACATTGCTATAGAGGTCTTTGAAGTAGTCATAGGGCAATGAACCGTACTGTTCACCATGTTCATCAATCAAAATGGCGATTTCGCCAGTGACTACCCGTTTGTTCTCCGAATTGCGGACACGGATTTCAAAGACGGTATAAAGCGGGTCAACACTCCGGCGGTTCACAAGAATATATGGGTTAATTCGGACATCTTTCGTGAGTTCAAACAGTTCAACTTCATCAAGCGGTTCAAGTGTAATTTGAACGCCTTGCTGCTCTACAGTTATAGAGCCCGTTTTAGCATTAACAACCGTATTTTCTTGACCCGTAATCGGTTCCATATAAACATCAACATATGGCTTTGGTGCGCACCCTGCAAGGATGGCAACAGTCAAGATGAGAAGAACGATGCTCCATAGCTTTTGGTACATCATCGTTTCACCTCTTAATTGATTGGATTCAGAAACGTCGTCCACTCCTAATCGAAGCCAGAGCAATTTGGGTGCCATGACCAACAGGCTTGTTGATTTCGGAGCAGAGCGAGGTGCAATGAAAACAGATGTATTACCCATGATACGACACTGTCGCAAAAATGCCACCGGTGTTGACAACAAACATTCAGGAACCGAATAATCATAGTTTATCACAGAACCGCAGAAATTTCAATCGCTTTTCAGCAATGGTATCTTTCCACCGAATAGCGATACGTTAAAATCCCCTCCGAAGTCGGACTATCAGATTGTGGTCATTCGTTAGGTTTCGTTGCTTTTACTTTAATGCTTGCGACCTCTGCCTTGGCAACTTTCGCGTAGGCCGATTTGCTGAGGACGTTTACATCTTCAAATCCGGCATGGCGGATTGAATCCAGATATTGGTCTTCAGGCAACGCCCCGGAGATACAACTCGCCCACGCACTAACCACCGATTTTAACCATTCAGGCATGTGGTTCGCAACAATATCGGAAACCAGTAAACGCCCGCCCGGTTTGAGTACACGATACGCCTCTCGAAAAACCTTATCCTTATCAGGAGAGAGATTGATGACGCAGTTGGAGACGATCCAATCTACACTGTTATCTTCAACTGGCATTGCCTCGATCTCGCCCAAACGAAACTCAACGTTCTTTGCCTCAGCTTCCGTTGCGTTCTTGCGAGCCTTCTCAATCATCTGCGGCGTCATGTCAATACCGATCGCCTTCCCGCTTTCTCCGACAAGCTGCGATGCAAGCAACACGTCGATTCCTGCGCCGGAGCCGAGATCGAGGACGACATCCCCTTCGCGGACATCGGCGTATTCCAACGGATTTCCACAGCCGAACGAATGCTCGGAAGCATCTGTCGGAATGCTGGAAAGCTGCTCATCGGTGTAGCCGTTCTTCTTCGCAAATTTTCCCTTCAAGGCTGTTTCGATGTCATTTTCCGTCCCACAACAGGCGTTGGACGGAGCACAACAGGATTCACCGCTTGCGATTAAACCTGCGTAGTGTTCACGGACGGATGCTCTGATCTGCTCTGCATTTTGGGTTTTCATGATTTTTCCTCCAATTGCGATATTGAATTAAAGTTCCAATACGATTCGCAGGGCGGTTACTACCCGCTCAAGGTCGTTGGGGCTGATGCGTCCCATCCGTTTTTCAAGACGCGCCTTGCTAATGGTCAGCAGTTGCTCGCACTTGATGAATGATGGTGCAGCAAGTCCATTTTCAGCGGTGGGGTCGATACGAACATGCGAGGGCACATTCCGGCCTTTAGTGCTGAGGGTGGTGACGATGGTGTTGGGATATCGCGGGTTGTGATTGGCGGGGTCAGTTTGAACAATCAGAGCGGGGCGTCGGCCCGTCTGTTCCGAGCCGCGTCCCGGAGACCAGTTTACCCACCAAACCTCCCCGCGTTCAGGTCGAGGGTTCGTCACGACTGACAACCTCCCACTGGGCATAGGCAGCAAACTCCACATCAGATTCTTCTCCGTCTTCACCCAACTCCCCAAATGCTTCATAAAGACGGGTATACTCTTCCGTTTTCATGATGGCGTTCAAACCCTCTTGAACGAGCGCATTCAGACTAATTTGCCGCCGTTTAGCGATTTCTTGGCAGGCTTGATGAAACTTTAACGGAAGGCGAATCGTGAGTGCTTTTGTTTGTGTTGACATAATGACACCTCTTCGTGAATACGAATCTGATACCATAAATAGTAACCACATTATAATGTTCTCGTCTATTATTGTCAAGTGTTTTTCCGTTCATGCCGCTACAAGGAGACCAGATTCAAGATGCAAGCAAGGGGTCCCTTCGGGCGGAGTCGAGCACGGAGACGAGTCAGACCTCGCGCAAAATGAATCCTGGACCCTGAATCCTGTCTTCTGTATCCTGAATCTTCACCGGGTAAACATTAGTGTACCGTCTGCGTTCCTTTGAATCGAGGCAAAATATGGGATGGCTCATGTTCGTCTTTTTGCTTGCATTCAAATAATATGTGTGCTAAGATGAATTCAATTTTACAACGCATTAAGTTATAGGAGGAAATGAATGGCAGACCTCTATCAGCCAAAACCTGAACATAAGTTTACATTTGGATTGTGGACCATTGGAAATCAAGGACGAGATCCCTTCGGAGCCGCAGTACGTCTACCTCTCAAGCCGACATATTCCGTGAAGAAACTTAGCGAATTAGGAGCTTACGGCGTCAACTTGCATGACAATGATTTGATACCTTTCGACGCTTCGGCAAGTGAGCGCGACCAAATCGTCAAAGAATTTAAGCAGGCGTTAAACGATTACGGCATGAAGGTGCCGATGGCGACGACGAATCTGTTTTACCATCCTGTGTTCAAAGATGGCGCGTTTACGTCAAACGACCCGAAGGTTCGTGCGTTCGCTATCCAAAAAACGATGAACGCGATTGACCTTGGGGCCGAGTTAGGGGCAACAATTTACGTCTTCTGGGGAGGCCGTGAAGGCGCAGAGGTGGATGCCGCGAAGAATGGTCCCGACACAATCAAGTGGAATCGTGAAGCAATGAACTTCTTCACCAACTATGTCAAGGATCAGGGCTATAGTATGCGTTTCGCCTTGGAAGCGAAACCGAATGAACCACGAGGAGACCTTTATCTATCGACAACTGGGCACATGCTGCACTTCATCGAAACACTCGATCACCCGGAAATGGTTGGAGTCAATCCCGAATTTGCCCATGAGACGATGGCGGGGCTGAACTTCCTGCATGGCGTGGTTCAAGCCTATGAGGCAGGGAAGCTGTTCCACATCGATCTCAACGATCAGAAGATGAGCCGTTTCGACCAGGACCTGCGATTTGGATCGGAGAACATTAAGCTCGCATTCTTACTCGTGAAGTTCTTGGAGGATACAGGGTGGGATGGCAGCCGACACTTTGACGCTCACGCCTATCGTACTGAAGATGAGCAGGGCGTGTGGGATTTTGCAGCGGGATGTATGCGTAGCTATCTCATCCTGAAAGAGAAAGCCCGGCGATTCAATGAAGATTCGGAGATTCAAGGCATGTTGTCGGAAATCCGAGTACGAGATGAAGAATTAGAAGGGTTGATGTCGGCTTATAGCGCCGAGAGCGCAAAGCAGCTCAGAACGATGGATTTTAAGCCGGATGAACTTGCTAAAAAGGGATTGCAATACGAGAAACTCGATCAGTTGACGTTTGAGATTTTGATGGGTGTGAGGTAAGCATAAAAGATTGGGTTGGTGACATTCTTTGGCATAGAATTCGCTAGGCGGCTTTCTTCTGCCAATGGTGTTGAATATTCTTGATGGATTTCCCTTTCATCGTATACTTGGGCGCGGCAGATCGTCTTTACCTTTTGGAAGATTTGCCGTTGGATAAAAACATGCGAGTTGAAGGAACTAACTAATTTTCGTGAATAAGTTCCCGCAAGAAATCAGTTATCATGCGGGTCCTGTGGTTTAAAATATATACTTTAATAGAGAAATTTAGTTACACAAGGGAAAGTAAGATAAAAATGGTATCATTTGTTGGGCTTGAGAAATGAGGCGAAAAAGTATTCATCGACTAAATCAGTGGGTACTAGCGGGAGTGGGGGTTGTCCTTTCGCTTGGCTTGGGCTATCTTTTTTTTTCGGGGAATCGTTATAGTCAGTTGATAGGTTTTTTTTCCTATATGTGCGTCGCCTGTTCTCTTGTACCCTTACCCACTCCGCCGTTTGTGATTGCTTTTGGCAAAGTTTTTCATCCGGGGATTGTGGCATTCGTGGGGGGAGTCGGAAATTGTCTGGCTGCGTATGCCGAATACTATTTCATTATTTGGCTCTTTTCAAAAACAGAGCTTCAGCAACAGGTTGAAGCAAACCGGATTTTTCAACGATTTACTCAATATTTTCAGCAAGCAACTTTTCCTTGCCTCGTATTCACAGGGTTCACAGCAATTCCCTTTGAACCGTTTCGACTCGCAGCCATCCTTATCCGCTACAATGTACCGAAATATCTATTGGCTGTCTTTGTCGGACGGTTTCCACGCTATTACTTCATCGCGTCGATTGGGCATCTATTTCCGATTCCCAATCGGTACTTAATTGTTATGCTCATTGTTCTATTTGCAGTTCCGATGATTGGAGTATTTATCAAAAAGCGTACCTTGGGGAGTGATGTTAAATGAGCGAGGTCGTTCAACCGTCGCTAACTTTATATTCGGGATTTTGAACAATGTCTCTCAAGAAGAATTCCCTTACAAAGTATATAATGGGCTTTAGACCGGATTAAGCCGTAAATCCCATCATTTAAGGAGGAATCTGTCATGGTAGACGCCCAAACACATTTTGAGCAAGGACAAGCGTGTCAGAAACAAAATAAACTCAACGAAGCCATTGCAGAATTCAAAGAAGCCATTCAACTCAACCCGTTCTATACGGAAGCGCATCGCGAATACATGAACCTGATGATAGCACAAGGGAAAAAGACTAAAATCCTTGCAGAGTATCAAGCGACGATTCAGCAAAATCCTTCAAGTGAAGTGTATCACTATCTCCTTGGTAGAATCTTAGATGATACTGACGATAAATTCCGAGAGTTTAAAAAAGCGGTGGAGATAAATCCAAATTACCCTTGGGGACATTTAGGGTTAGGCTGGATTTATCGTAGTAAAGGAATGCTGGACGAAGCAATGCACGAATACAAAGAGGCTATAAAGATAAAGCCTGACTTTGCAGAAGCGCATAACAATCTGGGAAATGCCTACAGGAAACAAGGTAAACTCGACGAGGGGATTGTGGCATACAAAAAGGCCATTAGTCTCAACCCGAAATATGCAAAAGCGCATAACAATCTGGGAAATGCCTACAGGAAACAAGGTAAACTCCTGAGATTTCTTAAACATCGGCTTCTGCTTATCTTTGAAGTATAGACAGGGTTTCGATTTGAATCGGGGCATCCCTCTCAAGATTCATCTCACAGCAGGTGAGGTGATATGTAAAAGGTTATGCGTCTCACGTATTACCCAACAAAGCAGGGGTAAAATCACTAGGGCGGTTCAGTCCATCTGGTGACGAGGAGGCCTGTATATGAACGCTGCAGTTATTGCTATTGCTGTGTTAGTATTTTATTTTCTGGGCTATCGCTACTATTCTAAATTTATTGCCGAAAAGGTCTTTCAGCTTTCAGACGACGAAGCAATGCCTTCCCATGAACTTGAGGATGGCGTCGATTATGTTCCTACCAACAAGCATGTGCTGTTTGGACACCACTTTTCGTCTATCGCGGGTGCTGCTCCGATTATCGGCCCCGCAATCGCCGTTTTTTGGGGCTGGGTGCCGGCGATATTTTGGGTTGTGATTGGGACGATTTTTATGGGAGCGGTACATGACTTCAGTGCTCTGGTCATTTCTGCAAGGCGAAAGGGGCGATCGGTCGGCGATCTGGCGGGGGTAGTTATGAGCGGACGCGCAAGGACACTGTTCTTGCTGATTGTCTACTTTCTGATTTTCTTCGTTCTCGCTGTATTTGCTTATGCGATTGCCGGGCTGTTTGTTAAGTATCCAACGAGTGTCCTACCCATCAATTTCGAGATCCTCGTCGCGTTAGCTATCGGTTTCTTTCTGTACAAAAAAGGCGTTCCTCTCCTTTGGCCCTCAATCATTGCCCTCATTCTACTTTACTTCACGGTGTGGATTGGGACGAAAGTTCCAATCGAAGTTCCGGCAATCATGGGCAGCCCAATTGTAACCTGGATTATTTTCTTGCTGGTCTACTCCTTTATCGCCTCGATCTTGCCGGTGTGGACACTGCTACAACCGCGTGATTACATCAACTCACACCAACTGTTTGTCGGCTTATTCGTCATGCTTTTGGGCCTGTTTGTCGCGCATCCGCAGATGCAAGCGCCAGCGTTTAATCCGAATCCCGAAGGTGCCTTGCCGCTTTTCCCCTTCATTTTTGTGACTATTGCCTGTGGCGCAATTAGCGGTTTTCACGGGTTGGTTTCGAGCGGGACGACCTCAAAACAGTTGGATAAAATGAGTCATGCACGGCATATTGGCTACGGCGGGATGTTGGGTGAAGGGACACTTGCGATGGTCGCAACTCTTGCTGTCGCCGCTGGAATCAGTCGTGCCGACTGGCTCATTCATTACCACGACTGGCAAACCGCGAGTAGTGGCGGGATTGCCAACTTTGTGCTGGGCGCCTCGACCTTTTTGCAGGCCCTTAAATTCCCACCGATTTTGGCGAATACGTTCATTAGCGTTATCGTAATCAGTTTTGCGGCAACCTCACTCGATACAGCGGCCCGAATCCAACGCTTGATTATCGGTGAACTTGGATCTGCCTATCAAATCAAACTGTTGGAAAATCGGTACATTGGAGCAACCTTGGCAGTCGTACCAAGTCTGCTGCTGGCGCTGTTTGCTGAAGCACCGGGACGCGGTCTGGGGTCTGGCGGATTTCTTCTTTGGCCCCTCTTCGGTGCAACGAATCAACTCGTTGGTGGCCTAACATTGCTTGTTGCGACAATTTTCCTGTGGCGGTCAGGCAGACCCATCATTTATACAGCGATACCGATGGTTTTCCTCATCTGCATGACAACAGCAGCAATGGTCTGGAATTTTAAGACATTTGTCGGTAATCCGCTACTGCTCGTTCTTTCTGCGGTTATCCTTGCGCTAGAAATCTGGCTGATTTTGGAGGCAGTTTTGGCGTTTAATCGTCAGCGCGGCGGTCCCGATAGTATCGCACAAGAGGCAGAAGCAGATTAAGTAACATGGGCATCGCGTAAGAATCGAACAAACTTCTTGGCTTCAAGATTCCGATCGTCCTTTCTGGCTTGAAGTAATGCTTTTGTCAAAGATGAATCACCTTTGCATAAACCTGTCAGGGCAACAACTGGATCTTTCGGTAGTGGTTTTAAGACAATCTCGTCGTTTCGGACTTCAACACTTACTTTCTGTCCCGGCTCAAGCGAAATCAATTTGCGAATCGCCGCAGGAATGACGACCTGTCCTTTGGCAGATGTTGTCACAATATACGCCATGTTGAACACCCCTTTTTACGTTTCACGTAACCGTTCAGGTGGATGGATTACATCTGGATCTCTGTTCGTTTTGGACCTGAACGGTTACATGTTTCACTTTGATTCTAGAGTGTAACATATTTGAACACGTTCACCAAGTAACAATCGGTCCTTATCCTGTGGAGGAGAGATTTTGAATTGCCAACCATTACAGGTAGCCACCTCAATTTTGAGCGATCCGAAAGCACTGCAATCCCAAATGCGAGAGGTCGGCTACCTTTTCTTTCCAGACCTTGTGGATTCTAGCCGTGTACTTGAAGTGCGCCGGGATGTCCTGAAAATCCTTGACAAACACGGTGTGTTGGACAGGGCTTGTGGTCTGATGGAAGGACGTATGCGGAACGGTCCTGCACCGACACGGCGAAGCCTCATTCGATTCCATCGAGAAATCAATCAGCTTGAATCTTTTAATGCGCTTGCCCATTCTGACGAGATAAGAGAACTCATGAATCGTCTTATCGATGGAGAGGTACAAGTCCATACCCGAAAGATCTGCCGGATTAAATACCCTCACGATGAATACGATATCGTTGGTCCACAT
>JADFGN010000473.1 GCA_022567695.1 Candidatus Poribacteria bacterium | reverse complement strand
ATATAACCCGGCTCGTAATCAACCTCACCGCTTGTGACACAAAATAGTGATCAAGCAAATCCTGAGCGTTCCCTGTGATCCAAAGTCGGGTCAAGATGTGACCCAATTCTCTGGTAGCCTCGGCCAGGGTTGGCGGTACGGCGGCACGATAGCCGGCCTGCAAGAAATCGACAACGCGTGCTTCATCCGACCGGAAGGCTTCAATATCCCCATTTTCATCCCATTTCCCTGTCAATTCGCGCTGGAACTTGGCGGGTTCGCGATAGATCCAGGTACCGGAATCATGGCCGGGAAAATAAACGAGTTTGGGGTGGGTAGGCGCAAATGTTTGTAATCTTTTGGATAGTCCTGTCTCGTTAAATCATCGGTAGCATTAAAGGCGAATTTGAGCATTTTGATAGATGTCGGTTATTTGGCCAAGATTTCCTGGGCCCAGTCGAAGGCAGATGATACCCGTGAAGCCTCTTCAGAAAGATCACCAATGGGACCGCCATAGTTGATGAAACGACAACAGTTTTTCCAAGCAGGAACTATGCCCTAGGTGACCCTCTTTGTCACCTGATTAATGCCAATTCATATCCTGAAACGTATGTCTCCATTTTATCACGACAGATGCTGATTTTGCACAAATTGAGCCTGAACAAATGCCTGATTTTAGCTGAATATCGAATGTTTCTGCAATTACATCGGATTCAATGACTGTTGCGAGTGACAGCCATTCTAACCAGAAAACGTGCGTGGGAGATTAGCTGTTTCACAGTCGTCCTATCTTGTCTTGACAAGCACAGGAAGATTGCATAAGACGGTGAGATCAAAGAAGTTCGAATCGATGAGTAGGACAGGGCAGGATTGTGGAACCTTTCAAACATTTAGAGCCGGACGGTTTTGGTTTCTGTGGAACTGACACTTTTCATGAGTTCGTTCCTTCAAACGCGGAGACCCACCTTTAAAGCAGTCAAGTTCCAAAGGAGTGAAAAACATGCCAAGCATAGACGAGCTGTTCAGAAAACTGTGGGAACAATACTCTACTTCAAATCCCCAAGCTTCAGCGATTCATACTCTGCTGGCGGAGCGTGGGGAAACAATTATTAATGATCATGTCGCTTTTCGTACCTTTGATGATTCAAGAGTGAATCTAGACGTGCTCGCCAAAGCCTTTGTGGATTTCGGTTACCATAAAGCAGGCGAGTATGATTTTGATCTGAAACACTTAAACGCCATCCATCTCGCTCCACCGGAGGATCATTTTCCGAAAGTCTTTATTAGCGAGTTGCGACTTAGAGATTTTTCTGGGGGACTCCAACAGATCGTCTTACAGCTTCTCGATCAAGTTGATGTGGCAAAGACGAGCGAATGGGATTTCTCAGCTTCCGGTCGGAACTGGGAAGTTTCTTACGCTGAGTATGAACAATTAAGACAAGAGAGCGAATACGCTGCCTGGTTATCAGCCTTTGGCTTCCTAGCCAATCATTTTACGGTTGATGTGGGTCGGCTAAAAACCTTTGACTCACTGCAGCAGTTCAATGAGTTTGTCAAAGCGAATGGATACCCTCTGAATACATCGGGTGGAGAGATCAAAGGAACGCCGGCAGAATTTCTGGAACAGTCTTCAACATTGGCTGGAGAAATTGAAGTCACATTCACAGACGGCAAACAACGCATCCCTGCTTGCTATTATGAATTCGCACGCAGGTATGATCAGCCGGATGGAAATCGATTTGAAGGGTTCATCAGTAAAAGTGCGGACAAGATTTTTGAGAGTACCGACAGAAAGAGTTAACGCAGTGGCGGCATATGCGCTTCCCACCGATCAACAGTCACCCATGAGGACAACAAGATGCATAAAGTTTTGTTGTTAGGAGCAGGAAAGATTGGCCGGATGATTGTTCGGTTGTTGTCCGAAACCGGCGATTATGAAATCGTCGTCGCTGATGCTCTCGCCGAATCTCTCGAACGGATCATCAGCCATCCTGAAATTACTTCAGGCGTCACCGCGAAAGTAGTTGACGCGAGTAACCCAGAACTGCTGGCCGCTGCGATGCAAGGTTGTGGTTCAGTCATCTCTGCCCTCAGCTATGGGTTCAATCCGCTGATCGCTGAAGTCGCATTAAAGCAAGGATTAAGTTACTTTGATCTTACGGAAGATGTGGAAACGACAAAGTCCGTGCGACGTATTTCTGATGGGGCGGCGGCGGGACAAATCTTCATGCCGCAATGTGGTTTGGCCCCTGGATTTATTTCTATCGTAGCCAATCAGTTGATTAAATCATTCGACAAGATTGAAACCGTTCATATGCGAGTTGGTGCTCTGCCACAGTTTCCGACCGGTGCTTTGAAGTACAATCTGACTTGGTCGACGGATGGCTTGATCAATGAGTATTGCAATCCGTGCGACGCAATTCACGAGGGAAGTAGAATCGATGTGCTGCCACTGGAAGGCTTTGAGCATTTTTCATTGGATGGTGTTCGCTACGAAGCTTTCAATACTTCCGGCGGTTTGGGGACTTTATGCGAATCGCTGGATGGCAAGGTGCGGGATCTTAATTACAAAACGATTCGCTACCAGGGGCATCGCGACCAGATGTTGCTATTAGTTAACGAACTGCGATTGAGTGAACGGAGAGACGTCCTGAAGGATATTTTAGAGCATGCCATACCGGTTACTTTTCAGGATGTGGTCGTAACGTTTTGCGCGGCAACTGGAATGCGAAATGGGCAGCTGGTTCAGATTACAGATGCACGCAAGATATATCATGAGATGATCGGCGATGAGAACTGGAGTGCGATTCAGATTACGACTGCGGGAGGTATTTGTGCTGTTCTCGACATGCATGTCGCAGGCGAGTTGCCGAATCAAGGATTTGTCCGGCAGGAGGAAGTCGATTTCAAACAGTTCCTTGCCAATCGTTTTGGAAGCAGATACGACTCTGGAAGCTCGACCCGATTCACTCAACTTCAGTCGACATGATAAATAGATATTAAACGGATAGTGAGAGTTTCATCTCTGTGTGCAATGCTAAGAAAGTCAAGGAGTAGCTGATGACTCATCCTGTTCAAACGGCCCTTGATCGCATGGGCGTGTCGCAGCCTGTGTCGGCGGTCTCTATTGGTAATGATTGGCAGCCAGGGCTCTCAGGTGAGCACGCGGTCCATTCACCCATTGATGGGAGTAAAATCGCGGACTTGAAATTTGCAACGACTGCTCAAGTTGATGAAGCTGCCATAGCCGCGGCTGAAGCCTTCAAGACATGGCGAGTGATTCCCGCACCAGTCCGAGGAGAATTTGTGCGTCAGTTTGGCGAACAATTACGAACTCATAAAGAAAATCTGGCAACGTTGGTGTCTTGGGAAACCGGAAAGATCACGCAAGAGTCTTTGGGCGAAGTTCAGGAAATGATCGACATCTGTGGTTTTGCCGTAGGGTTGTCTCGTCAGTTGTACGGTCGGACTATGGCGAGCGAACGACCCGGTCATCGGCTGACTGAACAATGGCATCCCTTGGGACCCGTGGGTGTGATTTCTGCGTTCAATTTTCCAGTCGCGGTGTGGGCCTGGAATGCAGCGCTTGCTTGGGTTTGTGGTGACCCGATCATCTGGAAGCCGTCTGAGAAAACTCCCTTAACCGCAATCGCTTGTCAGGCATTAGTGCAAAACACTCTTGCCGAGTTACCAGAGGTTCCGCCAGCCATATCGTGTTTAGTGGTTGGCGGGGCAGACGTAGGAGAACAACTTGCCGCCTCACCGGCTGTGCCACTCATCTCAGCAACGGGTTCCGTGCCAATGGGACGCGCTGTTGCACAAACAGTCGCTGGCCGATTGGGTCGATCACTTTTGGAACTTGGCGGGAACAATGGCATGATTGTTACGCCTTCCGCTGACTTTGAATTAGCGATTCGGTCCATCACATTTTCGGCCGTTGGAACTTGCGGACAACGGTGCACGACTTTGCGACGGCTGATTGTTCATGAATCGATCGCAGATAAACTGCGAGACCGTCTGCTGGAAGTTTACACTCGCTTGCCGATTGGGGATCCGACATCAGATGGAACCCTGATGGGTCCCCTCATCGATGAGCGATCCGCCCAAGCGATGGACGCTGCGCTCGCAACTGCTAAGGACCAAGGTGGAATCGTTCACTTAGGTGTACGTGTTACAGAGGGAGTTCCAGTAGGTGGTTTTTATGTGCGGGCGGCGTTAGTTGAGATTGGTCATGACGCACCCATCTTGAAGCAAGAAACATTCGCTCCGATTCTCTATCTGATTCGTTATCGCGATTTAGAAGAAGCAATCGCAATTCATAATAACGTTCCGCAAGGGCTCGCTTCAGCTATCCTGACCAGCGATGTTCGTGAAGCAGAATTGTTCTGCTCTCCTGCCGGTTCTGACTGTGGCATCGTGAATGTTAATATTGGAACCAGTGGTGCAGAAATTGGCGGAGCCTTTGGTGGCGAAAAAGAAACTGGCGGCGGCCGTGAATCGGGGAGTGATGCCTGGAAACAATACATGCGTCGCGCTACCAACACCGTTAATTATTCCGACCATTTACCCTTAGCTCAAGGGATTCAATTCAATGTCTGAGCGTCGGAATTCCGTCTTTTGCCCGTACGGTGTAAACCTACATCCGTGGCCAAGTGGGCCGTGTTGAGAGGTTTATTATCAGAAATTGAGTCGGAGTCTGAAGGTTCAATGGGGCTTGGCAGTGGCCGAGGGTGTGAGGGCATGGGTTTCGGCTGGTAACGCTGTCAAATGGATGCATTTTCTCTGTCAGGATACAGGCCTCATGACTACCTCAGTCATTGCAATTGGTAACTGTTGTGGTGCCCGGTTTTTGGCCACCGGCATTTTGAGAACCCGCTGCGATATGATCACCCCGTAAATCAGTGGCGGTAGAACCACTGCCACTAGCGCCCGAAACACGAAGTCCTCGCGCTGTTCCATCCAGATTCCATCGCGCGGGTACTGAACCAAGCATGTGGGCAATTGCGGTGGTCGCGAAATCAACATTGGATGCATTTGAAACAGAAGTGCCCTGCGCTGAACCCCTACCACTGGCCAAGAAGTATACCCATTTCTCATCAGACGTCGTTCCACCATGACCGCCGGCAGTGGTACGACCATGATCGGTCCCCATTAGGATCAACCAGTCTTCGCTGGAAAATGTCGAGCGGCCTTCGATGGTAGAAACCAATTCGCCAATATAACCATCGACCACTTCAATATACTCTATGGTTTCCCGAGCAAGGGTACCGTGGGCATGTCCCAATTCGTCTGTGTAGGCAAAAGGTAAAAACAGTGCATCTACATCTGTGTTGGCAAGCAGGGTTTTCACATCATTCTTGCATTTCAAATCGGCAGTGTCCCAACCGAGGGCATAACCATCATGCATCACACGGTGATCAATATGATGAGAAACCGCGGCATTGACCAGATCCCAACTGGATACACTTGCCGTGTTGATACTGGCATCTTCTGTTTCAAGAATATCTAACCATGAAGGCCAATCTTTTAGATTAATGTCATGGGTATAGCTATTGCTCGTTACATTGTGCTTGGCCGTGGTGACACCCGTAAGCAAGTCTGACCAGCCGGGGCCACT
This sequence comes from Candidatus Poribacteria bacterium, assembly GCA_022567695.1. Classification (GTDB taxonomy): domain Bacteria; phylum Poribacteria; class WGA-4E; order WGA-4E; family PCPOR2b; genus JADFGN01. The sequence continues at coordinate 375 of JADFGN010000473.1, read as the reverse complement.
AAACGTGGCAGAGTTGGTACTGGCGTTGCCATCGTAGGCCCCATTTAGAATAAGTGAATCTATATTGGGGGTGTTGGCCCGTGCCAAAGCATCGGGTCTGACGCCATCCATCATCATAAAGAGCACTTTCTTACCGCCCCCTGGTCCACTGAGACGACTGGTCGGTCCAGTGAGCACCGTGAACGTCACGGGATCGGCAATGTCACAGTACCCATTCTTCATAAGTAAGTGGGCAACATGAGTGCCACCAAAATCAAACGGTGTGTGAATCGTCACGGTACCGTCTACGTGACCATCGGTATAGTTCCTGGAACGAGCGGATTTGACAGCCGTACAACCCAAAGGCGCACCACCATGGGGCGTTTCCCAAATTCC
>JADFGN010000472.1 GCA_022567695.1 Candidatus Poribacteria bacterium | reverse complement strand
ATATATTTTAAACCACGGGACCCGCATGATAACTGATTTCTTGCGGGAACTTATTCACGAAAATTAGTTATATTGAGGTTCCCGGTATTCAATGTTGGGATGGTACTTTGAGTTGAGGGTATGGGCTAATTGAACGCCTTCATTATCGTCACTCCAGATCGAAAACGGCATAATACCGAGATACCCTTCTGCGGCATCTCCGGCAAGTTCCGCAAGTTTCTGTCCTGTGCCCCAGCCAAGGATTGCGACGACTTTATCCCGCTTTACAAATTTCGTGTACGCTGAAATTGCTTGAGGGATTTTGTACTGGTAGTCTGTCCAAACCAGCTTGATTTCAACGCCATTTCCAATCCCATCCTGTTCCTCATTGATGTATTTAATGTAATCTCGAATACCATCTACATAATGCCAGCCAACATCGCTTGTCGCGCCGGTTAGATCGAACAACGCCCCGAGCTTGATTTCTTGGGCCGCAAACGTCCGAATTGGAAAATAGGTCATTCCCCCAAAAATGAGAGCAATGACCATCAGCGAACAGACGACGCTTTTTCTGATTTTATAGCTCATGAAGATACCTCCTCGGTTTGATGAGTTGATAAACTCAGTAGAACACGGAGGGGTAGAATTTCACGGATTTACCTCTACACCTCTGTTAAATAGATTTGGCAAGGTTATGGGAGGGTGAGGCTCCTGCCGAACCCTTTGAATAGCTCGGCAGGAGCCTCGCACTCCCACACCACAATCCATCAGAAATGAAAGTACTGCCCTTTGGTCCGTGTTCTAGTAAGAAAACGGCCACAATTTCCAATATGCCTTTATCATTTGCCACCTGTGGTTGAGACCATCCGGCTCGAAAATTAAAAAGAAAATAATAACCAAGCCAAAGACGACCTCTTTCATAGCGGCAAGACTGTTACCAATTGACGGGAAAACATCTGAAAGTGAATCCGTAATAAACCGCAGTACTTCCGGCAATAACACCATGAATATTGCACCCAATATCGAACCAAGTACACTCCCGATTCCTCCAATGATAATCATCGCTAGATAATTGATCGACTCAACGATGGTGAAATGTTCGGGGGTAATGATTGTGACATAATGTGCCCAAAGTGAGCCTGCAACGCCAGCATAAAACGCACTCACAAAAAATACAATGAGTTTGTACTTAAATACGAAATCCGCGGTCTCTGTCCGAATTCTTACCCACCCTTAACCGCCGCTAATGCTTCCCGGTCAACGGAACAAAACGGACTGGCATCATCTGTTTCGTCTTGATGGAACCGTCCGCTGTTTTTTGTACGAGCGTCAGGTTTTGAATCTGGAATCGACCACCGACCGGAATGCACATGACGCCTCCAGGCTTGAGCTGCTGCACCAATGGCGGGGGGATATGATCGGGAGCGGCGGTGATGACGATTGCATCATAAGGCGCATGTTCCTCCCACCCATAGTATCCATCCCCAAACCTCACCGTCACGTTTTCATAGTCAAGGTGCTTTAAACGCTTTTTTGCGCTTTCGCTGAGTTCCTTGATAATCTCGATCGTATAGACATGATGCACCAGTTCCGCCAAAACGGCGGCTTGATACCCCGAACCGGTGCCAACCTCAAGCACCTTGTGTTCTTTTTTAAGTTTGAGCAGTTCGGTCATGTATGCGACAATATACGGCTGCGAGATTGTCTGGTCATACCCAATCGGCAAAGGCGAATCGGAGTAAGCGTGAGATTTCTGACTATCGGGGACAAATTCATGGCGCAGCACACGACGCATAGCTTCCAGAACTCGCTTGTCTTTGACACCGATACGTCCATCTCTGACGATACGCCAATCCATCTGTGTCGCGACCATCTTCTCCCGTTCAGCTTTGTAATGTTCGTCACGGCGATCGCCGTTGCTCAATTGAGGTATCGCGATCGCCAGAAGAAATCCAATCAGCAATGGAACGAAAATGAAAAATCTCGGTTTCATAGCGCGCCTCCTTGTTCATCAAGAAGTGAACTAAAGGTTAGGGACTCCCAACTTTAGCTCACTTATGAATTTTGACGTTCATGTTCAGCAATCGTGTCGCCCAACTTTCTAAGTTGGATTTGGGGCCCGCCAAGATAGAATCTTGGGTTACGTTAATTATACCACAAACCAATCGACAACAGCTTCTGCCGATATTCCCCTAATGCGGAGCGACCCATGCGCCAACGAGATAAATTCCGATCGCTAAAAAGATCACCGTGTTAAAGCCAAACGTAATCGAGAGGCAAGTGGCAAGAATCGCGCTCACCGCGGATGCATAACCGTTAATTGCCCATGCCCAGGCGATCAGATTTGGGTGGCGTCGTCGCAGCAAATCAATCCCGAGAGGGAATGGCATTCCCATGAAAAATGCGAGAGGGGCAATGAGCCCGATCGAAACGATAATCTTGAGGCTGTCCGGGCTTGCGAGAAAGCGATCGAAGATCGGGGGAAGAAGTTGGAGATAAAGGCCGGCGATCAGCGACAACATCCCAATAGCAGCGGTAATCGACTTTCGTCGTCGGGGCAGTTTGCGAATGAGCCCTCCAATCACATTCTCCAGTTGCTGGCAGGAGAGGCTGCCAAGCCCTGCAAAAACGAGGAAGGCGCAGAGCACAACCGCAACGGCATAGGTTGGGTTGGCGAGCAGAAGGAGAAATTTTTGGATAAACACCATCTCGATGAACATAAACCCGACACCTAAACTGAGGAAATAGCCAAAGATTCGCCAATACATAAATCGACGCGGTTTGCTATCAAGACCCGAACGGTTTTCTAAACCCTTAGGGTCTGCCCAAAGGTTCTCTGGTTCGTGGCTGACGACGGCGGTAGATCGCCGCCGCAGAAAAAAGAGCGGAAGGAGAATCAAGATCAGTCCGGCTAAAATCGCTTGAATCAGCGTTGCGATGAGGAGCAGATACCCCCATTCGACGAACGGGATAGCGTTGCGGCCGATGGTCCGAACCATCCGAATCAGTGAATCGAGACGGAAGAACTGAAAGAAGTATGGGTGATTATCGGTCGAAGGACGAATGTCAAAGAGATATTGTCGGTAAAATTGCTCTCGATCACCGGACAAGATCGCACCCGCAGCACGAAAGTAAATCGGTTCATCCAGTTCATTATAGCGGTTCGCTTCCGATTCTGGCATCTGAGGGTAGTACGCTGTGTCGAAGGAACGCTCGCGGCAGAAGTTCCGAATTGCCGTCAGTTCATGCGGCTGAAATCGCCCGTTTTTAATCAGCAATGTTCCTGTGCTCAAGCCACGAATCAGGGCCAACTGTTCGGCGGGAATTCCTCCATCGACCCGTTCCAAAGCCTCGACCACGGTGGCAAACAGCCTGATCATACCACGCGGAGGCATTTTCAGCCTCCCATAGGTAATCGACATCATGCCGTCGGGCGCCAGATGTTCAAAGAGTTCAAAAATTGCCTCAACAGTATAAAGATAATTCTCGCTCAGGGTGCTCGCAGAATCAAACAGCGCCATCTGGATGAGGTCGTATTTCTCCGCTGTCGATCTCACGAATCCGCGGGGTTCAGCGATGTGAACCCGGACCGGATAAGCCATATCAGGCGTGTAAATGCGCCCTGCGAAATCACCGTGTGCTCGCTTCACCAAATCGATAACCTGGGGATTCAACTCGACCGCATCAACTGAAGCGGCGTTGTGGTACAGTGCGTTAAGGACGGCACCGCCACCACCTGCGCCCAAAACCAGCACGCGCGGTCTTTCAAGGAGGTGATATGCCAACGCTGAAGTTGTATCGTCCAGATAAGCCAGTTTCGATAAGTCCCCGCCGAAATCAGTGATTGCAGTCATTGCGTCGGCGTCCGTAAATAAGCCCAACTGCGGCGGTATCGAATGCCGCGACCCCAGGCTCAGCCCTGGCGCGGCGTGGATTGACCGGCTGCGCACGACATGTAACACGCCGAGTGGACTATGCCGCTCGCTAAGAACTTCTGCATCTGGAAAGGTCAGCGTAATACTCAGGCTTTTATAGGGTGAGATTCTTAGAGAGATGGGGTTGAACCAGAGGTAGCCGATAAACACGACGGTAATTCCCGCGATAAGGCAGGTCCGTTGCCAATGTGATCTCAGTTCACCCAGATTCGCGATCAGGATGCTGCAAAATCCAATTGCGGAAATGACAGTCAAGTTCTGTGCTGGGGAAACTATGTACATCGTGAAGATGACTCCCAGGGCACCGAGGCCTGCGCCGAGCAGATCGAAAAAGTAGACCCGATTGACTTTTTCAGTGAATTGTAGTAAGGCCATACCGATGCAAGCTGCGCCGAAAAAAAAGGGGATCGATAAGGTGAGATACACCGCGAAAAGAAATAACGTTTGGCTCGGCTGCCAGACCAGCATGAACGGGTTAAACGGAACGTGTTGACTGAGCCCAAAGCAGCAGATAACGGTGATCGAATAGATGAGTCCGGAGATCGTGTACACCGCATGAAAACGCGACATGAGCCAACGCTGCGCGATCGAAATCATCGTGCCGCTGGCGCCAAATCCAAGCAGTGCCAGGCTGATTATCATGTATGCGAAATGGTGCCATTGCGCAATTGAAAACAGGCGCACTAAAGCGATCTCGTAAGCGATGATTGAACCGGATAGCAGAGAGATTGAAAGGAAATAATGAGTCATTGGAAATGTTAAACGTGATGGGGAACAGGCTTATGGGATGATTATGTGTGACCTGCATCGATCTTAAGTAATTGTCACCTAATGGAATGAGAAAGGGGTAAGGATGAAAGAAACAATAATGTCAGTACTAGCTACGTGGAGATTAAGAGGACTAAATACATTTAGAATGCTGAGGACTACCCTCAGCAGCTAAACGCATACCCCTGTTAAGTCAGTGCGATTCGGTTATGTTTTGGGTTCTACTTCAGAATAATCATCTTCCTTGTTGCTGAGTAATCTGTTGCTCTCAAATGGTAGTAGTAACGTCAGTTCGATATAAGGATGTAGACCACGAGCAGGTATGCGAGTGTGTGAGGGAAGGCGAACCCGGAGCTGAGTCAGTGTAAGTCTTTCCTCGCTCCCACGCTTGAATGCTCCCACGTTATCACTTCGACAAGCTCAGTACAGGCAATATCCGCATCAACACTGGCTTCTTACGTCGAACTCACGTTCTTTAGCTACCGCGCGATAGCTTCTCGTGGGGGTTAAAATCCTTTGCCGATATAAGCCTTTATCACCTTTTCATTATTTCTCACTTCGTCCGGCTTTCCTTCAGCGATTTTTTCGCCGAAATCAAGCACCGCAATTCGATCCGAAATATCCATCACGACGCCCATATCATGTTCGATCAGAACAACGGTGACCTCACGCTCTTCGTTGATGTCAATGACGAATCTGACTATATCTTCCTTTTCTTCAATAGTCATCCCCGCCATCGGCTCATCCATCAAGATGACTTGGGGCTGCAACGCGAGCGCCCTGCCAAGTTCAACCCTCTTCTGAAGACCATAAGGCAGTTGCCCCACAAGGTGGTATCGGATATGTTCAATTTCAAGAAAATCGATAATCGCTTCAATTTTTTCACGATTCCGAATCTCTTCCTTTTCAGCAAATTTCCAGTAGATACTTCCGGAGAGGATTGACGATTTCATGTGGATATGAGCACCAAGCATAAAATTATCAAGAACGGTCATGTGTTTGAACAGTTCAATATTTTGGAAGGTACGGGCGATTCCCAGTTGTGCCCGTTTGTGAGAAGGGAGTGTTCTGAAACTCTGCACGGATGAATCCGGCAGGTTCTAAGAAGTTATCGTCCTCTCTCAAGCTCTCCCTCGCTTAAAGCGGGTACAACCACAAGAGTCTTAGACGGGTTTCTTAGACTTCATAGCCGAGCCGCTCTGACGCCTTTCGGCGTTATTGACATGGGCCAATACTCGCGACTTTGGTGCAAATTTAGGGTACGGCTACTTGGCGCGTTTCCACACCGCATCGTATGAAGCGATTG
>JADFGN010000471.1 GCA_022567695.1 Candidatus Poribacteria bacterium | reverse complement strand
CACATTGAAGTTAAGACATTACAGGCCAAATACACATCTAACGAGGAAGACGATCAAACCTCACGACTGATAAACACAATAAAGAAACAGATAAAAGAAATACCGGGCGTATTCTTTATATCAATTCAGCTCGGTAGTAAATTTGCCAATAAGTCAATTAAACCCTTAGCGGCGAGAATCCGACAGTCTCTTCCGTGTACGAATAAGTTGACTTTCACCCACCCTGATAATGCTCATGGGCAATACAGCTATCAGGCGGAGGTGTCGATTCATCCAAATATAGGGAATAAGACAATGACTATGATTTCGCTGCCAGCAATTGTCATAAAGGACGATGACCTTCTCAATCGGTCTCTAGAGAGGGCGAGGCAACAGTTAAAAACAGACGATGTCAATGTGGTATGGATTGATGAAACCTTTCATTCAGTTGATGATGACGATATTGCTGATGCACTGTATGGAAAGCTAGTTCACGAATTTACCTTTGAAGATCAAACAGGAGAGGTAGAAAGTGTTTTGCCCGTCCGACGTAACGATGGTTTTTTTCGGAGGAGTTCTCGCATCAGTGCCATAATGGTATGCCGTAGAAGAAATCTATCAGATATTGATAGATTTAAAATCCACCTTCATCCAGAATCATGTAAACTTACGGAAGCAGAGCGAAAGGCTTTAGAAAAGCTAATCCAGTCTTAACGCAATCAAGGGATGAGGGTACAAGATGGAGTACCTTTTCGACCCGCCCTATGGTTCTATAGCTGATAATTCCTGACGATTTCTTCAACCTTAGCACTAACGCTGGGAATGTCGGGGTGCTGTTATAATGCTTCTTCAATGTCCTTTTGGCTAGGATGTTTCTAGAAGCTCTCGTCAGGAGGACAAAATGATTTCGATAAATCTGCCTATCGCTCTTGAAAAATAATTCAATAAGGAAGTTTTGGAGAAAATAGAAAAAGCTCAGTAAAGATTTATCCCCTCTTTCGTAATCGTCTACTTAGGCACCACGTCTAAATAACTAACTTTACATTTATACGAGTAAGGAGGAACAATCTTGTCCACCCTCGCAGAATTACTATCATCTAACTATGCGGACAGAACAGCAGTGATTATTCCCGACGGCGGTCCGACGCTGACATATGCAGAGTCGAGAGCCCAGGTTGAATCGCTCGCGGCAACTTTGAAACGAGGGGGCATTCGAGCAGGCGATTCGGTGTCTATCGTATTGCCCAACGGGTTGGAATTTCTCACAACGTTTCTGGCGGTGACGTGGGCGCGGGGAATTGCTGCTCCGCTAAACCCGGCGTATACAGCCGAGGAATTTCAATTCTACATGAAAGACACCGAGACGTGTGCCGTCATCGTGCCGCATGGCGAACACCCCGCACGTGAAGCAGCGGCGGCGTTGAATGTGCCGATTTGGGAAGTGCGTCTTGATGCAAATGGGGTGGTGCAATTGGAACCGCCGTCTGCAACATCCGCATCCGTAAGCGACGACGGGCCGCAACCGGATGATGTCGCTTTGTTCCTGCACACGAGCGGGACAACGAGCCGCCCGAAAGGTGTGCCACTGACTCACGGCAACCTGACAACCTCCCTGGGCAACATCGTCAACACCTACGAACTCACGCCTGAAGATGTCAGTCTGATTGTCATGCCGCTGTTCCACGTTCATGGCTTGCTAGGTGCAATGCTCTCCACGCTGAGTTCTGGCGGCGCAGTGGTCGTCCCACCCCGTTTTTCGGCGAGTCGCTTTTGGACAGACGTCACAGCGCACGGTGTCAACTGGTATTCAGCAGTACCGACAATCCACCAGATTCTGCTGGCACGCGCTGACGATGACGTTACGCCAAACGGCGTGCTACGCTTCATCCGATCATGCAGTGCCGCGCTTGCACCCGCAGTATTGTCGCGGCTGGAAGAGAGATTCGGTGCGCCTGTCCTTGAAGCCTACGGCATGACGGAAGCATCACATCAGATGTCCTCTAATCTGTTTCCGCCCGGCATCCGTAAACCGGGCACAGTCGGCATGGGAACAGGCGTAGAGATCACTATCCTCGACGAGAAAGATGTTGAACTTCCGAAGGGTGTGCAAGGCGAAGTCTCAATTCGAGGTCGCAACGTAACGAAAGGTTACCATAACAATCCTGAAGCGAATGCCGCGGCGTTCACAAAAGGATGGTTCCGAACCGGCGATCAGGGGTTCATCGATGAAGATAATTATCTGACCTTGACAGGCCGCCTCAAAGAACTTATCAATCGCGGTGGCGAGAAGATTTCGCCGCTTGAAGTGGATGCGGTACTGCTCGAACATCCGGCCGTCGCGGAAGCAGTTTGCTTTGGTGTGCCTGATGAAAAATACGGCGAGGAGGTGCACGCCGCCGTCGTCCTCAAAGGAGAAGCGGGCGAGGAAGAACTCATTGCTTTCTGTCGTGACCACCTTGCGGATTTCAAGACGCCTAAGAAACTTTATATTTCGGACACGCTGCCGCGAACAGCGACAGGCAAGATCCAACGACGTATTGTGTCAGCGCATTTCCGTGAGGCGTAATAAAGTTGATGAATATTCACGATAGCGGCTACAAGAAACTGTTCTCGAATCAGACCATATTTCGTCAACTGCTTACCACCTTCGTCAAAGAAGATTGGGTCGATGACTTGGATTTTGAAAGTTGCCAGACGATTGATAAGTCGTTTATCTCCGAGCATTACAAAGAAACTGAAAGCGATCTCCTCTACAAGGTCGGGTTAAAAGAGCGTGAGATTTACATCTACATCCTCATTGAATTTCAGTCAACGGTTGACGATTTCATGGCACTCCGCGTTCTGAATTACATCACCAACTTTTACATGGATTACCTGACCTCGAATAAAGGAGTCAAGAAGTTACCTGCTGTTTTTCCCATTGTCCTTTATAATGGAGAGCGTCTATGGACAGCTCCGGTTAATCTAAAGAATCTAATAGAAGAAAATCCTTCACTGGCTCAGTTTTCGCTGGATTTTCAATACTTTCTGATTGCCGAGAACCAATATAGCAAAGAAGCTCTATTGACAATTCGAAACATCGTTTCTACTCTGTTTCTGGCCGAGTCTCATTACGATATAGATTTGTTAGAAACCGAATTGATAAATCTGTTTGAAGCTGAAGCCGACAAGCAAGCGGTCTCGTTGTTGTTAAATTGGTTCAAACAGTTGGCGACACACGGGCGGATTGATTCTAGTGATTATCGGTCTTTAGAACAGGTTTATCTAACCCAAGAGGAGGTAAAAACCATGTTAGTCACGGCGTTAAAAAAAGAAAGAAAGGAAATCTTTGAAAAAGGTAAGACAGAAGGCAAGGTGGAAGTGGCAAAGGGGATGCTTTCTAAGGGAATGCAAATCTCTCTGATATCTGAAATTACAGCACTTCCAAAAGAGCAGATTGAACAGTTGAAATCTGAAATTTAATATTGTATGACCTTAGAGGAATAAACCATTATCAGCCCGTTAAAGCAAAATCAAAGGAGGAAGAAGCGAACTCTCAACCCGAAACAATGGGAGGAGTTCCCTTCGCTAACACAATTATGGCAAAGATCAGCGGTGGACATTTGGTTGCGCGTGCGCTCAAGCAGGAGGGGGTCGAAGCGATATTCACCCTCTGCGGTGGTCATATCATTGACATCTACGACGGTTGCATTGATGAGGGAATCAAGATTATTGACGTTCGTCATGAGCAGACCGCTGCCCATGCCGCCGATGGTTGGTCGCGGGTGACGGGCATACCCGGCGTAGCTGTTGTCACGGCGGGCCCCGGCACAACGGATACAGTAACGGGTGTTGCCAATGCCTTTCGTGCGCAGTCGCCCATGCTACTTATCGGAGGACAAGCCGCACGTACACAGTACCATCAAGGTGGATTGCAAGAGCTTGATCATGTGTCATTGATGAAGCCCATCACCAAGTTTGCAACATCAGTTCTGGACACTGAACGCATCCCAGAGCTAATTAGCATGGCGTTCCGCGAAGCTTACAACGGTCGTCCTGGACCATCTTTTTTGGAAATCCCGCGTGACGTGCTGGACGCACAAGTGGACGAGGAAGGGGTGATGTTTCCAACTCAATACCGTTCGCGTGGGCGTATGCATGGCGATCCGGAATTGGTACAACAGGCCGCTGATTGGTTGAGTCATGCAAAGCAGCCGGCAGTGTTGGCGGGAAGCCAAGTTTGGCACTGCCGTGCAACGACGCAATTGCTCGAATTTTCCAGACGGTCAGAGATTCCGATTTACTTAAACGGCGCGGCCCGCGGTGGATTGCCGCGTGACTGGCCATTCCACATGAACTACTCGCGGTCTCACGCACTTTCTCAGGCGGACGTGGCATTGATAATTGGTACGCCGTTCGATTTTCGCCTCGGCTATGGAAATCGAATCTCCCAAGATGCCAAGGTGATTCAAGTCGATTTAGACTACGGAGAATTAGGGCACAACCGCGATGTGGACATCGGCCTAGTCGGTGACGCAGGCGCAGTGTTGGAACAGCTTACCGCTGCCATGACGCCGACCAGAAAAAGCAAGGAGTGGCTCAAACAGTTGCGTGAAGTCGAAGAGACGAAATACAAAGAAGCCGAACCTTTCTTGCATTCTGACGCCGTGCCGATTCACCCACTCCGCCTTGCCTATGAGATAAACGACTTCCTCACCGAAGATACCATTTTTATCGGTGATGGCGGCGATGTGGTCACGATCTCCGCCAGGACGATTCAGCCACGTCAACCGGGACATTGGATGGACCCTGGGCCGCTCGGTACGCTTGGCGTCGGGACACCATTTGCAATTGCTGCGAAGATAGCTCGTCCCGAAAAAGAGGTCGTCCTTCTCTTCGGTGATGGCGCATTCGGTTGCACCGGATTCGACTACGATACGCTGATACGGTTCAATTTGCCTGTCATCGGCGTGGTAGGTAACAATGCCGCTTGGAATCAGATTCGGTTCGGGCAAATTCAGAAATACGGTTCCGAACGAGGTAACGTTGCGAACCTGCTTGCCCCAACCCGCTATGACCGCATCGTGGAAGCAATGGGCGGATACGGAGAACATGTCACTGAGCCTCAACAGATTCGACCTGCGCTGGAACGTGCCCGCGATTCAGGAAAGCCAGCTTGCATCAATGTCATGATAGACCCGAATATCTTCAGCAGCGGAACCCGAAGACAGACAATGTATAAGTAAGGCGTAAAACGTAAAGGGTAATCGTTCAGGAGGTACCAGGTGGACGGTTCCCGTAAAGGAAACTAAAAGAACTGGAAAGAAATTAAACGTAATGCGTGATGGGTAATGCACACTAAGAAGGCCTCTTTCCTTACGCATGACTTCAATTTCTCAGCTTCCCAATTTCCTCATTTTTATCTCCCCTTATCTTCATGGAACATCTTTGGAAAATTTTGTTAATTCTGGTTACCGGTTCGTTTGCTGGCTTTATCAACATGGTTGCCGGAGGTGGTTCATTACTTACCCTTCCCTTTCTGATCTTTCTGGGCTTGCCTGCTGCGACGGCGAATGGTACGAACAGAATCGCAATCTTCGTGCAAAACGCTACTGGCATTGTCGGTTTCCACCGCAAAGGAGTTTCCCAGTTTCGATACAGCATTCTGCTTGTTTTGCCGGCTAGCGTTGGCGCGCTTATCGGTGCACAGATTGCAGTTGACATTGATGAAGCCGTCTTCAAGCGTCTCCTGTCTGGAATCATGATTGCGATGTTGTGTTTAATCCTTTTCAGCCCAACCAAACGGCTGCATGCTGGAACTGAAAATCTTAGCACCACTCGTAAGATTATCGCGATGATTGTTTTTTTCTTTATTGGGATTCACGGAGGATTTATTCAGGCGGGCGTTGGATTCCTTATCATTCCCGCTCTGACACTGATCAACGGTTTTGATTTGGTTCGTACCAATGCGATTAAGATATTCGTTGTATTTTTTTACACAATGGCAGCTCTTGTTACTTTCATTAAGCAGGGGAAT
>JADFGN010000470.1 GCA_022567695.1 Candidatus Poribacteria bacterium | reverse complement strand
ACGGAGTTGAAGGCGATCTCCAGGACGTGCATTTTGTAGATGCACAAAACGGTTGGGTTGTTGGATTTCAAGGCTTGATTTTGAACACAACTGATGGTGGCAAAACGTGGACAAAGAAAGAGGTTGAGATGCAACGTCCCGTTGACTTCTGGAATCTCTATTTCCGCGATGCAAATGTTGGTTTTATCACAGGGGTTGGTGGCACGATTTTCAAGACGGAAGATGGAGGCAAAACGTGGGCACGCAAGACGTGGGGGGCTGAAGGAGGTCGCCGTCGCCGGGCCCGTCTGACAGATACGTGGATGATTGACGATAAGGTAGGATTCATGACCGGCGAGAATAGCACGCTTCTCACAACGACTGATGGCGGAGAAACTTGGGTAGGTGGAGGAGAACGGGTTCGAGTGGGTGACACTCGAAATAATCTCAAAAGCATCTATTTTGTCTCACCAACGCAGGGTTGGATTATTGGTTCGTTTGGTACGCTTATGCACACGACGGATGGTGGAGAAACTTGGGAAAATCGAACGATCGAGGGCGTCGACAATAACTTGATGGGGATACATTTTGTCAGCGAGAAAATCGGCTGGATCTCTGGACAAGAGGGCTTGATTCTCCATACAACGGATGGCGGCGCAACGTGGACTCAGCAGACAACGGATTCTTATGACAACCTACATGACATCGTTTTTGTTGATGAGCAGATCGGTTGGGCGGCAGCTGATTATGGAACAATTTTTCACACGACTGATGGCGGACAGACATGGACTGCCACAAAAGTCGGCAGATCGACGGCCTTGAAAGCGATTCACGCTGTGGACAAAGATAACTGCTGGGCTGCCGGTGAATGGGGTTTGATTGTAGCTTACCAGGTAAAATAAGGAATGATTCCGAAGGTGAGGTGCTGTCTTCCATTTTGTCGGACAGCACCAACCTAAACTCGCCTCTGAGAAATTTATGAAACAGCGATCTTCTTCAGTACCGAACATTCTTAAAGAAGTTCAAAGCGGTAAAATTTATCCGGTCTACCTCCTATGCGGCGAAGAAAATTTCCTCATCGAAAACACCCTCAAGGGGATGCTCGATGCGCTCTTAGACCCAAGTACCCGTGATTTCAACGTGGATTTCTTGGAAGGCATAACAGTTTCCGTGCGTGATATTTTGAGTGCTGTTGAGATTTACCCTGTGATGTCAGATTGGCGTGTCGTTGTGGTGCGCCAATCAACGGTGTTCAAAGCGCGAACCCAAAAGAACACATCCGCACTCAGTCTAATGCAAAACGCTGCTGACGCGGCGGATGCCAATCCGCAAAAGGCGATTTCTGTCATGGTCAAGATTTTAGGCATTTCAGCACAGGAGATCGCCGACCAGAGCCATAGTTTCAATAGTGCCCTCCGAGATTTTACTGAAGAACACAAAGATGGTGTGAGTCCAGAGGACATCGAGTTCCTACAGCGCCTACCGCAGCTCGCCGCTCAAGTGGATAATCTACAGAGTCTATCCGGGAGTGCTGACGATACGGAGTTGCTCATGGAGTGGTTACAGGGGACGCTACCGCAGACAAGTGTGTTAATCTTTATCCTCAAAGGTACTGTTGATGCACGAAGTCGGCTTGTCAAAGCAATCAACCGCGTCGGGAGATATGTCTCGTTCACTGCGCTGGAGGCCGGAAGAACCCTTCAACAAGACGTGCTCTTTCAAGGCATATCCAGAAAACTTGAGAAATTCGGTAAAAAAATCACGCCTGGTGCTTTTAACCTTTTAAGAAAGCGTACGGGCAACGATATGCATACCATCTTTGAAGAAATTGAAAAGATGATCGCTTTTGTTGGGGAGAAGCAACAGATTGATGAGAAAGATGTGCAAGATTTGGTCGTTCAAAGCAGCTTTGACAACATCTTCGCACTCACAGATGCAATTGGAAAACGATCGGTTTCCCAAGCTCTGGCGAGTCTTCACAGCGTGCTGGAGAGTGGGGAACCACCAATTAAAGTTAACGCATTGATTGCCCGGCAAATCCGGCTCGCGCTTCAAGCCAAACTGCTCGTCGAAAAAGGAGAGTTGAAACTGAACGACGGCCGGATGAATTATTCGGATTTTGTACAAAGGGTGTTTAAACCGCTTGCGTCACGGATGGGAGATGTCCTTCCCAAATCCCCCCAGATCAATCTCCTCAAACAGAATTCTTATGCTGCCTATAAAATAATCCAATCCTTGCCTCACTTCGGTACGGAGGAATTGATTCAAGATTTGGAAAAAACGCTGAATGCGGATATACAGCTCAAGAGTAGCCGATTAGATCCGGACTGTATATTGGAACAACTCGTCTATGAGCTATGTGTAAGGCCACGAGAAAGAAGAGAAGCGCAGAATGTTGCGCAATCACGCTCATGGTAGGCATAAGTGGCAAGAATCTTATAATCAAATTATCATATTGATTGTTATTTTTGGGTACGGCATACCGTTAGATTACGCCTCGTGTTAACTATAAAAAAAGTAGGAGATATGAAAATGGCTGGTGTAGTCACACTTATCTCAATCGTATTTGGAAGCGTTACAATAATTACACTCGGATCCATTTGGCTTGGGACATCCTACGCCGCTAAAAAGCGTGGATTTATGGAAGGAGCAACCAAGCGTGAACTTGAGCAAATCCAACACGACATTACTCGGATTCAGCAGGACATCGGCGATCTCAAAGACCAAATTGCTGAACTTATCATTGCCACAAAGGATACTGCGTATTAGCTGAAGGGAGGGGCGTCAGATGTCGTTTGTTATATCGATTGTTGCTGTTGTAATGTGTACGGTTACGTTTACCGTACTCGTTTCCATCTGGTTGGGGACATCTTATTCCCTAAAAAAGAGTGGATACCATCCGAATCAGACAAAGGAGACGTACGATCGGTTGAGGTCAGATCTCAGTCGAATTTCTCAAGATTTAGATGGAATTCGTGAGCATATCGCCGACTTGGTTATTATGAATTATGAGCGCAGATCCAAGGACGGTAAAAACGAACAAGTTAAGGAGGGTTAAAGCTTGACGAGCGCAATATACACTATCATGGCATTTGTTATTGTTATGGCCGTAATGATATGGCCTTTTAGAATGCACGGTGAAGAGGCATTTGGATTCACATGTGCTATTATAGCGATTGCCGTTATTAGCGATTTAATCAGAAGAAAAATTGAGCGAAAGGATAAAGCTGGGAAAGCAGATTCGGCACAGATGCAAGCAGATCTCAACGAACTCAAAAAAAGCGTGGCTGAAATTCGGGAGTATGTAACAGACCTCTACATCCAACAGCATGACAAAAAGCTGGAGTAGGCGTTAAAATTTTCAATAATTTCTAAACGGTAAAATGGAGGAAAAGAAATGTTTCTCGAAGGTGTTTTCTTAATGATTGTCCTAATTGTAGCCATTTGCACTGTAGGGGATGTCCTCAAAAAGCGGGTTGAGAGGAAAGGCAACGGAGCCGACCATGGGGATCTGATGGAGATCCGAGCCGATCTAAATGAAATAAAAAAACGGGTCACTGAGATTCAGGAATATGTGACAGATCTCTACATTCAGCAGAACGATCGGGAGTTAAAGTAAAGAGATTACCGATTCGGAGTAATAGCCTCAACCCCTCACCTACTGAAAACGGAGGTTAATTATGTGGCATGCATTCTTGACAGGCATTTTGTGGATTGGTGGAATCGCTGTGTTTGGTGGTTTGCGCTGGCTTTCTATGATAGGTGGCTTCAGAGATATGGAGGAGAAGTTGGTAATAAAGACCTAAAAAAATCCAAACAGATCTCAGTGAGCTCAGAATGGACCTCGTAGAACTCAAAAAGGGCGTCGCTGAGATTCGAGAATTTATCACAGATCTCTACATTCAGAAATATGACGAGTAGGCAACTAAAATAGCCGTATCCCTAAAACCTCCAAATCCATCTCTCGGAGGATAATCCCTAAAATCCCGCCATGTAGCTTGACTTTGCCACATTAAAATTGCCAACTTCAACCCCCATTCCTGTGGGAGCGAGATCCGTCTCGCAATGAAGGGAATCCGTATCGAGTCTGGGAAGACTCTCCCACAGATGTGACAAAGTCGTATTAGAAAAGGCCACTTTATGAGTCCCCTACTAACCATACATAACCTACGAA
Organism: Candidatus Poribacteria bacterium; assembly: GCA_022567695.1. Taxonomy (GTDB): domain Bacteria; phylum Poribacteria; class WGA-4E; order WGA-4E; family PCPOR2b; genus JADFGN01. The sequence goes on along the minus strand of JADFGN010000470.1, from coordinate 1,847 downwards.
CATACTTTTTTCTTGATGAAGGTACAGTGCGTGCCGTGGACGGAGTGAGCCTACAGATTCCGCGAGGGAAAACAGTTGCTATCGTAGGCGAAAGTGGATGTGGAAAGAGCGTGACCGCTTTTTCGATACTCCGATTGGTATCACCGCCAGGGCAGATTGTATCCGGCGAGATTGTGCTCCATCGGTCGGATGGAGACGTTGTACTCACTAACCTTGAGGAAGATGGGAAGGCTATCCGAGAGATCCGTGGGAAAGAAATTGCAATGATTTTTCAGGAACCAATGACGTCTCTGAGTCCGGTACATACTGTTGGCAAACAAATCATGGAAGCGGTGACGCTTCACACGCAGATGAGAAAAACGGAGGCAAAATCACATGCCATCCACATGATGGAGCAGGTCGACATCCCAAATCCTAAAGGTCGGTTTGAGCAATACCCGCATGAGATGAGCGGCGGCTTGCGGCAACGCGCTGTGATTGCTATGGCATTGGCCTGTCAGCCCGCCTTGCTGATTGCTGATGAACCAACAACTGCACTTGATGTAACCATTCAGGCACAGATTCTTGCGCTGATGCGTGAGCTACAGGCGGAGTTTGGGATGTCTATTCTGTTGATTACCCACGACCTTGGGGTTGTTGCGGAGATGGCAGATGAGGTAGCAGTAATGTACATGGGGAGAGAGGTTGAACAGGCGCCCATGGAGCAACTCCTTACCAATCCACAACACCCATATACGCAGGCACTTTTACAATCGGTTCCTGGACGCGGGACACAGCCAAAGGCAAAGCTCAAGGTCATTGCCGGTTCTATCCCCGAGCCCTTCCAAAGGATTCCGGGTTGCGCTTTTCATCCGCGATGCCAGGAAGCGATAGCCGGGGCATGCAACCAGGGAGAAGCACCGCCGTTGCTAGAACTTAGCTCGCAACACCACGTCGCGTGTATTGCGCGGCATGATATGAAAAGCGACATCATCGAAACATGAACTCGTGGATTGATTTCAAAAATGTAGTCCACTGTTCAAACCTAAAATCCTAACATTTCTATTATGCCAGGAGAATTTCGCATGGAATCTAAGCGACCTATAATCGGTTTTATTGGGCTAGGGGCGATGGGCGGACAAATGGCACGCAACCTCATAAATACCGGTTATCCACTGATTGGTTTTGATATAAACTCGGAACGGCTTGCAGCATGTGTTTCAGCTGGTGCAACCGCTGGTACCGATATTGATGATGTCATCCAACGCGGTGAGATTGTCTTAACCAGCTTGCGTTCGTCTAAAATATTTGTAGAAGTTGCAGAGAACCATTTTCTCCCTCATGCACGTCCCGGGCAGACATTTATTGATCTGGGCACAACCACCGCCCCAGAAACACGACGTCTGGCAAACGCACTCGCAACAAAAGGGGCCATGTTGGTGGATGCACCAGTCAGTGGTGGTCCGCAGGGTGCGAAACAGGGCATGCTTTACATATTTGTGGGAGGTGACGAATCTGCCGTTGCCCGGTGCCGTCCAATACTGGAAACTCTGGGCAATCCAGAGCAAGTTGTACACTGTGGTCCAAGCGGCGCGGGGCAAGTGGTCAAGGGTGTCAATCAACTCGCTATGGGATTGGGGACTGCTGCTTATTTAGAGGCGATGGCTTTTGGCGTTCGATCAGGAGTGTCTCCTGAGACGATTCGCGCTGTCATGGGTGGGGATGGAAATTGGCGGCAGCAGTTTGGCGCGATTGCTCAACAGGTTATCGATGGAAAAGCGGAAAGTATGGTCGTCAAGTTTCCCGAATTACCCTACTTTCTTGATGAGGCAAAAGAACAGGGATTTGAGCTTCCGCTGACGCAGTCT
>JADFGN010000469.1 GCA_022567695.1 Candidatus Poribacteria bacterium | reverse complement strand
GTCTGGCACACGTGCGAACCTGTGGAAATCGGCACAGAGGGTTGGGTGGGCAGAGTGATTCGGGAATTGGACCCGAAAGGAGAGAACGTCTTGACGGGCATCAACCTCGGCAAGGGGCTCTCTAGGGCACTGGCCCTTTCCGGCGTACCTGCTACATCTGTCGACAACCTGGACACCTACGGACTGATGACCAGTATCGAGGAAGACCCGCAGCGACTGCAAGCCCTTGAAATATTCAAGGAAATGTACAGCCCTGCCATTGGCAGCGGTATCGTGATGGATTACCTGTCGCAAACCGGCCTCGATGTCATTAAAGGCTCCGACGAACTAAAGAAGGCCCCGGTGCTGTATAAGTCCAAAGTGGAGTACGCTGACAATCCGATAGCGAAGAGCTTGAGGGACGTCGCGCGGGTTCACCTTGCCGACCTCGGAACACGGGTCTTTTACACGCAGCATGGCGGCTACGACCATCATGCAAATGAAGTCCCCTCGCATCCGAAACTGCTGACAGCGCTATCGGGAGCAATTCGTGATTTCTTCCAAGATTTACGAGACCATAACGCTTCGGAAGAGGTAGTGATGCTCGTCTTCTCAGAGTTCGGCCGACGTATCAGGGACAACGCCAGCGGCACCGACCACGGCACAGGTGGTGGCGCGTTCATCATCGGGGATGGTGTTAATGGCGGACTATACGCAGAGTACCCATCCCTTGACCCCTCTCGATGGGCCAACGGCGAAGACCTGGAGCATACGATCGATTTCCGTGGCGTATACTCAACAGTCCTGGAGCAGTGGATGGGACTAGACCCCACCCTGATAGTCGATGGAACATTTGAACAGATCCATCCTTTCGATTGAAAATTGAAGATTGAAGATTTGTTGGCTGAAATATGTTCCAAGCGAAGATTATGAGCGGAGACATGCGATGGATAAGAAAGAACTACAATGTCGCACAAAAGTGTTTGCACACCGATGTGTTAAACTTGCCTTAGTGTTGCCCCAAACACAACTTGGCAAGCATATCTCCGGGCAGCTCATTCGATCTTCTACCTCTGTTGCCGCAAACTATCGCGCATCGTGTTTCGCCCAATCCCGCTCCAGTTTCGCTGCAAAAATTAGCATCGTCCTTGAGGAAGCGGACGAATCCGCGTTCTGGATCGAATTTGCTGTGGATGAAAATTTGGTTAAATCTCATTTGGCTGATGACCTGTTGAAAGAGGCGCACGAATTGGTTTCGATATTTGCTGCCTCAAGGAAAACGGCTCAACAAAAATAATCTTCAATCTTTAATCTTCAATTTTCAATATATTTTTAGGAGGTGAATCATGAGCAGACCATATGGACTGCTACGAGCAGGTTTTCCATTTTTCAAAACTTTAGGTATGAGGCGACACACTAACTTTCCCATCGATATTGCGTTAGGTTCCGAAGGCCGCGTGTACATATTGTGTCGAAACCAAGACTCGTCGATGATCAGAAAGTATACTGTGGATGACGAAGACTTGGGCACCATCGGCGGCGGGTTCACGTGGGCGGTTGCAATCATTGCCGATAGCGAGGAGAATCTTTACATCTCTGATGAGGCGAAGCATTGTATCTCATCATTCGACAAAGATGGCGAGTCCCTGGGCAGCTGGGGAGAGTACGGCGACGGAGATGGAAAACTGAATGGACCGGCCGGCATCGCCTTCGACGCCGAAGAGAATATCTACGTTTCCGACAGTCTGAATCACAGAGTCCAGAAGTTTACCAAGGACGGCGTATTTATCTCAAAGTGGGGTAGCTTCGGGGATGGAGAAGGCGAGTTCAACATGCCATGGGGAATCACTGTGGATGAACTCGGAGACGTTTACGTCGCAGACTGGCGGAATGATCGGGTGCAGAAGTTCACGGCTGATGGAGAGTTTATCTTTGCGTTTGGCAAGTCGGGCAGCGAAGACGGCGAGTTCAATAGGCCCACCGGCGTGGCGGTAGACACTCACGGCGATATTTACGTTGCTGACTGGGGAAATGACCGCGTACAATTGTTCAATTCTGAGCCGAGGTACGTACAAAAATTCATGGGGGACGCAACGCTGTCAAAGGCTGCGATTTCTTACATGATGACAAACGCTGGCCCAAATCGTCTGAGGGATATGGCAGACCTCGAGCCACAGAAATACTTGAGACGCCCGAAATCGGTGGTGGTCAATGGAGATGGGCTGATGTTCATACCAGACACCGGCTCCTATCGGGTACAAGTCTACCAGAAGCAAGCCATTCCTCTAACCGAGCAGGAGTTCGGCCCTCCGAAACGGTCTCCTACGCTGCACCAAGAGTAGTTTCTTTACCGTTCTGCCCCTCAGTCTCTTACAGGCTCGCTCTGCTAATCACAGAGTTGAGCCTGTTTTTTTATCCGACCCCTACTTCAGGCGAGGCAGGGATGGTACCCGATACGTATATGGTCAGACGGAAGCGGGACGTTATCTCTTTGTGGTCTATCTTGATTTAGGCGGCGGTATAGTCCGCGTTATTAGCGCACGAGATATGAAGCCCCGTGAAAGACGGCTTTATTTGCAGAGGTGATACGCATGGCAAAGATACCAAAATTCAATAGCGAAGAGGAAATTCAGGAGTTTTGGTCAACTCACGATTCGGCAGATTTTTGGGATGACATGGAGAATGATGAAGTTGAAATCAGCTTTGTCCCTCGAAAACATCTGCTTGTTATGCCGCTGGATGAAAGCATTCTGCAAGGCATCCGGGAGTTGGCTTTGGAAAAAGACATAAGTTCCATTCAGTTGTTGCAAAAGTGGATTGTTGCAGGACTACAGCAAGAATCGAGTGCGACTTAATCTGAAAATCACGAATCTTTTCGGACGGAAGTTTACGCATCACGTTTTACGTTTCACGCATCTTTCATCAGATTCCGAATGACATAATCCAGAATTCCACCGTGCTTGTAGTATTCCACCTCAATCGGCGTGTCGATTCGCACAAGCAATTCCGTTTCGCGCTTCTCCCCAGATTGAGTGATGATTTCCATCTTGGCGGTCTGCCCCGGCTGGATATCGCCTGCCACACCTGTGATATTGATAATCTCGCTACCGTCCAGATTCAAGGATTGTGCGTTCTCACCATCCTTAAACTGCAATGGGAGCAGGCCCATCCCGATGAGGTTGCTCCGGTGAATGCGCTCGAAATTCTCAACGATTACGGCTTTGACGCCGAGCAGTTTCGGTCCCTTCGCCGCCCAATCCCGCGAGCTACCCATACCATACTCGCCCCCCGCGAAAATAACGGTTGGGATGCCATTTTCGACGTAGTGCATCGCCGCTTCATAAATGGTGGTCTGCTTCTCTTCGGGATACTGAATTGTGAATCCACCTTCGACGCCGGGCAGCATGAGATTCTTAACGCGCGGATTGGCAAACGTCCCGCGGCTCATCACACGGTCATTGCCGCGCCGTGAACCATAAGTATTGAAATCTCTCCGGCTAACACCCTGTTCTTGTAGGTAACGGCCTGTCGGACTGTCTGGGGCGATTGGCCCTGCGGGGGAAATGTGGTCGGTTGTGACCGAATCGCCGAAGATACCGAGAATCCGCGCGCTTTTGATGTCGGAAATCGGGGCAGGTTCTCGCTTGAAATCGGCAAAGAAGGGAGGCTTCTGGATGTAGGTACTTTCTTCACTCCACGGGTAGAGTTCGCCTGTCACACCCTCCAATGCATCCCATTCCGGCGCTTGACTGCCAATTTTCTCGTAAATTTCCTTGAACGTTTTCGCGTCTACTGTTTGGCTGATTAGATCTGCGATTTCTCGGCGAGAGGGCCAAATGTCCCTGAGATAGACCGGCTCCCCATCGTCATTGTGACCGAGCGGTTCGTTGGTGAGATCGATGTCGATGCGTCCGGCAATGCCATAGGCGACGACAAGTGGCGGAGACATTAAAAAGTTTGCCTTGACTTCCGGGTGGATTCGCGCTTCAAAATTTCGGTTGCCGCTCAGAACGCTGGCAGTGACGAGGTTTAGCTCGTCGAGCGCCTCTTGAACCACTTCGTTGAGTGGACCGCTATTACCAATGCAAGTTGTACAACCGTATCCGACCACGTTGAATCCCAGTTTTTCGAGGTACGGTAGCAGACCGGTATTCCTCAAATACTCGGTGACGACCCGTGAACCGGGTGCTAAACTGGTTTTGACGTAATCGGGAACTTTGAGTCCTTTTTCGACGGCCTTCTTGGCGAGTAGGCCTGCGCCAATCATCACCGATGGGTTGCTCGTGTTCGTGCAACTGGTAATTGCAGAAATGACAACAGAACCGTGCGTGAGGCCATGATAGTCCTGACTCTTTTCGCGGTCACCGTCAATCTGTTCTTGAGTTAGGCCGAAGCCATCATCTGTAATCGGTTGAGTCAACAAGCCAGTGAAGGTTTCTTTGACTTTCGATAATTCAATCCGATCTTGCGGTCTTTTCGGTCCGGCAACGCTCGGTTCGATTTCGCTGAGGTCAATTGTCAGCACGTCTGAATATTCAATATCACCCGATTTTGGAATGCCGAACAGCCCTTGATTTTTGAGATACGCCTCGACCATCTGCACATGCGCCTCTTCTCGGCCTGTGAGTTGCAGGTATCGCATCGTCTCCTCGTCAGGTGGGAAGAAACCGATTGTCGCCCCATACTCTGGGCACATGTTCGAGATTGTCGCACGGTCGGGCAACGACAAAGCTTTGACGCCTTCCCCGAAGAATTCGACGAATTTATCGACCACCTCTTTTTCCCGGAGTTTCTGCGTAACCGTCAAGACAAGATCTGTTGCCGTCACGCCCTCTTTGATCGAGCCGATCATGCGAACGCCGAGCACTTCGGGAGTCAGGATGTAAACCGGTTGCCCCAACATGGCGGCTTCTGCCTCAATCCCACCGACGCCCCAACCGACTATGCCGAGTCCGTTAATCATCGTCGTATGGGAATCCGTTCCAACCAACGTATCTGGATATGCGATTTGCTCGCCGTTGACCCGATCGGCCATGACACATTTAGCGAGGTATTCCAGATTGACTTGATGGACAATCCCAATCGATGGCGGGATGATGTTGAACTTGTTGAACGCCTGTTGTCCCCATTTCAGAAACTCATATCGTTCTCGGTTACGCTCAAACTCCCTTTGGGTATTGATCTGAAAAGCGTTTGCCGTGCCATAGGCATCGATTTGGACCGAGTGATCGATGACCAGGTCTATGGGGACAAGCGGTTCGATAATTTTTGGGTCGCCGCCCAGTTCTTGAACCGCCGATCGCATCGCCGCAATATCCACGACAAGTGGGACACCTGTGAAATCTTGAGCAATCACACGTGCGGGCTTAAAAGGCAATTCGGACGCTTTCGGCTGTTTGGCGTTCCAGTTTCCGAGCTCAACAACCTCTTGCTCTGTAATTTGATGGTCGTCGTAGTTTCTCAGAAGGGATTCAAGCAGGATTCGTATACTGACTGGCAATTTGGAAATGGGACCGATTCCGCCTTCTTCTAGCACAGGAAGCGAATAGTAAAGTACCTTTTTTCCATTGCTTTCAAATGATCGGAGTGAATTGAACAGATTATGCATTGATTGGGACATAGTTGTGGCTCCTTATTTATTGGGTATTGGGAACTTCGAACAGGCTGTTGTTTCTCTTGTCGGGGTTGCGTTAATTGACTTGTGCCGATCGCAGGTATTATAGAATATGACGACAGATAATTCAAATTTATAATCCTGATTATAAAGTAAAGATAATCTTTTTTAAACGAATTTAACGTGAGTTCGTCGAACTGACGTTAATCCCGTTTCACCACGCAAAAGTTATCGGACACATTTTTTGCTTTAGTCTCAATAAGAAATGTAGGCTGTCACTGGATTCCTTTTTCGGCGGATTGCCGAAAATGCCGATTTTCCATAAGCACCAACAGCCAAAATCCACAGAGTCCATGCCATTGCCCCAAAATAAATGTCTGTTTAATGGTATTTTTTTTGTTAGCCGTATGTTGTTTCTCGC
>JADFGN010000033.1 GCA_022567695.1 Candidatus Poribacteria bacterium | reverse complement strand
AGTATATCGAGTTGCTTGAGAGGCGAGTTGCGGACTATTGTCAATCACAAGGTATCGCCTAACCAGCCGTTGCAGTTGACGGCGGGATCTGCGATTTTATGAATGTTTTTGGGGTTGCGTAGGGTTTTGGTTGATCGGACGTTTTTCGGTAAGAAGACCAATCGTCTCCGGGCTCGACGATCCCCCGCCGTGCTCGTCCGCGTAGCGGACAACTGAACTTGGGTCGTTAGACAGTAACATGATATTGTGGTCAAAACAAGTCGGAAGTGAGATAAAAAATGGAAACTTCTAATATTCTTAAAGAGATGGCCTCCTTGCCAATAGAGGCGCAGAAACAAGTCATTGATTTTATAGCTTTTCTGAAAACACGTTATCCCACCGTGCAGGTTGTCCCAAAAACCAAACGAGTCAGATTGTCGGATGAACCATTTATAGGCATGTGGAGGGGACGTGAGGATATGCGGGATAGTACAGCATGGGTACGCAGCTTGCGGCGTCGTGAATGGGAGGGTAATTTGTGAACACATTAACCATTGTTGACACGGACATTCTGATTGATGCCGCTCACCAAAATTCTTCGCGAACTCGTCTGTAATATGTGCAATATCCATCCACGAAAACTACAGCACACATATTCCAAACACAAGCAGGACTTCGGTTTTACGGCGAATTGGAATAAGCAAATCGCAACTCAATTTGAACAGGCAATCCAAAACCATGTAGGTCATCCAGCATCCCAACAAATCAAAGGAACTTATCGTAGAACAATCCCTGTCACCCATTATTTCGATCCAGCGACGGGGTTGAATGTCATAGTTGATGCAAATAATAACTTTGTTGGTGGCTGGCGATTGAGTCCAGCGCAAATTCAACATCTTCTTACATCAGGAAATGTCCAATGAAATTTCAAAAAAATCAATATCGCTATCTCAATTTAATGACTCGTTTTGTAGACGGCAAGCTTTCAGGAGCATTTTTTGTAACAGAGTTCATGGAACTATGGCGAAGAAATCGCGACTCGGACTACGAAATCAAGAAATCATGGAATGCCCCACATGATGAGATGCTGATTGCCTCGTTGAAGAAAGGTGAAATTACCAAAGAGGAATTCGCAAGGAAATGGAACGCACTTTGGGGGCTGTCAGAAACGGATCAGTCATTGCGCGACTTGCTAGACGAAGCTTTTACTGCATGTGATGTGTTCAATCCAGATCCCAACTCCCGCGAAGACTACGAATATAGCGAAGGTGAATTGCGTGCCTTTGTCATGAACATCCTCTCAAAACTCAAGGACATCTGCTACTGAGTGATAGCGATTCATTACGTTACATTGTAGTGAACTCACCTAACCAGTCATTCACAAGTGGCGTACCGACTTCTACAACATATCGCTTTGTTAACGCGCTCGCATCCCAGAAAAAGTGACTCATCGTTACTCCTCACGCATTTCGATAATGACTGCGTGAAACGCAGTCAGTCTACTCTCCGTCTGTCAGAAAACGACACGGGTTATGCACCAACATGTCCTCGATTGCACGTTCGCTAACGCCTTCGTCGCGCAGGCGTGGGATGAACTTTGTCAGCACGAAATCCAAACCGGGTCCACCGCCGTAGCTACGCCAATAACTTGGCCTCCCCAAGTCATTGCCCAGCAAAATCTGCTTCCCAAATCCGGCGTCAATCAATCGCTTCAAAACATTATTACGCAATTCGTCGGGACCATATTTCACCTTGCCTGGGCAGTCATAACCCAGATATGCGCCGGTTTCCGCGATTCGACGATGCTCCCAGAAATCTGGGTTACGGTCTAGGTGACTCAAACACACACGACGAGGCTCAACACCGTTCGACGCGAGATAGTCTACCTGCTCAAATCCCATTGTCCCCGCCTCGGTATGCGTGATAATCGGCACACCGGTTTCATTGTGAACCGTCGCTGCGATACGCATTAGTTTCTTATCGTACGCATTGAATGTATTGTAACCACTCCCGCCCTTCATGACTCCCGCCTTCATGTCCGTACCATCGATTCCCTCCGCGATGTCACGAATGCATCGCTTCACCAATTCCGCTTCGTCAGTTTCCCAAACCCATCGATCGCAGAAATACGGCTTATTGAATCCAGTGATAACGATGATATGCACGTCGGGAACACGCTCAACAACCTGCTTTACTTTATGGATATTTCGTCCAAAGTCGATCGCCGACATTTCGATGAGCGTTTTGCCTCCCGCCTGTGCCCATGTGCGAAGCTCCGCCGCTGACTTTTCCACATCGTTTAACCGGAAATCCCGATCTTCGCGCAGAAGCCATCCCGGCGCATCGAAGCATAAATGTTCGTGGTAATCAACGATGCCTAGTTCATCCCCTGTTACTTCACCTCGTATGGTCATCACTTTTGCCATGTGCTTCCCTCCAACCAGAATCCATGTGCGCAAATACGTATCACGTTTTACCCTAAGGAATGGCTACGAAATAACTCCTACATTTCGGGCGAGGCATGCCTCACCCCTACGCCGTGGGTCGAACAGATGTGTTCGATTTATTAAATCATTCCTAAATGCCTGTTCAGAAACTCCTGCCACACATTCACAATGCTCTCCACACACGCATTAAACCATCGCTCCCCTTTTTCCGCAGTTGCAACGGTTGGATCGCCGAATACACCGGATTTACTCAACGCACCCATCGGCAGCGCTGACATCTCATAGTCGATTGAACGTGGCGGGTATTCCCTTACGGCTCTGTCCATCCGCACCAGATCTGGACGTAAGTACAGCATCACAGAAGTCTCGAACTCCTCAGCGTGGAAATTCATTGGCAACCACGTCGGCGACTCGGCGTCGGAAATGATTTCGCTCAGGTTTGGATAGAAAACACGCAGTATCTTCATCTCAATTTCATCAGCGAGTTCACGTGCGGTATATTTGAGAGGTTGCGGATTTGCGCCATGAGCCGTAATGGTCATCATTGCACAGCAACCGTTCCGATCTAAGCTTCGCGCGATGTCTTTAATGACCGCGCGGAATGTATCGAACGAGAACGTCAACGAACCCGCGTAATCTCGCCAAACCCATGAGTATCCAATAGATAAGGTCGGTAACACCAATCCAACGCTCTGTTCAGCAACACGGGACGCGAGGGCTTCGGCGATAACCGTATCGGTATTTTGAGGTAGATGTGGACCGTGCTGCTCAGTCGCGCCGAGCGGAAGGATTGCACATGAGTGCTGTTTCAAGAAATCATGACATTCTTCCCATGTCGCTGTTGCCGCATCAAGCCAATGATTGGCCATCATTGAGCCTCCTGAGTTGAAGATTAGTGAGAAAAAGTGGTTCATTTTTCGTGTTTGAGCGTGGTGCCAAAAGATAATTTTGAACCAGTCCGATCTCACAACAGGATAACTCAATTTTGTAACGTTGTCCAGATATTTCTGAAATTGCAACAGTTCAAAACCGGATGGCGTGAATTATATTCTAGAAAATCAGGTGGATTGTATTCTATAATTTAGAAAATGAATTATACTGCTTACCTCACCTACACACAGGAGAAATCTCATGGCCAATCAATTGGAGCATGTCAATATTCGGGTTAAGAACATCGACGAAACTGTGAAATTTTTAACCACGGCTCTACCAAACTTTAAAGTCAGAGGCGGCAAAACGTCAGGAGAAAATAGATGGCTTCATGTCGGCACAGACTCTACCTATCTGGCGTTAAACGAGGACAACCGTGAAGCACAAAGACAGGGCGCGGGCCTCAATCATATCGGTTTCGTCGTCGATGATGCGGAGGTTGTTCGCGAAAGGCTGGAAAAAGCTGGTTATAAGGAAGGATTTGTCGCCACCCCTCACCCACATCGGAAACGAATTTACTACCTAGACAGCAACGGCATGGAGTGGGAATTTGTCGAATATTATTCGGAAGATCCATTGGAGCGCAATGACTATTCGTTGTAAATCTTTATCATTAGATTACAGTTTTGTTAAAATTGCTGTTGCGGTGGCATCCGCTCATCGAATGGAGGAGTAGCGGAGTTTTCTTGCAAAGAAACTATAACTGCACTATTTTGTCACACATACATTATATAAATCTGTGCACATGTTGAATCTGCGGTTGGGCCACATGTGAAGGTTTTTCACTCGGAAGGTAGTGATTTCTTAGTGCCCACACTACAGATCCTAGCGCAATTCCAGCAACAACAATCAAACAAATAACAAGAGTGGCAAAACGGCGGTAAATATGTTCATCCCTCCCACCGACATAGAGGAGGTTCGTAATTTTACTGGCATCAACAACGCCAAACATCCATACAATAGACATGAGTAGTATACTAATTATAGACCAGATTGGGGTATTTGAAAAAGCTAAAAAACCCAATAAACATTGAAGGAGAATAAGGTCAATTCCCTTTATGATTTCGCGGTTGTAAATTTGCCCTGCGCCAGGGCAGATACTTGATAAGATTGCAGCTAAGACTTGCACAAACACCATTCCTTTCAACACGCACGAAGCTAAGAGCTAACCGTGTCGGCTAAAATGCTTAATTTTATAATAGGCTAATGCATTGTTAAATAAGTGATGAGGGGATACTGTAGGTCAGCTTTCCATAGCTGACAACATCTCGTCGGGAATGGAATCTCGACTACTAAAATTGAGCAAATATAATGCCAGCCATAGGTTGAAAAAGGCAGAAATTGCGATGAAGAATCATGAACCCAAAACAGCATTAATTTGGAGTAGGCATCATTGTTCTGTTACTGAACTTTCACGACGCAATCAACCAAACCAAACGCCGTATCCGCGAAAGATCTCATTTCCCATGGTGCCCAAGATGCCCCACAGAATGCCTGCGGTAAAGAAATGTCCGAGCGCAACACCTAAGAATCCAGGGATAAGTTTGCGGTAAAGTCCGATTCCACCAAAACGGGTGATCAACAGCTTGAACATCCACGCCGCGAAAAATGCTCCCCATAACGGATCACCATAGGCAGTCACCATTGCAAAACCAAGCGGATGCAGTGGAAATTGAAGGAAACTTCGGCGGAGAATTGCCAGTAACGTAGTGAAGGCGAAACCGAATCCAACTGCCCCAGTGCGCAGATAATTCGGTGAATTTTTGGAAACCAGATAGCTTTTCAAGATATTGTATTCCTGCCGAATCAGGCTTGCACCTCGCGTGCCGCCTCGGATACCGTCACCTCCTTCGAGGATGTTTGAACCGTATTCATAAAAAGCGTCGAGGTGCATCCAGTATCCGCCTGCCAGTCCAACGACAAGTGCCAGCATGATTACGAATGGCATGACACGGCGGTTCATCTTTACGTCGTCACCGAGCTTGATCGATTCCAGTTGATATGCCATAAACGCTGGAAAATACCCACGAGAGAGGAACGTCAGATTGGCAAAGACGCTCAAATTCTGGAGGCTACCTTTGTGAATAAATGCCTTTGGTCCGAATGCGTTCAGCATCATGCGCTTGTGTTCACCGTAAGGGAAAAGCCAGATCATTGGTGCGCCTGCCTCTGCTCGGATCTTTGTGTAAACTAACGCGAAGCCTAGAATCAAGCCGAAGAACATGAGTACTGTTCCAATCGACATCCCTGCCGCCATGCACCAAACACAGATGAACGCGACTCCACCAATCGCGCCGAAAAACGCAACTCGGTACGGCAATGGCTCATTGCTATCATCGACCTCCTGAGAACCAAACGCTTTGGCTACAACATCGCGGATCTGTCCCTTACCGATCCAGAAAAAAGCGATTGCAAGTGCGAGAAATGCGCCACTGCTCTGATCATGGACGTACGGGAATCCTGGCAGATTGTAGCCAAGGGCTGAAGTAACAACCGCTTCGATCTTCAAGACGAAGTAGAGGAACCACACGGAGAAATTGACATCAAGCGGCATCAGGTAGGCGAGTCCAAAAATTGCGGGACGGAATTGGAAGGAGATTGGACGCATTGCACTCCAGGGGCGTTCGGTGAAAAGAATGCCGAGGTTGAAATTTTTTCCGGGCGAAGGAATCGAGGAATCAAAGGCGTGCAGGATATTCAGTAGGTTGTAGAAGAAGGCAAGCCCAAAGCCAACCCACATGTACGGGTTCTTGAAAAACGGTGCGATGAGCGATTGCTGTGGTGCTTCTCTAGCCATCTCAAGGCCAAACCGAGCGACGGGAAACACCAGCCGTTCCTGATCGACCCACTGGCGCCGGAAGATTACCACGAGGCACAGCATCGTCCAGAAGAGCGCAATGAACATCAGCGTCCATAGCCCTAACGGTAATACCCACACCCCCCACGGCACAGTACCACTCGATCCGACGCCTTCGTAGGAATAGAGGATTGCCTGCTTGTCAGTGACGACAAACCAATTGGGAAGATACTGGTTGAAAAGCGAATATTCGTTTTCCGGGGTGGCGTAATAGAAGGGGGCAGTGAGGACGGGAAGGAAATAACGCACCATGCCGATTGAAGACATCGACACCGAGATTGCAACCATGCTGTAGACAACAATGATTTCCCCTTGCGAAAGCGATAGGAACTTCACAAATCGCCGCAACAATGGGTTAATTGCCACCATGAAAATCAATGCCGCGACCGCCGGAATCGGTGGCACCGATTCGCCAATTTGAACGGCATGGGAAATCAGCCCAGAGTGCTTGATCCAGTAATTCCCGATCCAGATGAAGATTAGCGACAGAACGAGCGCGCGGAGTGTTAATCCCGAAGCCAGTTTTTCTGGGGATTGTTTGGTGGGCATGAGTCTGTTTAAGCCTCAGTCGTCCACAAAATGTCATTCTGAGAGAAACGAATAACAAAACGTGCAAGATTGCGGACTACTGAGTATTCATTTTTAACTTTCGCGTTCCATCACAGGCGGACGACGCCCAATCGAGGGTGGCATAAGTACGCGCTTTTGCTGCTCGGTCAACTCACCGAATTGACTCAGATCGTAGTAGTTGTTTGACCATGCTGAATGTCCGGGGCTGTACTTATACAGCAGAGATCGCCGTTCGTGTTTAGACCGCCACGTCATTGTGCCATGCACGAGGGCTTCTGTGAAAATTAGCACATCGCCTGCTTCGACGGCGGGTTGAACAACGTAATGAGCTGGACGTTCAAAACTCCGGACGGCCTGCGGGAGATTTTTGAGAAGATTACTTTTATGGCTACCTGGAATGCACGCAAAACCTCCATCCCCTTCTGCGGCATCACTCAAAAAATAGGTCGCAACCGTCAGGCCGTTTCGCATCACCGCGTCACGATATTTATACCAGTGATCGCCCACGACATCAGGGCCACCGTGAAGCCTGCCGCCCTGGTCGCCTTCCATCATAAAGATGCAGTAATCGTGATCGAGGCGAACATAAGGACCCAAAAGTTCAACAAGGTAGGGAAGAACTGTGGGCTGATCGATTAACCTTTTGAACGGGTCTCCCCAGAGGCTGACACGACTTGTGCGGTGAGTACCCGTTTTGTCGTCTTCGCGGGGGAAAACGCGGTCGGCGATTTCATTCATTTCAGCGACTTCATCGGGAGTGAGGACATTCTTGATAATCAAATAGCCTTCGAGATCGAAGGTAAATTTTTCTTCATTTGTCATGAGAGCACTCCTTATGCTGCATCCGTGACTTTTGGGCGACGACCGATCGAGGGTGGCATAAGCATCCGCTTCTGTCGCTCGGTCAATTCGCCGTACTTACTTATATCATAATAGTTGCCCGACCATGCTGAGTGTCCGGGACTATATTTGTAAAGTAACGACCGTCGTTCATGTTTCGCTCGCCACGGCATCGTTCCGTGAATGAGGGCTTCTGTGAAAAACAGAGCGTCACCTGCTTCAACAGCGGGTTGGACGACATAGTGAGCAGGACGCTCAAACCGGCGTACCTCGGCTGGGATGTAAGCGGAAAAATTACTCTTATGACTGCCCGGAATGCAGCCGAATCCCCCATCTCCTGCCGCCGCGTCAGCTAAACAGTAGGTTATAACGGACAGTCCATTTCGCATAACGCCACCGCGATATTTGTACCAGTGATCGCCTTCGGAGCCGCCAGGACGACCGCCATCTTCACCCCCATGTAATCCACCACCAGCTTTTCCTTCTTGCATAAAGATGGCGTAATCGTGATCGAGGCGGACGGTAGGACCGATGAGTTCGATTAGATATGGAAAGATGACCGGGTGATCGATTAGCTTTTTAAACGGTTCCCCCCAAAGACTAGGTGGACGACTGCGATCTCCCCGATCTATAATTTCATTCATTTCCGCAACTTCATCGGAAGTCAGCACGTTTTTGATAACCAAGTATCCTTCAAGATCAACCATGAATTTTTCTTCGTCTGTCATAGTAGAAGCTCCTTACAGAATGAACCATTCTCATACACGTGCACGCAATAAAAAGTGATAGATGAAAAGAACCAGATATGATATAATAATTCTTCATCTCATGGACGGGATGTTTGCAATTCGGTTTAATAAAAATGGAGGTAGATTATGGCATTTCCGGGATTTGATCTCAGCGGTAAAGTTATGTTGGTTACAGGCTCAGGCAAAGGCATCGGGCGCGGTATAGCAATTGCGGCAGCGCAGATGGGGGCGAATGTGATTTTGAACAGCCGGACGCTCTCGGACTTAGAGGAAGTCGCGGAGGAGATTCGCGCAAACGGTGGAAAAGCTGAACCGGTTGTGTTTGATGTCAGCAAGATGGACGAGATTAAACGTGGTGCGCAAGAGGCGATCGACGTATGGGGGCATGTGGATGTTCTTGTCAATAACGCTGGCACCAACCGACCGAAACCTGCCCTTGAACTGACCGAAGAGGATTGGGACGTCATCTATGACCTGAATCTCAAGGGCTTGTTTTTCCTGACGCAGGCACTTGTTAAGCCAATGATTGAACGGAAGGCTGGCAGCATTATCAACATTTCTTCGACAATGGGACTTGTGGGTGGTCCTTTGCGCGTAGCTTATTCCGGTAGTAAAGGTGGGGTTGTGCTGTTGACAAAAGGACTTGCCGTCGAATGGGCACCTTACAACGTGACGGTGAACGCTGTCGCACCCGCCTTCACGCGCACACCACTCGCGGATGTGCTATTGCAACGCAAGGAGTTTTATGACGATGTCGTGAGTCGGATTCCGATGGGGCGTGTCGGTGAGGTTGATGAAATCGTTGGCGCCATCCTCTTCCTTGCCTCAGACGCCGCCCGATGGACAACCGGGCAAACGATCGCTGTCGATGGTGGCTGGACAGCTTGGTAGAAATAAAAACTTCCAAAATTCACCCGATAATCTATACTCAACACTTAAGCATGGACACCGCCCACCAAAACTGAAAAGTGGCGGTACCTGACACTACAACGGGACTTCCTGAAGTAGAGCGGGCTTAAGCCCGTTGCATAGGTGTCGCCATCTGAGATAAACGGGCAAGCTGCCCGCTCTACGGTTGACAAGCCAATCAAGATCTCGTTGTAGTACTGACATCTTACGAATTGAGTTCAACAGCTTTTCCGGTGCGCGCCGCCTCGTAAATTGCCATGTTGAGTGCGATCGATCTCTTGCCCTCGTAGCCATCTACGGCAGGCTTAGCACCTTCTCTAACGACACGGATGGCGTCCTCTATTACATTTTTTGGATAGGGTGGAAGATTGATTTCCGGTTCTCCATCCGTGAATTTCCACACACTCGGACTGACGCCGACCACACCTTTATCGCCGTGAATCTGTACCATTGATATGCTGTCGCCAGTGAACGTCGTGGTCGTTACAATGTTACCCAGCGCACCATTCTCGAATTCAACAATGGCTGAAGCCAAATCTTCTGTCTCGCAGTTCTCGTGTCCATACACGCCATAGTAGGCACCGATGACACGCTTCACAGGCCCCATAAACCAGAGCACCATATCCACGTAATGGACTCCCTGATTCATGATGGAACCCCCGCCATCCAGTTCCCAAGTTCCGTGCCAGCCCTCATAGTAGCTATCGGCGCGGAGCCATTTCATGCGGAGTTCGCACAGAATTGGTTTCCCAAGTGCTCCCATCTCCATCGCTGCACGAATCTTTCGATTTTGCTCGCCGTAGCGTTCGCCGAAATCCACGAGTAACTTGACCTTATTTTCCTCGCACGCGCTGATCAGCGCGTCACAATTCTCCAGACTTACATCCATCGGTTTGGTGGTGATCACGTGCTTCCCACGTTTGGCGGCTTCAATGCCAAACTTTCCATGAAGTCCGCTCGGTAACATGATCATGCCAACATCAATGTCATCACGTTCAAACATCTCGATGGCATCGCTGTGCGACTCGCAGCCAAATTTCTCTTCTGCTGCCTTTCGCCGACTTTCAACAAGGTCGGCCACAGCTACTAATTTGGCACCTTCGGTGTTCGCAATGACGTTGGAACGGTTCATTCCCATTCCTAAACCGACCACACCAAACCGCAATACATCTGCACTCATATAAAAATCCTCCTGACTTGACAACGACAATTGTTGAGTTGTTCGTTCATCGTGCGTGTTTTTGACCTAAACGAGGTTGGATTAAACCATGAATGAGGATAGCATGATAGTTTAGCCTTGTCAAGGAATTTTGAATAAACCGCCCAAAAGTCTTGACATGATTCCTGTTCGTGGATACTAACCAATTTTGCCAATCTGAAAAAATCTAAAATTTCAAATCCTGAAGATCTCGCCAAGCTTGCCACCGAGAGAACGTCCGGCAACAACGAGACACGTTATTAATATCAACATCCCAACCACACCGAGCGCACTGGCAACATAGTCTCCACCGACAGGGCGTTGTGAGAGACTCCAGATCGCCTTGGTAATTGGATTGTACTGATCTTTCATGGCGAGGATTAAGCTGTCGCTCACTTCCAGCATCGAAAATGAAAACACAAGAATCGATCCGGCGATGATATTCGCCATGATAAGAGGAAGCGTAATTTTGTAAAGTGTCTTTGCTGGATTTGCCCCCAAGTTCTGCGAAGCCTCTTCGTAGGTAATACTGGTCTGCTGAAGTCCAGCGTAAATCGATCGGAGCATATACGGCAAGCGTCTTACGGAGTAGCTAATGATTAATAACAGCGTTGGGTTTTTGCGCGGATCGATGGCGGCCACAACGCCTTCGGGCATATAACGAAGTAACAGTGTTGTATCTGCGAAACTACCGAGGTAGCCAAAAGCGAGCGCAACGCCCGGAAGGGCTAAAGGCAGCATGGCAATTGCATCAAGCAAATTGCTGAAAGGCAACCGCTTACGTGTCAGCAGATATGAAATCACAATCCCGACGATGAGCGCAACGGTCGTGCTGCAGACACTATAAAGCAGACTATTTTTGATGCTAGACCACGTATCGTCGTGTGTAAAGACAGTCCAGAAATGAGATAGTGTATAGCTTTTGGGAAGAATGCTAAGTCGCCACTGGCTGGCATCCGGTGTCAAAGCAATTAAGATTACGCTGATATGAGGCAAAATTGCAATGAAGACCACCCCACCTACGAAAAGATAGATCACTGCGCACATGGTCCGATTCGCATCGGTTTCTCGCGAGCCCACATGACCCCGGCCAATCATCTCGTAATGCCGTCTACCTGTCCACCGCTTGGAGAGATAAAATGACAAGGCCGTGAGTACGACAATCAAGACCACAAGAGCGTATCCCATCGGGTTGACGTTTGCCTCGGTGACTTGGCGAAAGATTCGCACAGCAATCACTTCGTTATAGTCGAAGATCAACGGTGTGCCCAAATCCGTAAATGCCCAGATGAAAACGAGGATTGCGCCTGCAAAATATCCGGGCAACATGAGTGGCAACGTAATAGTCCGGAAGAGTTTGAAGCGTGAAGCCCCCATGTTTTCTGCCGCTTCTTCTAGACTCGGATCGATATTCGCTAATGCAGCGACGACGTTCAGATACATAATCGGGTAGAGATGCAACGTTGATAGCATGACGACTCCCCAAAAACCGCTGCCGAACCAGTCGATCGGTTCGCTGAAATCGATAAGCCCAATTCGTGTCAGGAGAGTATTTACGCTGCCAAATTGACCGAAAAACTGCCGCATTCCGATTGCTCCGACGAAGGGAGGCATAATCATTGGGATGAGAATAATCCCCTGCATTATATTGCGACCGGGGAAACGATAACGTGTCAAGAAGTACGCGAGTGGCAAGCTCAGGAATGTCGTTGCCACGGTCACCATCGCACCGATTTTGAAGCTGTTGATGACCATCCCTCGGATATTCGCATCCGTGACGATTAACTTGAAATATGTCAGATCGAAGCGATTGTTAATCCAGAAGGATTCTTTAAAAATATAAAGAAGCGGATAAACTAGAAATAGTGTAAAGAAAAGGAGAAGTGGTAGGAGAGTGAGAAAAACAGGAAGCGTGAGGTCGTATTTTCGGGCCATGATACAAGGCGGAATGGAATTCAGATTTCCGACGTCGTGAAGATTTCGAAAATCTGCGAGAACTTAAAAACGGAAGACGTTATTTTGACTGTGGTACATTGACTCTAAGGAATAAACTTGATATTTGTGGGAACAATACTCCCAATGAAAACGCCGGAAGTTGGCTCATCGATAATCCTTGCAGTCATATTATTGCGTTTGCATCAATGATTCAGCGTTAGTTCCCTGAGCAAACTTTACGTTAAGATTGTATAACCAATCCCGATATTTGTAATTCTTTGCAAAATCATACAATCCATAATCAAACAGGCCATCATTCTCAACGACTTCATCCTTGGTCATATCATAGGCAAGGTTTCTCAAGTACTCGTTCTTCTCACCAATCTTCTGCGCGGTCATATTACGCCGCTTTGTGATTTGCACCGCGTTTTTTAAGGTCGCAGGAATCGGCTGGTTATTTTTACGCCGCTTGAGAAATTCCCTCATTATGTGCCATCGTTTCGGGCCGCCGTTATAAAAGGTGTAATCTGTCCAGTGATCCGGATTGAGATTTTTAGGAAGCTTGAGGGCTTCCTTGAGAGATTTGGCTTTCTTTCGATAAAAATCTCTACATTTCTCGAAATGGTAAGTTTCATCCCGCTTGATATGATATGCCGCCAAAAAAGCACCGATGTGGGGGGCTTTCAGACGGTTGATGTAATATTGCCCCGTTGGATCTTTCTGGTGGTTGTAAGTGCCATTTAATTCCTCTTCTAATCGAACTAGATAAGTTGACCATGTCAGCGGCTTACCTGTCTCTAAATCTGTGCCGAGGGAGAGAAATTCAAAAAAGGGACTATAAACCGGAGATTCCGGAGTCAGAATATCGCGGATTAAGCGGGGCAAAACCGCGAGGTTATTCTGTGCAATACCAATATCATCATTGCTTATCTGGTCCGTATTTCGACCTACAGCGGTTTCATCGAAACCGGTTTCAATTTCAAAGATTTTCAGTAGCCGCAACGGATCGATGCCGGTAACCTGCCCCGCGATAAGCGCAAAGGGAAAATAATGGCGTCCTTCATATACGGAATTCTTGAGTGCCAGCGGAGGATACCCGGGATACCTCAATCCCCTATTGTAGATGAGTTCATCCGTTGTGATGCCGTATACCTCGCGCTCTACCTCGGAATCGAAATTATTATAAATGTGATAGGCAGCATCAATCGCTGTTTGAATTCGCTCCTCAAAGGTGAGTTGATACTTTAATCTGAGTTCATTGTCGTACACGACAACCTTTTGTTGGTTGAAATCATTTTGGGCATACCCCGAAACTGCTAACTCGACCAATTTTTGCTGAAGCGTTTTACCAGGCTGAGAGAGTTCAGCCAAGATTCCATCAATCCCCGTATCTTGCATACTTTTCTGTTTTGTCAAGGTGAAAGCGATGGTTTGATGGGTTTTGAGATAATGCCAAACCGTATCGAAATCCTTAACGACGCAATACCCAAGAAAGATTGCGAGCCCTAAGGCCAATACTCCAAAATATAAGAGAATTGTCCGAAGAATAGGCTTTGCCTTTTCGGTGAGAGAAGAGTTGGATACGAGAGGCGGAATCAACTGGTTTAAGCGTTTATTAACTTTTGCTTGATGGGAAGCCGGAAACTCAATGAGCTGGGTATCTAACTTTTTCAGTGATTTTTCCATCATAGACTTCGATGCAATGTACTGATTTTAAGTTATTTCTGCCAGTCTTTTAATTTGACAATGTCGTTCCTTTAGCAGATTCAGGACAGGCTCTGAATCCGTTGCATTCGCTTAGAAACTCAGAATGACAACATTTATTGATGTTTAAAAGGGATTCATGAAGAAATATTTCAACTGCTCAAGCACTACTCCCGAACGCACGGGCACCAATTCACCAACGAGTGATTGAAGTTGACTTTCACGCCCGGGAACGGTATGAAGTTGTAGATTTTGCATGCTAAGGTATTTTTGAAGCTGTTGCACAAGGAAAGTTTGCAAACCGGTTCCGGATTCGTGTAGCTGCGCCGGAAGTAGTGCAGGCACGCTAATCCCACTAATAAAGGTATCTATGAGTTGGAATTGATAATCAATCTGTTGTACAATCTGATTATATTGCTTAAGTGCCACTTGATACACCTCCTCCTTAAACTCCGGCACGTAACGACGAATGAATTTAAGATAATCAGCTCTCCACTCATTTTCGGTATATTGCTCGTTTTTCGCGCAGATCTGTTCCAACTGGTTCGTGGTTTTCATCAGCCGGTTTGTTAACTTGACGCTACGAATCTCGTGAATGTCAGCGGCTAGATGCGCAAGGGTGCTTACAAATTCCCGTTCGAAGTCCGCGTAATTCTGTCCAGGCGTGGTCTGCATCAATTCCATAAGCTGCTTGGAAACATCATGGAGTTTAGGGACCTGCTTTGTGTAGAGCAATGCCAAGAGATAAGCTGATTTTGCCAAACCCAATGCGGTCATATACCCGGTATAGTTCATCTGATTTTCAATCTGCTGAATATCTTGTTGGAGTTCAAGCAATCGCTCGTAATAGCTTAATTGCCCTTCCCCTTTATCTTGCCCGTAGGTTCTCGGATTCGGGGTCTCAAACGCTTTCCTCGTCAAAATCTCACGCATGTCATAAATCTCACGATGACGCTTCTTATCCTCTGCATCTTCTAGTGCTTGAGTGAGAGATTCGACAGTCTCTTGGAGAGCATCAAGCTGGGCTTGGATGGGAGAATAATAATTATAGCAAGGATGGGTTGTGATGTCGCGAATCGTTTCCAATACGTCAATGATAATTTCTTCGTATGCTTGATCTTCAAGTGGTGAATACTTCTCAGCTTTGGTTTCAATGGCTTCCTTTTTGGCTTCTTCTTCAGCCATGAGTTGCTGCATAAAGCGATAGACCTGATCCGATTCATATTCCTCAAGCAACGCAGTTTCTGCATAAAGACAGAGCTTATCCTTCAAAACCTCGCAACTTTCCACCACAGCACTCCGATCGAGACTTAACGCCGCTAGGCTGATGTACAGGAGGTCTTCTTCAGTTTCTTCAAAGTGTGTTTCAAACAAAAAAGCAAGCCTTTTATACGTCTCCTCAGGAACGGCATCCAGACGGGTCAAATCACGAGGCGATAATTTATCAGAGCGATGTGGGTTTGCGCTTTTACGCATTTTTGTGATAATCAAGGGCAATTCTTCCTCTTCCACAATCGTAGGAGATCGGCGCATTGAGGCTTGCTGATTGTAACGATTGAGTGCGGATTGATAGTACCGGAGCAGTTCTTGGTTACCAAACAGAATCAATAATGATTCAATCATGTTTTTGGGCTCCAGTTCGATACCTGCCTGTATAAGCAACCGATTTGTCAGGGCTGCAAATCCTTCTGTGCCTAAATTTCGGAAGGGACGTAGCAGATATGCATTCTGCGTGTTGACATAGACTTTGTGTTTTCCAAGGGCATGGAGTTGTGAATCATCTTCTTTGTGGCTGTCGAACCAGATTTCTATCGGATAGGTTTGATTGTAAATCTGAAGGGTAACGGTACCGGCTCTGAGCTGATTAAATAAACCCCGATCGCTAGTTTCAAGTTCATTAACATCAACGAAGAGTCTTGACGCATTCTCGTCCGTATAAAAACTCGCCTCAATAATTCGGTCTTCCGGGACCAGATATCGTCTCTCTGTAATATGCACTCCCTTTACGTTGTCGTTGGCAATTGCCAAGCGGGGAATATTATATTCGTCGTAGTAATAGTAGGATCTCCAAATGAATACACGCCGCCTCATTTTTTCAAGCAATTGATAAGATAGGCTCTGCTTAATCTGTCGTTCACGACGGGTCGGTGATTGCTCAGGGGAAATAATTACTTCTGTGGATTCAGGTGTCCCAAGGGTGAGTTGCGGAAGCGCGGTAGGTTTCTTTTTGCGAGATAGACGTGCAAGTGCTTGATCGATGTATTCATTCCAATTGTTCATGCTCTCATCTCCTGCCGTCTTTTTCCTTAATGATTGAACGGCTCATTTAAATTAGCTGTTTCATTTTAAATGGATGTATTGTATAATTTCCAAAGCGACCTTTTGAATCGCTCAGTGAAATTTCATAATCGGGTAACATCAAAGGTTAGTATACTGATTCTATTCCTTAGAATAATATAAAAACTAACACAATAATATTAAAACTAACATAGGTTATTATAGCATAGCATAGCTACAAATGGAAAAAAAGAATAATATCTCAGTCGAAGAATTTTATCAACTCATGATGGAGATTGATCCATCAACGGATGGACTGCCCCCTGAAGATCTGCAAAAAGCACACTCCGCATTGAATCTGCTGATTGAAGATTTTGAAAAAGCTCGAGACTATGTGGAACAACTTCAGCGTGTCGTTTCTGATCCTTTAGAATTTAATGACGATCAAATACAGACGCCGATTCTTGTAGAGAACCTCAAAACGGTGACGCAAAGAGCAACGGAGAATTATCAATATACAGGCAATCTTCTCCAAGAGGTTTATGTGCAAGCTGTCCAGTTAAAGGGAGTGATTAGCGAAAGCATCAGCAGTATTGATGAGCGGTTTACTTTTTGGATGCACTCTTTCTTAGCGCGAGATACCAAAGAGATTTCAACCTTTTCAGAATTTCTTGAACTGGTCACCGAAGATCAAACGGCTTACACCTATTTTCTTGCTCCGTTTGGAGTGACACCACTTCTCATTTGCCAGTATATTCCCATTGACATGGCTGCTACAGACCTCGAACTTTCGTTTTCTACTTATGTTGCGCCTCCGACCGGATTCCTACGAACCTTAAAACGGGTGTGGAATAAACTCTTTGGTTCACCAAATACCATCCTTTTTCACGTCTTCCGCCATTCCACTTCAAGTGCCGAGCTTGGCACATTCAAGCAGAGATCGCAGATTGAGATTCAGCCCTACAGCGCCTACCAGCATAACCAGCCCGACCAACTCCCCAAGATTATCTATGACTTTATCAATTTCTACGGAATCGCCGAGCGTCAGCATGTTCATCTGCTAAAAGGGGCGGATCGGTTCGCGCTTTTCATGACTGAACACCCCATCCAGTTCAATGATCGTTTTGTCCAGCTTTCCGGTGTCGATGCGAGTGGGCGTGGAGAATCGTCCAAGAACGTTCACCGGCTGGTAATTGAGTGAATAGAAGAGCCGGGGGAGAGGTTTTGTATAGCCTCTAAGTGAAAAAGACCCAGCAATACTCATACCAATTTTACTAACATGAGTCATCCCATTTTTTGCATCGATTCAAACCCTTCGGGTGGGAGGGAAGACCTCACGCAGAAACGCAGACGGTACATGGATCTCTACCCGATCAAGATATAGGATACCGGGATACAGAATTCATCAGAGCATTGTTTGTATCTTGCATCTTGAATCTTGTCTGCTTGTGGCGTCAATCGGCATTCAAAACACAGGTGCAGACCGAAGGGTTAGAGTTCTCCATCAGTAGCGTTTCGATTTGAAAATGATATCATACCATACAGGGAAAAAATGACACATAAGTTGAGTTTGATTGAGACGGAGGAACAACTCGAAGACATCATGTCCAGTCCCACGCCGGAGGTTGTTAAGGCAATGGCTGAGTTGGACGGCGATCTCCTCATTTTAGGCGTCGGGGGAAAGATGGGGCCGACCCTCGCCAGACTTGCCAGACGATCGATTGACAAGGCAAGGATCATCGGTGTTTCTCGCTTTTCAACGCCCGGTTTGCAAGCAGATCTGAATCAGGTAGGAGTCGAGACGATTCCGTGCGATTTGCTCAACGAAGCAGCGTTGCAGAAGTTACCCGAAGTTCCCAACGTGGTTTTCATGGCTGGCAGGAAGTTCGGTTCAACTGGCAATGAAGCACTGACTTGGGCGATGAATACCTATCTCCCCGGACAGATTGCCGAAAAATATCGAAACTCCCGCATCGTCGTTTTTTCGACAGGAAATGTCTATCCACTCACGCCCATTGCTCACGGCGGCGCAACCGAAACACATCCCGTGAATCCGATCGGCGAATACGCCCAGTCATGTCTCGGACGGGAACGGATGTTCGAGCATTTCTCAAATCGGTTTGGCACGCCTGTGGTGATTATCCGGCTGAATTACGCGATCGACCTGAGATACGGCATTCTGCTAGACATCGCCGAGAAGGTCTACAATGCGCAAGCTGTGGATGTGACGATGGGAAATGTCAACGTGATCTGGCAGGGAGACGCAAACGCCGTGGTTTTGCGTGCATTGACACACTGCCAAAGTCCGCCACTTGTCCTCAATCTCACAGGGCCAGAAACAGTTTCGATTCGTGGACTCGCTACACGATTTGCCGAGTTATTCGAGAAAACTCCCATCTTTGAAGGGCAAGAAGCAGGAACCGCGCTTCTCAGCAATGCCTCCCGTTGTCATCAACTCTTCGGTTATCCACGAATCTCGCTCGAGCAGATGGTACAGTGGATAGCGCATTGGGTGAGAAGCGGCGGACCGACCTTGGATAAACCTACGAAATTTGAGGTGCGGGACGGTAAGTTTTAACCAACCTTTTTTGCTTGATCAGAAATCGGAAATCGATTAAAATGTTGGAGAACGTACTTGCCGGAGAATGTCCCTTTAAGGCTGTAAGCTGCCTCGCCGAAAGCAGGTTCTCCTGTATCCACGTTTGACTTCTGTCCCTGATGTGTGCGTATGAAAAAGATTGATCTTTATAGTCTATGTCTTGGACTGATCTTGATTCCCTTCTGCGACGCTTTTGGACAACTCACCAACGCAGCACAAATTGCCTTTGCGTCAGATGTCAGTGGAAACTGGGAAATCTATCTAACTGACAATGACGGTGCCACTACGGTGAATTTAACAAACAGCCCAGCGGCAGATTACTTCCCGTCTTGGTCGCCGGATGGACGGCAGATTGCTTTCTTTTCGATGCGGGATGGAAACCACGAGATCTACATCATGGAGGCAAGCGGCGATAACCCCAAACGGCTGACAAATCACCCCAAGACGGATAAAGCCCCCGCGTGGTCTCCCGATGGGAAAAGAATCGCTTTCACGTCCGATCGGGATGGGGATTTTGATGTGTATCTCATGAATCCGGATGGAAGTCATCTGGTAAATTTGACGGATGACGATTTTGAAAACGAAGTCCCCGCATGGTCGCCTGATGGGAAACAGATTGTGTTTCACTCGAAGCGGGAGTTGAATTGGGATATTTACGTCATGGACGCCGATGGCGGAAATGAGAAGCGGCTGACCCATCATCGGCTCATGGATATTTATCCTGCGTGGTCCCCAGATGGGAAACGGATTGTATACGCTTCCATGAACGATGCGGATTCCAATGCCAATTTCGATTTGGAACTGCACGTTATGAATCCAGACGGGGCTAATAAAATTCGTCTGACGGATAATGAACTGGACGAAGCTGTTCCAGCGTGGTCTCCAGACGGAAGCCAGATTGCGTTTCAATTTGAGCAAAATGGGCGATGGACAATTTACCTGATGAATGCGGATGGGAGTAATCGCCGTGAATTGATAAATAACGCAGGCTGGGCGGCGCAACCGAAATGGATGCCCCTTGCAAAATCATCAAATGTTTCCGTGAAACCGCTTCGCCGAAAGGTCCATTTATGGGGCAGAATCAAGCAACAGTGAAGGAGGTGATGACCGAATATTAAGGTTTACCCCACACAGTGGGACTGTTACCAAATTTCTGTTGGGAATTATGAAGCGGCATCCACTGAGATGGCCGATGAAAATTCCCGCAACTTTTCAATTCTGAAAGGAGAAACTTCATGACTCGCAGTACAATATTCCTCGGTATCGCATTCGTATTTGGATTGCTGCTAACAAGCGGCATCGGCTACGCCTTCGATTGGGCGACAGAAGCAGAGATGGCTGCCACAATTGAAGCTCCGATGGTTGTCGGTACATCATCTGACGCAGCGGCTCAAGGTGGCCCTGAACCCAGTGCGCCTTCACGTGGCAATTTCGTCTGGATGCCGGGTCCACCCGTTGCCGGCGGGGGCGGAGAAGGTTGGGCGGAATTTACGATTAACATTCCAGCAGCGGGAACGTATGCACTGTGGGGCAAAGTTACCGCCTGGGATGGAAACAGCGATTCCTTCTGGGTCACCTGGCAACCCGCAGACCCCGATGAAGATGCACAAGAAACCCAAAATACGCAGTTTCGTTGGGGCGTTGCGCAAGGAAACGATTGGCACTGGGACAAAATTAACCATTGGCTAGACGGTGGCACGTTTGAACGCGAGTGGAGATTTGACACAGCTGGAAAGACGACGCTGAGAATTGGTGTCCGAGAAGATGCGACAATGCTAGATGTTATTTTCGTTACAGATAACCTCTCTGACGATGAAGCTGAAGTCAACCCGCGCGATCCAACCGCCGAGGATCTGGTCTCTGTCGAACCACAGGGAAAACTCGCAACCTCCTGGGCACAAATTAAAGCGCGTTAATTTAACAGTTTTTCGTCATCGCCCTTGGTAACCCGGGGCGATGACCTTATTTTAACTAATTTTCGGGAATAAGTTCCCGCAAGAAATCAGTCCCTTTCACCTGAAAGGCCTGTGGTTTGAAAAATATACCTTAATGGAGAAATTTAGTTAATTCCCAGAAATACAAAGGAAAGGAGATCGCTCATGCGATTTTTAACGATTTCACTCTTGGCCATTGGATTGCTTGTTTCGTCCACTGTATTCAGCGCAGATATAGAGATTGCTTTAGAAGCGGAGTTGGCAAATACAATTCAAGCACCGATGATTATTGCAGACGATAAAGATGCTTCTGATGGAAAATTTATTTGGATGGAAGGTGCTCCCGTCGCAGGCGGCGGTGGGCAGGGATGGGCAGAATTCATCATCAATATACCTGAAAAAGGGAAATATGCGCTGTGGGGATACGTGATTGCTTGGGATGGGAATAGCGATTCTTTTTGGGTCACCTGGCAACCCGCAGATCCGAATGAAGATGCACAAGCGACACAAAACACTCAGTTTCGCTGGGGCGTTGCTCAAGGGGCAGCGTGGCACTGGGATCGAATCAATCACTGGTTGGACGGTGGAACCTTCGATCGGGAGTGGGAGTTTGACACAACTGGCGAGGCGGTTTTAAGAATTGCAGTCAGGGAAGATGCCACGATGTTAGATGCACTCTTTGTAACCTCGAACATCAAAGCGACGAACGAAGGGGAGGCAAGTGTCCGTTTGCCAGACGATAAAGATCGAAAGATACAGGTGGAAGGGCTTGCTGTCAATCCCAAGAAAAAAATTGCAACCACTTGGGGAAGTATTAAGAAGCAATATAAGTGATTGTATCTAACTGAACTTCAATTCACCAAACGAAAAACTTTGACTTTTTGCGTCCCGACTGACGTCGGGACGTTTTTTTATATCAGCTTCACCCTGTGAACAAGCCACTGCTTGCGAGGCTCATTTAGCCTATCAATAGATTTAGAACACTACCGTATCCTAATATGGCGGCTACCGAAGCGACAGTTGAATCTGCCGTTTAGGTAGAGTAACTGGTTTGAAATGGTCTGTACGTCACGGTATAATCCAATCGCTGACCGCCTCAAGCCCACTTTCGGTCATGTCAGACAGCTTGACGATGTAACATCCTTTCGACGCAAACCGTTGACCCGGGCCAAGACTCAGATGAGGAAAGACGCCCGGATTTAGCGCATTTTCTGTCTCATGTTCAATGCTTTCGATGAAATAGTCCCTCGAGAAGTTCTCCACAAGGTGTACAAGCGAATGATCCGCGATTGAGAGCGCAAAGTAAGTATTGAACTGTATGCGTTCATGCGTCCTCTTTACCCTTCTGGAACGTAGCCAAGCTCTGATCCGGTACATCCGGGGTATTTCATGTTCCGGCAGGGCAAAAGGGTAGGTGAAGTAGAGCTTGTCGCGAAGGTTTGTCAATGACGACGGTAGCGTTGCCTTAAGTCGGCTGTACGAAAAATAAATTTGCTGGATGCCGTCTATGGAACCTGATACAGACGCTAGTGCTTCCAAATCGTCGTCCTCAAGCCACAGCACGAGTATTGAAGGCTGTCCGTTTTTTAACAGGTTCTCCCAGAATGCGGACGTGAGAGCTTGGGTACCTTCGATCAACTGGTCCTGTACGTGCGTTATCCCGTAGTCTTGAAGTACCCGCTGTAGTGCCCGGGCAGGGACGTAACTGCTCTCTACGTCTCGATATACTTGAACAATTCGCGTTGTGCTAACGAGCTCCGACTGATTATGCAGGTGCCGAGCGAGGGCTTCTGCCTCTACGGTCAAGCCTTTGGAAAAATAAAGCGAATACGCGCTAGTCCGCGATACGACCGGCAGATCGGTATTCGGGAAAAGGCAGGGCACCTCAGCCCACTCACAAAAATCGTGTACCGGTTGCCAAGTCCCTGCGCCGATGCCGCTGAGCAGTGCAAACACAGGCTGTTCTCGGTAGTATTTCTCAAGCTGATCCCGCCATGTTTTTGGAGGTCCTTTAAGTTCCCACACGTGGAGAACCCACTCCCGGTATGTCCCATGGAAATCGTCCTTGTACCAGGGAGAATAGCCAGGTCGTTGCAATCGCGCTTGTGTATCGGTGTTCTTCCAGCGGAAATAGGCATCTATCACATCGCGCATCGCCACCCGCTTGCCGGGGTCTGCCCCTTCTGTGACAACGGTGGCGAAATGGATTTCAGAATCAGTCACACCAGGCGCATGGGCGGAAGACAGAGATTTAAGGTAGGCTAAAAGATGCCCCATGTCCTCGTCACTAAGCAGATAGCGAGGCATCAATAGCTCGAGTTCATGGTTGGTGGAATTCTTCCCTTCGCGGATGGAGATGGCCAGGGTCTGGTCCGTATACGCCGGGCGCATCCGCCCGTCCCGCACTCGCGCACGGAGACGATTCGGCTGAACTTCCTGATACAGCTTTCTAAACATATCCACCCGCCGCAACTGCCTGTCTTGGTACAGCAACGGTCCGGTCACGGGCGGTACATATACGGTTTCCTCGCTTGAGCCGAATCCACTCCTGCGGTGGCAAGTGGCACAACTGAACTGTGTCCCTTCGACCAGTATATCACCTGCTACTTTGGCGCGAATCGGTTCACCGGATGGTAGAATACCTTCGCGATAAATGCGCTTACCTAGTTGAATGCTCGACTTGGCGCAAAGGTTGGAAGTTGCAGACAGAATTAGGATGGTGAATAAACCGATGACGAAGACCCACTTCAACGGGAAACAGTTGAGAACGCTTAAGTCTGTGTGTTGGGAGGAAGTCATTGTGAGATTACCTTGTGGTATTCAGCAACCAATTGACTCGCACTCATTAACCCATCGAGTCGTACCCAAGGCGCGTGAGGTGAAGCACGGAGATAAGTGTACGGTTCGTGTCGCATCTTGTTTCCCCGGTAAACGCCGAAGGCTTTCTGGACCGTGACAATGTCCTCTAGCGTTCCGGTCAAGAACTGCCACTGAGGCTTGGCCTTGAACTTCTGGGCGTATTCTCGAAGCCGCGCAGGCGTGTCGTGCTCCGGATCGATGGAAATAGAAATCATTCGGAGCCGATCCAGATCTGCGCCAAATTTGTCCTGAGCCGTCGAGAAGGTTGCGCTCATCACGGGGCAGATGGTCGGACAGGTTGTAAAGATAAACTGCATCAGGACGGGACCTTCATAGTTCAACGCTGAGGCTAAGGGGACTTCAGCGCCAGTCATGTCTACCAGCGTTACCTTCGGTGGGGTGTAGGCAACAATTGAACGTGAGTAACGTTTCGGTGCATTCGTCTGCTGATGACCCTCATGTTCTTGATTAGCAGACTGCTGTTTCGCATCCGTTTCTGTTCTTTTACAGGCAGGAAAAAGGATGAACGCGGCCAAAAAAAGGACTGGTAACACAATGTTAGAATACCTTACATGGAATGTAGACATAATCCCCTACTTTACCTTGTTGATTATTGAAAGGTTTAGATGGATTTCTTACTTTTCCGTTTTTTCTCTCTCGGTCCCACGTCGTTATTCGATCTTAATTTTGTCAAAGTATTCCGGTATGTATTTATCGAGTAATTCATCAATAGCGAGTGCTCTGGGTACGTAAATGAATGGGCGTCTGGGATAAATTCTGTCATTTACCCAGTGCTCAGACCAACATGTTGTCGTCTCAATAAACCTTTTGGCAAATCCTTTCTCTGCGAGACGATACTCTTCTTCAATCTCCAAACATCCATTCATACAGATATCGACATAGGATTGTACAATCGGATATTGAGGGCATGCAAGATGGATGTCTTCCTTCTCGCTGAGATATACATATATTTTCCCTTTGGGAACTGATCCGCCATCCAACATCGTAATACTTTCGGGAGGCAATTTATGTCTAAAATACCCGCTTTCCCTATGATCAGTCTTCTTGATATCTTCCACAGGATAAATGACACCATTGCAAGTTGCTTTTTCGCATAACTTTGCGCCCAAATAGGTGGTAGTGAAACCAATGGGATCTTTGACTCTGTGATACCAGCCTCGTGTGACACCTTTAACAATTGCTGGATAGGCACTGACTGCTTGCGGATTTGTACGAGTCCGAGATTCTCTTTCCATAAGTGAACCATATCCGAACACATATTGATCGCACATACTTTCCCTCCTACGCTCTGTTGATCCAACTACCATTTCCGGAGTTCGTCAACACGCTCTGTTGACGAATTCGATAAAATCCGCTTGTAGCCTAAGTTTCTAACTTGGCCTCAAGCATCGAACCAGGATAGAATCCTGGGCTACCATTGGATCCGCCAAATAATTCGTCAACACGCCCTAGTCATTAGAGTGCTGTAGGAGCAGAATATCTTTCGCGTTATCCATTGAAAGAATTCGACTCCTACAACGGGTTACTTATTTCAGCCGTGATGTTTAGTGAATCGAGTATATTGCCACATCGTGATGTATCGGGTCATATTGATAGAACCTCAACCGCCGAGATGGCTCATAATTATACTTAATATGAAACTTGCGCATAATAGGTTGGGATGGTTTCGCTGGGTCCGCTGCCGGTATGAAGACTGGCGGCTTATTATTCGGCGTCCAATGCGCGCGACCGAAAGTAAACCAACAACCTGACCCGGCTACTTTGGTGGAGGATTTAAACTGGTTCTCCCAGCCTCGACCACCGCCAAAGTCAACATTTTGATAACCATGCACAAAATAGTCGCCATTGTATATCGTCACCTTTAGCATTTTGTCACGAAGCTTCCAATCTTCCCAACGAGTCCAGCCGCCCTTTGTCAATTGACCGTAGATGGTGTTATTCGCATACAGGATGGTGATATCTGAGTCCGGATCGACCTTCACTCCCCACTTATCCCCGTCCTTCGTGAAAACCTCCGGCAGCTTGGTGCGGTCATACCAATCTCTGAACGCAGCTCGTGCATCCAAAGTGAGTTTCAACACGTCGCGCCAGTTCGGCTTCTTGGCCTCGGCCTCGTCTTTAGCCTTCCGCATGGCATTCCACATCCGCTTGGCGGGTGCCAGATCCCCAATCATCTTAATAGCCTCTTCCTTTGTCTTATTGCCAAATACCGAGGTTTCCCATTGTACCAACGTCTTTTCTGGACTTCCTTCTGGGTAAGCAAATGCTTTCGTCGCTCTATCTGCCGACTGAATGCGAGGCGGATGCATCCGCCATCCCCAGGTATAGATGAGGTGGAAGT
>JADFGN010000468.1 GCA_022567695.1 Candidatus Poribacteria bacterium | reverse complement strand
ATCGATCACACGGTTTTCTAATCAAAGCAACTGGTATCGATTCGCGAGGCAAAGCAATTGCCACATGTGTTGGAGTGGTCGATCGAACGGGAGAACAGATTGCCATCAAATATTGGAAACAGAATTAATATAGAAGTTACGCTGTTGTTTCGATGAAGCCGCTTGTAGCCGACGAGATCCAGTCCCGTCTGAACTCTTGCGAGTTCAGCTACGGCATCCTGCGAAAACAGGCTTTCAACGAAACTGTCCGCCCCTGAACCCGCGAGGGGAGAGGGGAGCAAGTGGGGAAAACGACATAGACCACTTGAACGGTTACCGTTTCATTTTACACAATACGCTAAATTCATCACTCATTACGTTTCACGTTTTAATCATGGCAAAAAATCAGATCGTCGTCGTTGATATTGGGACAAATACAATCAAGCTGATCCAGTTGATGCAAACAGGATCGGAAATACGTTTGATTAGCGGAGGTGTTGAACATTATCCGCGTCAAAATGCGACGGAAGATATTGACCCTCAAACAATCTCCCAAACGTTACAGCAACTCTGGAAAAAGGTTCACGGTCGCAATCTCCCGGTCGTGTTGTCAATTCCTCGATTACTTGTGGCGTCGCGAAGATTGCAGAACCTTCCAGCGGCTGCAACGGATGAACAGCTGCCGGGCTTAGTTGCTATGCAAGCCGAAAACGAACTTCCTTTCAGGGTTGAAGACGTGGTTCATGACTATCACGATGTGAGTCGCACGGAAAGTGGAATATCTGTAGAACTCATAGGGGCGAGACGAGATGCCGTACAGAAATACATCGATTACTTGAAGCCCATTGGCGTTCTTCCAAAAGCTGTTCTCCCTTCAGCGATAGCAACAGGCGTGTTAGCAAGTGCTAAACTCGGCCTTCAAGAAACGACCCGCATGACGATGGTTGTGGACATCGGTGCAGGACACACGGATGTCGTACTGATAAGCGGAACCACTTTAA
Source organism: Candidatus Poribacteria bacterium (assembly GCA_022567695.1). GTDB lineage: Bacteria > Poribacteria > WGA-4E > WGA-4E > PCPOR2b > JADFGN01. The sequence continues at coordinate 5,054 of JADFGN010000468.1, read as the reverse complement.
AGTTCTCCCGCAGCTTTCTCGTTGGTGGTAATCAATTGACCTTACGCTACCAAAATGAGGACGGTGGAGATTTTGAGAGTGCAGAACGGAAGAAAATCGAAAATGCCACGTTAGCTGTGAACCGTCCAAATGCAACGCCAGCTCACGAATGGGCGGCACGTCTCGTGTTAGAATTGGAACGGTCAATAGCTGCAGCGAAACGAGAGATCAATATAAACGAAGAAGAAGAAACGCAAATTTGGCTTTGTGGAGGGGGCGCAAGGGTTCCGGGTTTGGCGGATTATATCGAAGATCGGCTTGGCATACCCGTGCGGCTCTGGAATCCATTTGACGCATTCAAAGAAATCGGGGTTGACCAGGCCTCCGATTTTCAATCTGTAGATGAATTTGGCGATACCCTTGCCGTTGCATTCGGACTCGGTATAAACGCCTTCACTCAGCGGGTTAGGTTAGACCTCCTGCCTAAAGAGGAAAAGGCCAAGCTCACACAAGCTGAAAAACGACGACGATTAATTACTGCTGCGGCGGCGGGAGTGGTTTTGATTATTGGGCTTACCCTCGGTGGATTGACATGGAGCCGGTCTTATCAGGCGAAAGTCGATGTTTTGGATAGGCAGATTCGCTCGATTCGACGCGCAGAAAGTAATGCCAAAAAGATGCTTGTCAAAGATACCGCCATTGTTAATCTTTTAGCACCTCGAATTTCGCCGCTGGATATTCTTCGAGAACTGAGTGTCCGTTTCTCCGATCGGACGAAGGTTTCTTGGAAATCTCTGAATCTCACTCGTCTCGATGAGGTGGACAAAGCAAAGATTACTTTCAATGTGGAAGCGAGTTCTGATCAGGAGATCAGCCAAATGATTAGCATCATGGCGCAATCGAGGCTGTTTACGAACATTAAATCTGGGCAAGTTACAAGTGCAGGAAAAGATAAGAAACAGGTCTTTCAGGCACAAATTACCTGCAATCTTGCGGCAGATGCTTCCCAGACGTTTGCCAAAGCTCGTCATCTCCAGCCTGCCGAGGAATCTCAGAATGGCGATGACTCGGAAGAATTCACACAAGCACAAGATGAAGAGGAACGGGAGAACACAGATAGGTCTGACCAAGAAGAGGACGCATCTCGTGACGATTCAACAACATCCGCAGATGACAATCAGCGCACACAGGAAGAACAGGCGTCTTCAGAATCAACTGAGGAAACGAAAGAAACTCGCGAGAGGGTTGTCATGCCGCTGGAAGTCGAGTTTGAAGAAGGAAGCGCAGATGTAATTATTGAAGATGTCGATGATAAAGATTATAAAGATTATGATGACAAAGATGATATTGTGAATATTGTGATGGAAAAAGATGATGATGAAGATTATGATGATGATAAAGATGATATTGTGATAGAAAAAGATGATGATGGTGAAGATCGATAAGGAAGAGAACGATGAGGGAACTTACAAAACGTGAAAAGAGTTTGCTTGGTCTTGTCGTTGCCACGGTTGTGGTTGTTCTATTGATTAAGATGGGACCTGCGATTGGTGGTGTCGGATTAGGCGGAACACTTGCCCTGAAACGCGAGCAGCTTCAAGCTGCACAAGATTTGGTAGCACTCGCCCAAATCACCAAGCAAATTGATGACAAACTCCGCGTTCAGGTCGGACTCCAAGGGGGTGTTATCTCAGAATCTCTTGTGCAAGAAATTGCAAAAGAAAGGGATGCCCTCGAAAACCTAAACCGTGCCCGTCGCGCGTCCGATCTGGCAAACCTGCATCCTGCCCTGGAAGCGAAAGCGGGAACAGTGCTTGCCTATAAAAAAGGACATGGCAAATTTGAAAGCTTGGATGCGCTGAAAAGTATCCAAGGTCCTATCTTTGAAGGGGAACCCGCGGAGGCAGTGATTCGAAAGCGAATTTCCAACCTCGCCAAAAAAGCAGGACTCAAACCGCAACAACTGAGTGTCAAAGCATTGTCGAGCAAAAAATCTGAAAAATTGCCAATTCAGGCGAAGCAGAACCTCATTCTTTACCTGTATTTGAACGAATTAGAGACGGAGTTAAAACAGCTTGAGAAACAGCGTGAAGAATCAGAGCAGAAGTTGGCGGAAGCGGAACAAGAAGTAATGAACGCAATTTATGACGCATGGTGGAGCGACGATGATGTTTCTGATACACACAGTGATGAAAAGAAGAATGCCGAGGTCGAGAAGGAATCTAATGAACAGTTGGTTAAAGGGAAACTCGGTGCCACAGGGGAGGAATCAGAAATCGAGTCGAAGAAAACCTCAACTCCCCACGTTAGCGAAAAACTGGCTGATGACAGTCAGACACACGTGGATTCTCATCGACAGTTTGCGCGGGTGCCTGAAGTGATTCCGTCGTCATTGCGTATCGAATTGATTCAATTTATCCAATCTAATATCAAACTGCAAATGGAGAAGGTAGTAGATTTTAAGAAAGGCTTCATCGAAGATCAAATTAAGGTCGCCGAAATTCCATCCAAAGGAGGCTTTCTGGGAATTGGATCGAAAGCGGCAGAAACACAAGTTTCGCTCAAAGAGGGGGGCATCCTCCTCGCCAAGTTTGAGGAACTAATCAATCGCTATGAAGATGAAATAGCATACGATTCCGACGGGGAAACTGAAGATGCACTGAATTATGAACAACAATTGAAGGTATTAGCCAAATATATCGGTCAGATTGTTGACCAAAAGAAGAAACTTCGGGGGTGGTTTGCAAAGGTACCCTCAACGCATAAGCCTGAAATTTATATCGTTGAGATGAATTTCAAGGGCGATATGGGGAAAGTGGTGAAATTGATCCAATCGATTGAGTCGTCCACGAAATGGTTATTTGTCAGAAATTTCAGGATGGCCGCCGACCAAAAGAACAGAAATAAACCGACGCTTGGCATGACCCTGTCAATGGTTGCAAAGGTCTTGTGAGAAGGGGAATTTGATGAACCAACATCCGCTAATAAAGCTGCTCTGCATCGTCACATTATTCGTGTTTGAAATTTCAACGGTCAATGGCGATTTCGAGACATACTTCGCGACTCAATCCGATGGGCAAAGCACGAGCAAGCAAATCATAGAAACGAGGGCCGGAGATAAACCATCGCGAAAGAACGGTCGCATGAAGTCTAGTGCATCATCGCCGAACGCAAATTCCCAAAAGGATTTCTATCAAATTATTGTTAGCAATAACCTTTTTCGTCCACTCGGATACAGAAAACCGAAACGCAGTTCATCGTTTGAACTTATCGCTACGCTCATCGATCGTGACACAGGAAAAAATAAAGCCTTGATTCAAAACACGCAGAATGGCGAAATCCATTATGTCGAGCTTGGGGAGGCTTTCGCTGGGGCTAAAGTCAAAAAGATCGAACCACTCAAAGTCACGTTGTTTCATGATGGAAAATCACAGGAATTTCGCATTTCAAAAAATGGGTTCCTCAGTGGCGAAGGCGGCAGAGGTCGCCGGGGAAGGAATACCTCCGCTTCATCGACCAACGGCAACGCAGCCTCGAAATCTAGTCAGGCAAATTCCAAGGGCGATGTCAAAAGGGCGAGGAATAAGGGAAAAGGTAAATCCGCAATCGACGGCAAAGTCCTCTCGAAATCTGGTAAGGCAAGTTCCAAAGCGGATACCAAAAAAGCAAAAAATAAGGGAAAAGATAAATCCACAATCGATGGCAAAGTCACCTCGAAATCTAGTCAAGCAAGTTCCAAGGGCGATGTCAAAACGGTGAGGAAGTAAGTCAAGTTAAACAAGGCAGGAGTAAATATGAAAATGTATGCCAAAGTTAATACTTTCCTGAAGTTAGGTTTTTATGTATTTCTATCTCTAGGGATACTGGTAGGAATCACTCGCCCTGTATTTGCGCAGGGCAGTCAGGGCGGTACAATGGAGGTCGTGGAACGTGACGGCGAAAAGAGATTCAACTTTGACTTTGTAAGCAAAGACCTTAAGTCGGTAATTCAGTTCATTGGTAAGGAGACAGATCTCACCGTTATCGCTACTGAAAACGACATCAAAGACAAGAAGTTTGCCCTTACCAATCTCCGAGATGTGACAATTGATGAAGTGCTTGAGGAAATTAAAACCGTCTTAGCTCAGTACGACCTCACCATGATTCGGACGAATAACACCTTGTTGATAACAACATTCGAGAAAGCGGTTAAGATGAAGGTGCCAGTCAAGCGCATCCCCGCAGACCCGAATCAGGTCGATGGAGGCGATGAAATCCAGACATACATCATCCGACTGAATAACGCTGTCGCGTCGGAACTGGTAAACGGCATCAAGCCGCTACTGAACAAGTCAGCCAATATTTTTGCAGATGGAAACAGCAATTCGTTGATTATTACTGACGTCGCTTCCAACATTCGCCGAATTGCTACCATCTTGCAAGTCGCCGACGAAGAGCCAGAAATGCCGCTAAAGGTGGAGATTGTCCCGCTGAGCAATGCAACCGCCCGATCTCTCGCGCAAACCCTGAATGATATTTTCGGCGACGAAGCAGAAGTCGCCAATTTACTTCGTAAGATGGGGTCTGCCGATAATCCCGACAAGATGCGCGAGATGATGGAGAAAGCCAAAGAAAAAGGTGGGGGGATTGACATGCTCCGTGGGCGCATCCAGATCGTTGCCGACGAAAGCTCAAACTCATTGATCCTGAAAGCATCGGAAGCCAACATGCTCGCGCTCAAAGAATTAATCGAACAACTTGACACCGCACCAAGTGTTCAAACAGAAATCAAAATCTTCCGCTTAAACTTTGCAGTTGCTCAGGACGTCGCTCAGACACTTGAGGAGGTCATTACGGGAACGAGTGCGGGTAGACGCCCCGGCAGAAATGCAGAGTGGTGGCAACGCCGTGATTGGGATCGACAGAGAAGAGACACGCAGCGGGAACGCCAAAGAAGAGGGGCAGAATATCAGGGAATTGTAGGAACGGTGAATATCTCGTCAAATGATCGCTTGAACGCCGTCGTTGTCTCTTCGGACCCGCGGAACTTCACAATTATTGAAAAGATCATCAGCGAACTAGATGAAGCCAATCCC
>JADFGN010000467.1 GCA_022567695.1 Candidatus Poribacteria bacterium | reverse complement strand
AAGCCCGCCCTCTTCGATTGTTTCTTCGTCTCGACCTCCAGGGTGTTCTCCCCTCTCTTGAGCAGGTCAAGGTCAAGGTTCCAACGGAACCAGTGAGCAGACATGCCAAGGGGCGCCTGGACATCCATGCCGCCGGCAAGACTCGTAGCCATCGTGAGGGCGCGCTCGTCGGAGATCTCGGCCTCGGGCTCGGGTAGCATCGCCGCGAACGACCTCGTGCTCTCGGCGACGAACCTGCCGGCGACGCAGTTCGGCATCCTCTACATGGGGCCCGACCCGGCCGCCGTGGCCTTCGGCGGCGAGGGTGAGTTCATGGAGTTTTTTCGCCCGTTCTCTCTCTCCTGCATCCTCACCTGGGTCAACGTCATCTGGGCGCTCAAGGTAGTTGTGGGCCCGCTCGCGGGGCTGTGGATCTGCGTCGTCGCGGTGATCTGCGTGGAGCGCAACTACGGGCTCGACCGCACGCGGGCGATCGCCACGGTGGCGATCGAATATGTCGGTTTCCCCAACGACCAGAGAAACGCCGAGTTCTATTTGGTCAGCGCGGGAATCTTCCCACTCTTCTTCGTCAAAGGCGGCAAAGGCTTGCTCCGGTTCCCTCAACGAGAACATAGATTCCAGATCCAGTGCCTGGTCATCTCCCTCTTCAAGCAACTGTAAAAATTTCTCCCCTACCCATATGACAACATCGACATCACCCGGATCTGTTTTCGCTGTGACATAGCTCCCATTGACGAACATCCGTAAGGCACCCACATGCCGAGCCAATGCTACAAATGTCTGCAAACGCTGAAATAATACACGTCGTCTTTGAGATGTCCTGCCAAATTTTTCCCGAATTTCGTCAAGGGACGCAAGATAAAGCCCGGGTGGTAAGCCACCATTCTCTTGAAGCGCCGGAATCGCCATGATTTTTCCTTTGTTTCGATAGGGCTTTGCCTACTCAACACAAGTTTTCACAACTCGTTACGTTTCACGCAATACACAGTTTTTCAAAGTGTCAATCCGTTTTTGAACCCCGGAGATTGAACAAAGAAAAGCCCTCCACTAAGGGAGGGAAGGGGAGAGATCTAGTAAAAAAGGGGTCTGAATTTAAATCGAATAAATCATACGGCTCGCTTCCTCGTACTCGGCTTGCAAGGGATCTGTTGAGAGGAATAGCTTTTGGTAGGGTTCGTAAAGCTGGATATAGCTCCAATTGACTCCACAAAGAATTTTCCGTTCATTCGCCAATTTTACAAAACGTCCACGAAACTTTGCACGGGTGGTATCGGGCGGATGATGCATGGCATGGTCAATCTGTTCATCGGTCACGATTCTTTCAACCCGCTCGGCTTTTTCAAGCTTGTAGTACAATCCGACATCAAGGCGGATATTATGATATTGCAAATCGAGCATCAGAACTTTGGCGGAATCCCACTTCAGACGACGGCTGGCAACATAAGTATCGATTAATTTTTTCTTAATCACCCAATCGATTTCCCGATCTAGTTGCATTGGATTCGTTTCCAGGCAGGTCAACACATATTCCCATCGCGCCATAATCTGATCGGTTATCGGATCGGATTCTACCTGCTCGAAGTAGGCTTTAGCACGTTCAAGGTATTCACGTTGCAACTCAACGGCTGAAAGGCGTTTGCCGCTTTCCAATTCAATTTTTTGTGTGCATGTGGTGTCCTCCGAGATCTGCTGGATGGCTCGGACTGAATCACGCAACGCCAGACGTTGCTTAATAAAACCAGCTTCAATCATTTGCAAGACAATGGAAGTCGTGCCCACCTTCAGGAAAGTAGTGAACTCGGACATATTTGAGTCGCCTACAATCACATGCAATCGCCTGTATTTTTCCCGATCGGCATGGGGTTCATCGCGTGTATTGATGATGCCCCGCGCGGTAGTCGTGGCAATGGAAATTTCCTCGCGGATGTGTTGTGCCCGTTGTGCGATTGAATATCCGCCCCGATTTGTCGGTTTAACTTTACCTGCACCAGTGAAGACTTGGCGTGTGACAAAGAAGGGAATAAGTTGTGATGCTAACTGGCGAAAACTCACTCGTCGATCCATCAGGTAGTTCTCATGACAACCGTAGGTATTGCCCGGGGTATCCGTGTTATTTTTGAAAACAGAGATTCGCCCCAGGAAGCCATCAGACCTCATCTTTCGCTCTGCGTGAAGAGCTAGCTGTTTAATGATCCGTTCACCCGCTTTGTCATGCCTTACCAAATCAATCACATTATCACATTCGGGCGTGGCATATTCAGGATGGCAACCAATATCTTGGTAAAAACGCGCCCCATTCTCAAGGAATACATCTGGATACATCCGCCCCGAGATAATCTCCCGAAAGAGGTACATCACAACATTTTGAATCGAAGGGGCTTTGCCGCCTCGCCGATCGGATGTACAAATAATCCCGTATTCATTTTCCAGACCGTAAATTCTACGTTTCATGTGTTAGAATTTCTTCAATCTCTTCATGAAGAAGTCGCCGAAATTTACGCCTTCCGCGTGTTTCGTCAAGTAAAGCGACCTCGATAGTGTCGGCTGCAATCTCATATCGTTCCTCTTCATCAACTTCCGAATCGATCTTCTCAAAAGCCTTTACAGCGAGCCGGATTGCATCCGCTAGGTTCATACCTTCCTTGTATTCTTGCTCAAGAATTTCTACAATTGAATCCGTCTTCCCACCGATGACAGCGTAGGGCTGTTCTTCCCAGAAAGTGCCATCAAATGAAACGTGGTAAATCCGGTTGTCTGATGAGGAATCCTCTCGAACTTCACAGATGAGAAGTTCGATCTCAAGGGGTTTAGCATCCCACTGCCGAAAAACCGCGCCGACTTGCTGTGAATAAAGCGTCGTCAGCCACTTTGCCATAACGTCCTCCCGAATATAGATAAGCCCTTTGAGTTCTGCTTGTTGGATTCCATAAACTCTTAAGGCTTCATATTCTGGGGACAGACCAGTAGCTGCCAGCGCGATGCGATCATAGATCTCAGAGATTTTGAAGACGGTTGTCAGTGGATTTTTTGCAACCACCACGATGCCATTTTGGTATTCCAGAGCAATCACTTCTCTCGCTTTTTCAATACCTTTACGTGCAAAGTCCTCCTTATCCTGCATGATCTGCTCTGGTGACACGTAATATGGTGCAGACATTTCCACCTCCCTTGAATTATCGATTGGCTATTGTTTGAGTTTTTCAAACAGTTCTATGTAAAGTGTTTTAATTTCTGAATCGGGCACATTCGAAACGCCTGTTTGATCAATCACTTTGATCGTTGGATAAATCTCCCGGAGGAGATCGGGACCTCCCGTACCGAGATCTTCATCAGCGGCATCCCAAAGTGCTTCGGTAACGGCATTCAAAAGCTCATCGCGAGACATGCCTGAACGGTAAAGTTTTTTCAGAGACGATCGAGCGTCCTTACCGCCGGATCCAATCGCGTAATAGTCGTCTTCCTCATAACGACCTCCTGCCAGATCATACTTGAAGATCCGTCCACGTTTCCGTTTGAAATCGTATCCAGCAAAGATCGGAATCACGATTAGCCCTTGCAGTGCCATGCCGAGATTCTGCCGCACCATGTTTGCAAGATAATTGGCTTTACCCTCCAGGCTCAACATGGTTCCTTCGATCTTTTCATAAAACTCAACCTGAACCTGAAATAGCTTTGCCATCTCAATACATGGCCCCGCGACACCAGCGACGGCGATGGCTGAATACGTATCCACCTCATAGACTTTCTGAATACGCCGTTCACCGACTTGGAAACCTTCTGTCGCCTGGCGGTCACCGGCAATAATCACGCCATCTTTGTAAACGGCAGCCAGGATAGTTGTGCCTTCGAGAAGGTGTCCCACCTGCGGGGCTACCGAGACACTCCCGGATGCAAGAGGTCTTTCCCACACCCGATTATCGAGTGGAGAAGCACTCTCGTACAACTGTTCATGAAATGTTTTCAACAACAAACCGGGGCGTTTCTGCTTGAGAGTTTCGAGGAAATCAGAGGTGGCATTATCGTGTATACCAACCACGCTATTGCCCTCCTCTTTGAATATAGTTCTCGACGAATTCTTCGGAGTCCTCCTCCAGAATCTCATCGATTTCATCAAGAAGTCGGTCAAGGTCTTCTTTAATTTCCTCGCCCTCTTCCGTGAGTTCTGGATCGGGTTGAATTTCCTCAGTGTCTTGAGGACGTTTATCTTTATGTTCTTGCTGTTTTTCGGATGGCATTATTCTCTCTCCCTTCTAGTCGGGTGATTTCATAACTGCGTATAAGGGCTACGAATTATGAATTATTGGATCCGAGAACTGCTTCAACAAGTTCAGCAGCCGTGCAATTTCTTAGGAGTTCGCCAACAATCTCTTGAGTACCAAAGTGTGGGCGATCCATTAGAATTTTATCTAAAGATGAACCATCAAGGCAAAAAATCATCGAATTCCAACTCGCGCTATGAATTTCGGCGGGATATTTTTGCAAGCACATCCCACGAAAATATGCACGAGTATCAACAGGTGGATTCGTAATGGCGTGAATTATTTCCTCTTGATTGAGTAGACGTTCAATACGTCCATTCTTGAGTAAACGGGCATAGAGCCCTTTGTTTGGTCGAATGTCATGATATTGCAAATCTAACATCCGGATTCGGGGGTCTGACCAACTGAAACCGTGTCTCCGAATATAGGCATCTATGAGACTTTTCTTAATGACCCAATCCAAATGCCAATCCAGACTCATCACATCTGATTCGAGCCGATCGAGAACAAATGCCCACTTGTCCATCACATCTCTCCCAATCAGAGACAGATCAATATCAGAAAGATGCTTGTCAGCCAGATCAAGATAGGCGCGTTGCATCTCGATGGGCGTCCATGTCCTCCCATCCTCCAAAGCTAACTGGCACTTGCAAGAAAGGTCACGAGACACTTTCTTGATGTCAGCAACGGGATCTGAAAGCTTAAACTGTTCACCGACGACGCCCTTTTCAATGAGTTGGAGCACGATGGATGTAATTCCAACTTTCAGGTAAATAGTATACTCCGACATATTGGAATCCCCAACGATGACGTGCAAACGCCGATAAAGCTTTTCGTCAGCGTGAGGTTCGTCGCGCGTGTTAATGATCGGACGCGCTACCATAGTGCTCAACCCAACTTCCGTTTCAAAAAAATCTGCACGTTGGGAGATTTGGAAATCCACTTCATCAGTGCCGTTTTCCGCACCGACCTTGCCACTGCCGGTGATAATCTGACGGGTAACGAAGAAGGGCGTTAATCCATTGACAATATCTTGAAAAGGAATGTTTCGAGACATCAGGTAATTTTCATGGCTACCATAACTATGCCCCTTGTAATCGGTATTGTTTTTATAAATTATGATTTCCTGGTTGTCTGGCAGAAGTTCTTCAGCAGCCATGCGGCTCAAATCGAGGATAAGTTCCCCTGCCTTCTCATACTTCACAAGATCGCGCACGTTGGTGCATTCGGGCGTACAATACTCCGGGTGAGCATGATCCACATAGTACCGCCCCCCGTTGATTAGGATATCGTTAATCAGGCTGTTATTTTCCTGATCTGGGGGATCGCTATTGCCTTCAGACATAAAGCCTCTGGCATCCATTAGCGGATTTTCCTGGTCATAATCCCAGGTTATTTTCTTTAAGCCTCGGTCTTTATAGACATTTACAACCAGGGTTGAAGCCGCAACGGGGTCCTGATCTCGTGCGTTTTTGACTGAGATTCCATATTCAGTCTCTGTTCCGATAATCGTCGGTGTAGTCATAATTTATCGCAAGCTGACAATTGAAGATTGGAAATTAGCAAAGGAAGATGATTCATCTTTCGATACAATCTCCAATAGCCAATTTTACAGATAAGCACCACCTTTAACGACTCTTACTTCCTTCCTCTTATTGCGTTCAGAGTCGTCCATCAACGCCCGGATACTGACAACCTTTTCGCCTTTACGCCCTGAAATTTTCGCCCAGTCATCAGGGTTGGTCGTGTTAGGCAAATCTTCGTTTTCTTTATATTCCTC
>JADFGN010000466.1 GCA_022567695.1 Candidatus Poribacteria bacterium | reverse complement strand
AGGGAACTGTTGGTTAGACGGGCCATGAGATGAATCTGGGTGACACTCAATATCACAGCTGCACGGCTTCACCCGTTCCCGAGGAGCGCATCGCCGCGTCATAAACCCGCATCATGCGTGCGCTTTGTTCTGGCTTGACGATGAGTTCCGCCCCCTTATTCAGGACATCCGAGATATTTTGATAGTACGACTTCCAAGAGCCTCTGACGCTCTCAACTACGAGTTCACGATTCTCACCACCGGCTTCCGTCCAAACTTTCGCATAATTGGCGGGGTCTTCTTCTGCAGCATCGATGTTTCCCGCTTTCATCGCCGCCTCCTGTGGATCTCTCCCGTACTTCACCAATCCCCCAAGATTCCCCAGAACGTACCAATGGGGTTTCGAGACTTTCGCCAGATTGCTGATTTCTATCTGATAGCGGACGCCGTTTGAAAATTTAAGCAGCAGGTTCGAGTAGTTGCCCATGTCCGTGTTCCACCTCGTATCGTAATAGATGTCGCAGAAAACGGTTTGAACCGGTGCATCGACGAGCTGCAAGGCTTGATCCACGAAGTGCGCCGGCCAGTCATAAAGAATTCCGCCGCTCTGTTTTCGAACCCCACGCCACCCCTGCGGCGGACCGTATCTCATAATCGCAACTTGAAACAGGTACGGGGTTCCCAGCAAACCGTCCTCGATCACTTTTCTGACTGTCAGGTAGTCACAGTCCCAGCGACGATTCTGGAAAACGCTCAAAAGAACGTTGTTTTGCCGGCTGGCTTCGATCATCGCATCCGCCTCTTTCGCGTTCATGCACATGATCTTGTCAGTGACAAGGTGCTTTCCAGCCTCCATCGCTTGGATCGCGAGTCTGGCGTGCGTATCGTGCGGCGTCGCGAGGACGACGAGAGAAACGGCATCGTCCGCAATCACCTGATCAAGGGTTTGATAAATCTTCACCCTTGGGTGATCTTGAGCCGCAGATTGGCGTCGTTCTGCATTCCGCGTAACAATTGCATAAAGATTTAGCCCTTCCGCTAAACCGATAAGGTAGGCGTGGAAATTTCTTCCTGCATTGCCATATCCAATAACCGCTGTGTTAATCATTGAAATCTCCTTCTTTCATAGATTCTTCGCGGCGGAAACTTCGCCCCCGATAGATCGGGACTAAGAAGCATTCAATGGCGGGGATGAATCACCGACCTTCGATGAATGCCGCTAACCTCTCTCGGAAAAAGGCTGCTCAATCGTGTTGGCGAAAGCTCTTACGTCTTCTTCGCTGCCTCGAAACGGGCCATGGTGTTCCAACTTAAGAGACGCTGTCATCGCAGCAAATTTGCCCACGTCGAACATTGTTTGTTGTCCTTTTCTTCCGGTTACGGATTCACTTCCTTTCGACGAAGCCTATGACCGTTTCAAGCGTTTTTGAATCGCTCAAGTTTTGAGTGATGGTTTCTGACTATCCATTGCAGACATGTGTTTCATGGCTCTCGCAGAATAGACAATCGCTGTGATTCCAGAATGAAACAAGATAAAAATCAGAGCGTACAAAGGCTTTCCCAATAAAATACTCACCAATATTGGAATATTATAAAGGTTTCTTCGCCCCGCGACACGTCTGAAAACTCTCTCAAAATTCCCGGCGTCATCTAAACTTTTCCCCATTGTTTTCCCAAATTGATCATAGACGTTCCGGTAGAAGGTTACAAAAAGGATAATAAATGTGCAGAGGATTAATGGGAGGGCACGCCCCGTTTCCTGAAAGAGGTACAAGGACAGAGCGATAAACCATGAAAATTCATATAAGAGATCAAACGAATGTTCCAGTACGCCAAGTTTGCTAAACTTTAATTTCACTCGGGCTAATTTCCCATCTAGACCGTCAGCGATTCCGACCACAAAGGTTAAAATGGAGGCGGGCAATAAATAACCCAAAAAGAAGAGAGCCGTTACGATGTATGCCAATACATTGACAATGATGGATATTTGATTAGGGGTAATCTTAAAATGAGTCGCAATAAATGCAACTAATTTATTCTCTATGGGTTTATGAACATAGCAAGCCAGCGCATCAGATGGATTTTTGCTGGCGTTCTCCATAATCATCCCCTTCGCTTTTCTCAAATCCTCTGCCGTATCAATATCCGTCCACCACGGCGGAATCTCTTTTCTCATCTTTGAGACGTAACTTTCAATATGGGCAATATCAAATGTTTCAGCGTCCCTGTTCTTTGCCGCTTTGACGATGCCATGTGCCAGCTCTGTCTTTCCTTCTTCCACCGCCGCTTCAAGATAAGAAAAAATCTGTGGTGAGCACAAGAAGATACCCGTATCTATGCCGTTTGATTCCTTTATCTCCTTGCCTATATCAACAATCATTCCTTCTTTTTCCAAAACTTTCGTATCACCGGGCAATGGCTCCCTTCTATCAACGGCTAAAACCACCGCATTTTTGGGCTCATAATCAACCAGTTCTTTAAGAATCCGATCGTCACAGATATGGTCAGACATCAATAGCACAAATTTTTCGCTTAAAAAATTCTTGGCCTTTAGCACCGAAATTCCATTTCCCCGTTCCCATTCCTTATTCTCAATATACTCGATTCTCACGCCCTGTTTTTCTCCATCCCCTAATCTCTCTTTGATTTGATCTCCCTGATATCCGGTGACAACTAAAAATTCATCAACCCCTGCCTGTTTAGCCGTTAATATGACTCTTTCGATCAAAGATAAACCTAAAAGTTGAATCAGGGGCTTTGGTTGCTTCTTGGTTAGACTCCCAAGTCGACTCCCTTTTCCAGCGGCGATTATTAGCGCTTTCATTTTTTCTGCCCTCCTAAAGTTTTTTCGTTCCAACAACCGACAAGACTTCAGAACCATTTTCATCAAAAAGATGGCACAGACAAGGGGAAAGGCAAAGAGGGGAAAGCTTTCCCCTCTGATTGTGTTTTGACTTCGTGTTCCTGACCCAAAATTATTGACCTTCGATGAACGCTTCCAACATTTCCCGAGCTTCGGTATCGGCATATTGGGTCGGAGGTGATTTCATGAGATAGGCACTCGGGCCGTAAAGCGCACCACCGATCCCGCGATCACGGGCGATCTGGCAGCAACGGATAGCATCAATGGCAACACCGGCGGAATTGGGGGAATCCCAAACCTCCAGCTTCAATTCAACCCGAACGGGTACATCGCCAAATTCCGTCCCTTCCAGGTAGAGATAGCACCACTTCCGATCATCGAGCCAGGGAATGTAGTCGCTGGGACCGATATAGACGTTTTTGGGCGAAATGTCGTGGTTGAGCTGAGAAACGACCGCATCCGTCTTGGAGATCCGTTTCGATTCCAGACGTTCTTTCTCCAGCATATTTTTGAAATCCATATTCCCGCCGACATTCAACTGTGAGGTACGCTCAAGCCGCAAACCACGATCGCTCATCAGTTTTGCCAATGCACGGTGAATGATTGTCGCGCCAAATTGAGCTTTGATGTCGTCGCCGACGAGTGGTAAACCCGCTGCCTCAAACTTTGCGCGCCACTGATCGTTTTTGGCGATGAAAACGGGCATGCAATTCACAACCGCACAACCGGCATCTAATGCCTGAACAACGTACCATTTTGTTGCTTCCTCGCTGCCGACGGGCAGATAGTTGATGAGGATGTCGGCTTGGCTTTCGCGAAGAACTTCCACCACGTCGACAACTTCAGCAGTGGATTCCTGCACCGTCTCGTAGTAATACTTTGCGAATCCGTCCATCGTTGGCCCACGCTGGACAATGACCCTTGTTTCCGGCACGTCGGAGAATTTGATCGTGTTGTTTGGTTCGACAAAGATTGCTTCGGAAACGTCACGCCCAACCTTGTTGCTGTCGACATCGAAGGCAGCGACTACTTTGACATCTCTGATATGATAAGGACCCACTTTCACGTGCATCAAACCGGGAACAAATTCGTCTTCTTTGGCGTCACGATAGTAGTGTAGACCTTGAAGCAATGATGAGGCACAGTTTCCCATGCCAACGATTGCAATGCGAATTTCTGACATAACTTCACTCTCCTTAATTTTTGTTTTTTCAGTGTATTCCCCCGCGTAAAAGACGGGGTTTCCGCCGTACTGAAATTTTCAATTTAGAATTTGCAATTTCTTTTCTATGACGCTATCGGATGAGACGACCCCGGTGAATACTGCGGACGGGGAAGACCACCGAAGCGTGAGAAAAAATGGAGGCTGGCAGATTGGCGCACCCTAATTTTCCATCTGCAAAGGGGGCTATAATGAAGTGTCACGCTTCTTTGCCGACCCAACCCCTTTGATTGACACAATCGTCTGGATACCGTTTACAACTGTGACGACCGTATCGCGATTCATTTCTTCATCGGAACCGATTTCTTTTCCGCGTTGGATTTCAACGGGAGCATCGATTTTTATCGACTTGTTGTGAATTTTGCGTGTCATGGGGATTTCTCACCTCGTTTTTATGCGCCTTTTGCCCTGTTATTTGAGATTCGATGTCATTGAGTCTTGCAGGGGCAGATGGCCATGTTGTATTGATTCCGCTAAAGTGGACGAAAGTTCGTTAGAACTGGCTAACAGGGGCGTAGCGTACTATGTCCCCAACAGATAGTTTTCCAAAATTTGTCTTTATCCTCTCCTTTCAGTTGCTCTCCTTAATAATTCGAGCGCAACATCCTCATCTGTAATCAGAATATCGAAGAAATGACCTTTTAGCGCCGCTTGAATACAGGCTACCTTCTCTTTTCCGCCAGCAACTGCGATGACGTGTTTAGTGGGATGGTGCGTTATTTCCTTGAGTCGCTGAATTGAAAACAACACAACCTTCTCATACCAATCAAAATCGATAATCTCTCCATTTTCATCAAAGACCTGATAGTTAATGCTTCCTGTGCCTTTTTCCCGGACAATATCCATATTGATTTCTGCCTCACGCGCAAAGGTGCCTAACCGAGTTCCATCACTAAGATTTTCAATACCGACAATCGCAACATCCGCATTTTCTGCCTCGGCGCATGCCTGTTGAATCGCAGGCGCAGATTGAAATTCATGAAGAACTATAGGGTTATCTTTAACCAGCCCCCAAGGGATCACTATCCCTTGTACCGTTGATCGCCTTCGATGTTTTGCACACAGCAGGCAGGCTAAAGTGTAAGCGGACAGATAGGTATTGTCAGAATGCAACACTGAAAAAGAAAAGATCTCCAACTGCTTGTCCGATGCTTGTATCTCATTGACGAACTCAAAAATCGTCGATCCACCGGAGATAAAAACACGAGATCTATCTTTGACAGTACGCTCGAAGTAGCGTGCCGCAGCCTCGCCTAAATCCATTTTGATGTCTCCGTTACTTCTGCCTTGAACAACCACGACGTCGCGCAAATCAAAACGGTTCATGAGAGTGATCTCCAGGTTTCGGATATGACTCACCTTGATGCGAACCTCTACTAAACCGGATTGCCGCGCCCCTCGTATCAGCCGAGAAACCTTACTTGTGGATAAACCCAATTTTTGGGCAATTTTTGCCTGAGGCAGGTCGTATTCATAAAAGAGCTGTGCACAACGAACCATCTGTTTAAGTTCATTTTCTCCATCCCGCATAAATTGCCTCGCTACGAAAATCTGATAGAAATCCCATAAATGTATAGAATTTGCAGATATTGATAATAATATCATATCTTGCAAGATATGTCAATCGCATCTCTCAAACGAGTTTTCAAGAAATAAGGAATCTGTGAGACCAAAGAAAGCGTTGCAGCTGTTAACGGGAATCGGACCGATTCAACCCTTCCCTTTTCTCAAAGTTCGCCCAACAAGCGGAGTTGAAGAAACTCCCATCGATTCTTTCCCTTAAGTTAGAGCCGCGAGAGTTGCTGAGTCCCATTGTCCTATTGTCCAGTCCGACTCATTTTCCATTCTGTTAAAATTCAGTGCCAAAAAGTGCGAAACTATAGTTAAAGTTATCGGTCTCACTAACCTTCACTGCATGAAGGTGCTCAAGACGAGATTTCATCGGACTTTGAGTGAGAACTAACATGAAAAGTTCAAAC
>JADFGN010000465.1 GCA_022567695.1 Candidatus Poribacteria bacterium | reverse complement strand
AGGAATCAGATGATAACAGCCGGTAAATCAACTAATACCATTTGGGCTTCCAGATGCCTCTATTTTATGGTAACATAAGAGTGCTATTTCTAACATATCCCAATGCGAATATAAAAAGAAAAGGGTTTCGCACAAACCACTCAATATTATCTGGAGGTTGTAATGCCCAAGAGAGTCAAGGTTTTTGGACCCACAACTCCTGAGGAGATTGCCGCCGCTTACCATCAATGTACAAGTCCACATGACTACAGCCGTCTTGTGGCACTTGAAATGGCTCAACAGGGCCAATGGACACTTTTGCAGATTGGCAAGGCATTGAGCAAAGATCGCACCACCATTGTCCGTTGGCTGAAGGCTTATCGTCAGGGCGGTTTGCAAAGATTGCTTGCACGCGGCCATGGGGGACGGTTGCCACGCCTCAAAAAAGACGACATCGAATCCCTCAAAGCAGGACTGAGGGGTGGCAGATGGAAAACCGCGGTGGAAATCCACAACTGGCTAAAGGAGCGGGGAATCCGCATGACGGTATGGGGCGTCTACTATTGGCTGAAAAAAGTCAAAGCTAAAAACAAAGTGCCACGCAAAACCCACAAGGACCAGAATCTCAAGGAATTAGAAGATTTCAAGCAAAACATTGTCGCTAAACTTAACGCCCTGGATATTCCAAAAGACGGGCCCGTTTATGTCTGGGTTGAAGATGAACATCGCTATGGATTAATCAGCACCATCCGACGCTGCTGGACATTACGAGGACACCGCGTCAAAGTGCCCTTCCAGATGAAGTACCAATGGGGCTATGTCTATGGCGCTGTTGAAATTCACACTGGAAAAGCGCTGTTGATGTATATCCCGACCGTTTCATTGGAATGCAGCCAGCTCTTCTTGGAACAGATTGTGGCCACCGACCAAGAGGCAATTCATATCGTCATTTGGGATAAAGCCGGTTTTCATCACACGCCAAAAGCCAGTGATGTCCCATCCCACGTCCGCTTGTTGCCATTGCCGGCTTACTGTCCCGAGTTGAATCCGATGGAGAAACTGTGGGATATCGTCAAGAGGCATACCGGGAACAAAATCTTTGAGACACTGACATTGATTGAATCTCAAATCACCAATGTGCTTCAGCCTTTCTGGGAAAATGTCCAACGCGTCTTTGGTTTGCTGGGTGACAATTGGTTAACCCGTGGCGTGGCCACTTTCATGAGCCAAAGAAAAGCCCTTGAAACGCCTGGCTGATTCCCAAAATAGGTGCATTTGAATCTAAAAATGGTATTACTCACCCATACCTCTGGGATCGCCGATTACTATGATGAAGAGGAAGTCGAAGATCCTGAGGCGTTCTTTGTCGAGATTCCCTGGTATCAGTTAGCCGGCCCCAAAGACTATCTCCCGCTGTTTATCAATGAACCAATGAAGTTTGAACCAGGAACTCGTTTTTCCTATTCCAATGGCGGGTATATTCTCCTGGGGATTATTCTTGAAGAGATCACGGGAGTCGCGTATCAGCGGTATGTCGAGGAGAATCTCTTTGCGCCCTGTGGGATGACCGATTCCGGTTTTTTTGCGATGAATGCCTTGCCGGAACGAACCGCCTACGGATATATCAACACGGAGAATGGATGGACAACCAATATTTATAACCTGCCAATTATCGGCGCATCCGATGGCGGCGCATTTACGACGGTTGATGACCTGAAGAGGTTTTGGCACTCGCTGTTTGCCTACAAAATTCTCAATAAGGAATTGTTGGACATTTTCCTTCAGCCGTATCAATGCGTCGGCTCTCCCGACAAACATAAGTATTATGGACACGGTTTTTGGATGTACCAAAAACCGGAGCAAGAACTCGTGTATTATCTGCAAGGATGGGATGCCGGCGTATCCTTTCAATCTCAAATCATTTTATCACAAGATGTCATCGTGACGATTCTGTCAAATATGACCGAAGGCGTATGGTCGATTGTTCAGGTCATAAAATCGCATGGGTGGTATTCATAAGTGATACGTTGAAGACGGAAGATTAGCGAAATGATTATAAATAAAGGGGTTGACCTAACAACGTGCTAAAGCGGACACTGAACCACAAAACATCGCCTAACCAGACATTGCAGTTGACGGCGGCGGGCTTAGCGTTATCAAGCGTCAATCGGCAAACGACGGTTTTCGGTTCGTCGCACGCTTTGGGCAAGAAGACCAATCGTCTCCGGACTCGACGATCCCTTTATCTATCGTCTCCGGGCTCGACGATCCCAGCCGTGCTCGTCCGCGTAGCGGACAACTGAACTCAGTCGATATTATTTCTCAGCAATTTGCACAACATTGCGCCTTTATTGCTGCGTAGGGGCGAGGCATGCCTCGCCCTTACGGACTTACGTTTTTAATATATCCCCACGTTACCGCTACCTTTCCGACGCTAGAAACAGAGGAGGCTTGCTCAAGCCCATTGTCCATGATGGTTTTGATGTCATCATTACTTAGCGGTGTGTTGAAAACCCCTACATCATCGAGTACACCTCTAAAATCCCAGCCCGGTGCTTTCCATGTTGCGAGCCATATCGAACCTTGATGTGGTGCTGGGGTTGCGTTGTGAGGCTTGACATCAGCTTTCCCGACATCCTTGTCCCCCACCATTTCACCATCGACATAGAGTTCCAATTTCGCCCCGTCATAAGTTATCGCAACAAAACTCCACTTTCCCTGTTTCCACGTTCCACCCCGGATGTGAGTTGCCGCTTGATCTGCGTTGACTGCGATACTCCCGTAAAAATCAGCCGGTCCAATCTGGATGGTTGGGTTATGCCAATCCCGTTCGATTATGCGTGTGTTGACGTTTGGCGGCGGTGACGTCGGCGAAACCCAAAGCAAATAAGTAAACCCATTGATATAATCATCGATTGTTTTGCTTGTGGGTATTTCGACATGGCTTGTTCCGTCGAATTCAAGTGCTTTTCCGAATTTGCCGTCTGTCCATTTTGCCCCGACGATCTTTCCGTCGTTTCCATTTCCAGAAATATCCTTGACTTTGTCGCCTTTCCCCTCGTCAAGTAACCAGATTCCCACAATGGATTTTGGGTCAATCTTGGCGTCTCCGGTTTCTGTAGAGAGTTGCAGAATACTTGTGAAACAAACACATACAAGAGCGACTTTCACAACTATGCGTCCTATCATTTTTCCTATCCCCTTTCTATTAACTGCTGGATTTATTCCTTCGGTTAACATGCCTCTAATATCTGGCTTTGATAATCCCCCATACGTGAGGCAGTTTTTCTCGCGGCGAAACGGCGAGCGGGATGCCCGGACCGTTGACCGTAACGTCATCGAAGTGCCCTTCCGCGTTGAATGTCCCAACGCCGATAGCACCCTCTGGGAAGGCATCATCTTTGACATCAATCTCCAACTTCCCGTCCACGTAGCACTTGATGCTGTTCCCTTTCACTTCCACTTTCAGAACGTAATCACGCCCGATTTTGGCGGGGTCATTGTTATTAATCTGCATCGTTACATTGGGAGCTTTAATGAGCCCGGGACCTTCGCTGGCGCGTTCATCAAGCCGAAAGTAATAGTAATCCCCCGTCGGCGATTTCTCCGTGACTCGAAAGAAGATTCCTATGATAGGTGCTAAATCCCCGCCCTTTTCTATGCGGACTTTGGCTTCAAGCGTATAGTCGGTCCAATCTTCTTCCCCGAAATAGCTACGGTGATATGTTTCATGGGTTGTGGTTGTCGTCCAGACATCGCTTTCTTGAGTATATTCTTGCTTCTTAACCTCCCACTCCCCTTGAATCGGTTTCCAATCATCGTCTTTTCCGTCATCAAAATTATCGGTGAGCGCTTCAACCGCAAGCGTGAAATTGAGCGCAACAAAAACACACATGCAAAGGATTAACAGCTTCATCTAAATTTCCTCCTTAAAGATTATAGCTCATTAGTGAACTAAGCCCTGAAATATTTTGAGCTTTCTGTAGTAATGCTCTCATTGATGAGGGGATACTGGAGGTCAGCTTTCCATAGCTGACAAATATCGTCGGGAATGGAATCCCGACCTACAAGGCATCAAAACCTATTTTAGAGTGTAGTCCGGCTTATTAGATTTGATGAATCCAGCACTTTCATCTTCAACTATTTCAACGCACGTTTACGCTCAGCCAACTGGGCTTCTAATTGCGAATCAACCCACCATGTATCAATACCGAGACTGTATTTGGGCATGATTTCCGGCGTATTGAACTTGTCCCAATAGGCAACACGATAAGCTGAAATGTGCCACTGCGGAATAACGTAATGGCTCCATAGAAGTACCCGATCGAGTGCTCGAGTCCGATTGATGAGACTTTCACGGTCTGGTGCTGAAATAATCAAATCGACCAATTCATCGACGACAGGGTCTTTGATACCCGCAAGATTTCTCGTGCCGTTGGTATCGGCGGCCTCAGAAGTCCAGAAATCGCGCTGTTCATTGCCTGGTGATAAGGACTGCCCCCAAGTCACGATAGTCACATCGAAATCATAGCTATCCATTCGATTCTGATACTGTGCCGTATCGACGGTACGGACGTTTGCCTCGGCACCCAGCTTTTCCAGATTTTTGGTGAACGGAAGGACTATCCTTTCAAATGACGGGTTAACCAGGAGAATCTCGAAGCGCATCACAGTGCCCGTCTCAACGTTTGTCAATTTTCCATCATGGACCTCCCAGCCAGCTTCTTTAAGTTGCTTGATTGCTGTGCGAAGGTTTGAGCGAATGTTACCAGAACCGTCGGTTTTGGGCGGAATGAACGCTTCAGTAAATACTTTGTCTGGAATTCGACCCCGGTATTTTTCCAGAATCTTCAACTCACCTTCACTTGGTAAGCCACTCGAAGCAAGCTCGGAATTTGCAAAATAGCTTATTGTACGCATGTACGAATCATAGAAGAGGTTTTTGTTGGTCCACTCATAGTCAAATGCATAACCGAGTGCCTGACGCACATTCGAATCTTTGAATACCTCACGGCGTGTGTTGAATACAAAGGCTTGCATTCCTCGTGGATTTTCATTTTTAATCTCGCGCTTAATCATAACCCCTTTCTCAACAGCGGGTATGTTATAGCCCGTCGCCCACTCCTTCGACATTTGTTCCTGGAAAAAGTCGATTGCCCCCGCTTTGAAAGCCTCTCTTTCGACGCCCACATCTCGGTAATAGTCATAACGCATGATGCCGAAATTGTTTTGCCCAACGTTGACAGGGAGATCTTTTCCCCAGTAGTTCTCATCAAGTTCGTAAGTAATCGACCGACCCGGATTTAAGCTCTTAATCTTGTACGGACCGCTACCAATGGGTGGGTCGAGCGTCGTCTCAAAATCGCGACCTTCCCAATCGTGTTTGGGTAAAATAGGCATTTGACCTGTAATCAGTGGGAGTTCGGGGTTTGGTGGTCCACTAAATGTGAACTTTACTTTACCTTCGCTGACCTTTTCGGCTTTTTCTAAATTGGCATAGTAAGCACGATAAAACGGATGCCCCTTTGTTTTGAGTATCTCTAAAGACCAGATGACATCCTCAACAGTGACAGGTAACCCGTCATGCCAACGTGCTTCAGGACGCAGTGTGAAAGCGACCCAAGACCTATCCTCCGGCCACTCAATGGTTTCAGCCAGAAGACCATACATCGTGAACGCCTCATCCGAAGACGAGGTTGCGAGTGATTCAAACATATATGTTCTAACACCTACCGCAGATTCTCCCTTCAGGATGAAAGGGTTAAGGCTATCGTAGCTACCAAACTCACTAAAAACGACTTTACCCCCCTTACGCGCGGCGGGATTCACATAATCGAAATGTTTGAAATCAGCACCATACTTAGGCTCACCGTGCATAGCGATCCCATGTGCTTGATGTACCGTGACTTCTTTTGATGCAATAGCATCGTAGCTTGCCAAAATAGCGAAACCCATTACGAGCGTAGCTACCAAGAGTTTCTTCATGAGTGTTTCTCCTTAGGAATGAGAACTAAATAAGTCAGTCATTTAACCCCCTCTAACTCCCCCTTCGCAAGGGGGAGAATCATTG
>JADFGN010000464.1 GCA_022567695.1 Candidatus Poribacteria bacterium | reverse complement strand
GTCGATTGGGGGATTGTTCCCACAGGTGAGAGTAACCTTCACATCGTTGATTCCTGGTTCACCGGCATCTTGACTCCCATTGTCGTTGGTATCACAGAATACTGTGTCACCGATTTCGCCCGGCAACAGCGTGCTGGGGACTACACCTTTTTTCCCTTCTAAAGTGTTACCGCTAAAATTGCCACCATTCCACCACTCGGTTGAAATCGTGCCGCTTTGAAGCTGAAAATCGCCACGGACGACTGTATCGAAGGTAGTAGTAACCCAACCAATACTCGTAGCACCGCTAGCCCACTTAGAGCCGGCTGCATTGATATTGATACTAGCACCGAATTTCCGAACACCACTACCGGTTTCGAGTTCAAAACCGGTAACACCTCCTGTTAGGAGAACCTCGCTTGATAAATAAGTAAAGGGGCCCCCAGGTGCATTAATCAATTTAAGCTGCGCGTTACTTTTTACCCGCTCCGTCATTGTACCACCAGTCACTGTACCGGTTGAATCAACCGTGACAGTTAGGGTAAACTCCACAGCAAAAACGTTGTTACCTAGCTGGTCAGTAAAAGCATCAACACCGCCACCGTCATAGTTCATTTTGGTATCGTCTGCTGTAAATTCTATGGTTCCACCACCACCACCACCTGCGGATGTAAATACAACCGTACTGCCACTGTACTGTACGATATGCCCCCCAAGTACGGCATCAATTAGTGAAGCAAGTGCTATCGCACTAAACATCAAAACACACGCTGCCAAAACCGGTATCAATTTGGTCATTAACGGATTAAAGTGAATTGTTGTGTTTCTTCTAAACATGAATAATACTCCTTAATTGGTTTAGTTTGAGAAAAGGGTTCAAATCTGGACTCGAAGTGAACTTCATCATGACGAAAGCTTGGTAACACCACTTACAGTTTCAAATGAGACTATTCAATTGGCGGTAGACAGGTTCAAACACGCCAGTCATGGGAATGGATGCTTCGTTGAAATCGTCTCATATGGAACTAGAAACGGTATTAGTTAGCAATTTCTCAGGAGAATATCCGAATTCCAAAGGCAAGAATTGTAGATTTGATCGAAAGCCTCAGTCAAATTGAACATACTATGTATGCTTTATAAACAAACCGGCTCTATTGCTGTAGGGTATTGCTAAATCTTTTCACGGGGGGTAGGGAAAAGATTTGTGAATCTATAAGCAAAAATTATGCCATTTTAATGAAACCCATATTTGACACGGGTTTCTGGAAAACCGAACGAACTCGTAGAGCGAAAAATGTAAAGAATTCCGACATGAAAAAACCAACTTGATTCGCCCAATCCTGCATCACAACAGGGTTTGAGGCAAATTTCCCAAAATGTAAAGAATTCCGACACCTATTTTCGCGTTTGATTGGCTATCGCGGTTATGATAGACGCCATATGGCTCTTGACGGTATGAGGCAAGTGTAAAGAATTCTGACACCTACCCAAACAGGTATTCGTCCAATAACTGAATGTTAGTGTTTTCGGCATTTTCGACGAACTCTGAAAAAAGAATCCAGTTATAGAGCGAATTGCTTATTGAGACTTAGGCAAAAAATTCGTCCGATAACAATCCGACCAAAGGCGTAATCCGCCATAATACCCTCATCAAAGGTTAGGTCTCACTAGATTTTCTACCTTGACTTATCTTCAGATTTGATGTACCATCGCTTCTATCAGCCTGCTTGCGAGAAAGAACGGAGGAAAATGGAAAATACTTCAAAAACTCTGGATCGATTTATTGCTGACGTGACGCGAATTGCCGCCGAGGATTCAGACCGGGCAGTCACCATCGAGAAAATTAAACCGCTCTTTGTTAAATTATTGGAAGACAGAACCTTTTTGGCCGAAGAATACAAGCAAGTCATTCCTCACAGATTTGCCCAATACGCGCTCTATCGGGCGGACGATCGGTCGCTCTCACTCATGAGCATGGTCGTTCCGCCGAGGGAAACGACGCCCGTTCATGACCATCTCGCCTGGGGCTTAGTGGGCGTTTATCAGGGAGTCCAAAAGGAGACAATTTACCGACGGTTGGATGATGGGACGCAGCCGGAATTCGCTGAGTTGGAGGAGGTCGGTTCCCGCATCCTTGAACCCGGAGACATCACAACGCTCCTTCCACCGGACGGGGATATCCACAAGATTGAGACGGTTTCCCAACGCGCATCAATTTCCATTCATCTGCTAGGCAATGATATTGGCTGTGAACTGCGGCATGCGTACTATCCGAAGCAGAAATCGATACATCCCTTCCGTTCCGGGTATCAGAATGTACCGTGCCTGCAAGCCCGTTTTGATCACCAACATTTGATCGTTGAGAATGTGGAAGAAACCGTTGCGTTTTATGAAGGGATTTTAGGTGCCCAGAAAACTGAGGTGAAAGCGGTGGGTGGTGTGCCAATTGTCGTAATGGATATGAACGGCACACGATTGATAATTTCCGGTCAACTCCATCCGAATATCGGCAGCCACTACGGACTAGCGGTGGACAACCTTGAAACTGCCGTGGATGAACTGAAGTCACGGGGAGTAAAACTGCTCACTGAGCCAACTCAAGTCGGACAGATCAGGTATGTCTTCATCAAGGATGCAGCGGGAAACACCGTAGAACTTCTGGAGCGAAAGGCAGAATAGTTCGAAATTCCAATCTCAACAACTCACGTCGATTTTAGAAAATCGACCTACTGCTACTTCGATTGTTTAATCTGTGTGAGGAATTTATGAAAAATGAAGATACAAAACTCCGCTCTCTGAAACCTGAAGAGATTTTGACGAAGCTGAATTTGGAGAGACCAGAACTTGCAGCCATCAAAGTTGCAGCCGATTGTGGGGACAGGCTTGATGCACTGGCATCGCTCCGCAACTACTATCGAGGAAAATATCCGCTACCGAAAATAGCGCGAAATACGAAACGAAGCTCTGATATCGCCGATAAAATCGTACAGCATGTGTTCCAGTGGGGCCCCTACGAGGCTGCTAGTTACGGTAAAGAGATGGATTGGGAGTGGGACCCGCGAGGCGATATTGAGTGGGTTGCTGCAATCTACCGATTCTATTGGGCGAACCCGCTCGCAGATGCTTTCGCGGCAACTCAAGATGAAAAGTACGCCAGGGCGTTCGTGGAACTCACCTCGGACTGGATTGCCAAGCATCCGTTGGAAAACCATGAGAAAACGCACCCGGTCTACACAAGCTGGCGCGGATTTGCGTGGCTCGACATTCAGACCGGCATTCGGGCGACACAGCTCTGTACCGTTTTCCGTACCCTCGTTCATGCAGAGGCATTCACACCAGAGTTTTTAGGCGTTCTTCTGGCAAGCCTGTATGACCATCAAACCAAGACAGAAAAGATTCCGATGGGAGTGGTCCATAACAAGGCGGTCTTCGAGCAACGTGGATTTGTGAACGTCGCCTTTACATTTCGGGAATTTAAAGACTCGGTGCGTTGGATGGAACTTGCACTGGGACGAACTCGCGAGAACTTACTTGCACAAACCACTTCGGATGGTGTCCAGCGAGAATGGTCAGGAGGCTACCATCTCGGTGTGCTGAGAGACGCCGTCGAGATTATGGAGCGCATGGAATCGATGGAGATCGAAGTGCCAGCAGATTACCGGGAAAGGGTGCAGAAGATGTACGACTACATTTTCGCGATAGCAACACCGGACCTGGGGTTTCCGATGTTTGGAGATTGCGGACGCCCCATCAGAGACTCGGGAGATCGCTCCCGCTTGCCACTTTATTCGACGCTCCTTGGGGCAACGGAGCTTTTGGGCGATGTGAAATACGCCGCCCGTGCAAAGCTTGCCCGAACAAATCTCCCCAAACAAAAGAGCTACGCTTTCGCGGAAGCTGGTATGTACGTCATGCGAAACGATTGGGGAGCGGAACAGATCTACTTTGCGCTCCACTGTTCGCCGCCTGCTATCTCTGGGCATGACCAGCCGGATAATGGCACGTTTGAACTCTATGCCTACGGGCGATGGTTAATGCCGGATACCGGTTTTTATACTTACGGCCACGACCCGGACGGTCGAGCATGGCATCGCCAAACGCGAGTCCACCAGACGCTTACACTCGATGGGCAAGATTCCACTGAAGCCCCGAAACAACGGCTCTGGCAAACATCATCCCGATTTGATGTTTTAACTGTAGAAAATCGCTCCTACACCAATTTAATCCACCGCCGCACAGTTTGGTTTGTGGATAAGTCTTTCTTCGTGCTTTTGGATGAAGCGATTGGTCATGTTGCGGGTGAGCTTTCCCTACATTTTCAATTGGCCCCAGGAGATGCTCAGATCAATCTTGAAGAAAAATGGGCGAGGACTACTTTCGAGGACGCCAACATTCTCGTCTGGACGGAGGCGAAAAGTCCGGTTTCTCTCCATGAGGAAGAGGGATGGTTTGCTTGGGAGTATGGCTCTCGTCAGCCTCGCAAAGCCTTTCGATATCAACACGAGAAAACAGCTCCCGCTGCATTCCTAACCTTGCTTGTCCCTTATCGGGGAAGGGAAGTACCAACTGTATCGGCAACGCTGCGAGAAGAGTTCGAGGTGGGTGCAGACAGGGTCGCACTGGAGGTCGAAGTATTTGGCAAATGCTGGCGGATTGGAAGGGATCTGGAACAACAGCGGGCATGGTGTGAGGAAGGTTGAAGATGAAATTACACTCTTTTTAAGAAAGGGACTTCCTAATGTCATTCTGAGACGAAGGCGAAGAATCTAGATCTTTCGCGTTGCTCAAGATGACATTTCAATTGAGAAATAGTATTACACGCTTTGTCTTGTTATCCACCTGATGTACAATAAACCACTCCAAGTGGTAGATAGGATGACCAATTGATGAGCGAAGGAACAGTAAGAAAAAACTCAAAGAGCGCATCACTCGATTCACAAAATAGAATATCACCAGAGCAAGGAGAATTACTTTGAAAATTACCGACGTGAAAACATTAGTGATGGGAACCAGCTGGCGGAATTTGACCTTCGTCAAAGTAGAAACCGATGAAGGATTGACAGGCGTCAGCGAGGTTCGATTGAACAACCGCACGGACGCGCTTCTCGCGTATCTTGATGGTGCCAAAAAACGACACATAATCGGCTGCGATCCATTCAATATCGAAGATATCTACCAACGGATGTTCCGCAACGATTTCGGTCGTGCGGGAGAAATTGTTGCGACGGGAATCAGCGTCGTTGAGATTGCGTGTTGGGACATTATGGGAAAAGCGTTGAATCAGCCCATCTACCGGCTGCTCGGCGGGAAATGTCACGACAAGCTCAAGGCGTATGCGAATGGCTGGTATAGAGTTGAACGAACCGCAGAAGAATTTCACGCAGCTGCCAAACGGGTCATCGAAAGAGGCTACAAAGCCCTCAAGTTCGATCCCTTCGGTGCTGGCTATTACGAGCTATCTTACGAAGAAAAGCTGAAGTCAATTGCGCTCGTTGAAGCTGTTCGCGATGCCGTAGGGCAAGAGGTGGAGATCTTTATTGAAATGCACGGCCGTTTCAGCCCGGTAACAGCCATTGAAATTGCGCGTGAGTTGGAGCAGTTCAAACCGAGCTGGATAGAGGAACCGGTGCCGCCGGATAACATCGCAGCACTCGCGAAAGCAGCGGAGAAGATTAATATCCCGATTGCCACCGGCGAACGTCTCCATAATAAATATGAATATCGCGAACTGATTAACCTTCAGGCCGCCGATATCCTCCAACCAGACATCACCCAAACCGGCGGTCTGCTGGAAACGAAGAAGATTGCCGCCATCGGGGATATGTGTTATATGCTGATTGCCCCGCACAATGTGGGCGGGCCTGTATCTACGGCGACCGCGCTACATTTCTCTGCCTCCACCCCTAACTTTAAGATCCAAGAGCACTTCAACGATTTTTCGGAGGCGTGGGTGAAGGAGGCAGCGACTGGCTGTCCCGAAGTCATTGACGGCTATTTCAGTTTGCCTAACGGTCCTGGTCTCGGCATGACGCTCAACGAAGACCTTATCGCTGAACATCCGTATCGTGAAGGT
>JADFGN010000032.1 GCA_022567695.1 Candidatus Poribacteria bacterium | reverse complement strand
ACGTGCCGGCGGATCCGCACGTGCCGGTGATTGCCGCCCTCGAGAACGCGATCGCGGCCGCACGCCGCCATGTGGGAGCCGGGAAACTGCACCTTGACCAGCGTGGAACGCTTCAAAAAGCCGACCCCGCCTTGCGTTTGGATTTGAGCGCCATCGCCAAAGGCTACGCGGTGGATGAGGTGTCGATGTATCTTCAAAGAAGAAAAGAGGAAAGAAAGAAAAACCACAGGAGGAAATAGAAGAGAAAATAAGTAAGGAGGAAGGCAAGGAGGTGCCTCCTGAGGAAGTTCAAGATAAAGAGGATGAAGGACGCAAGGGACAACCGGAAGAAAAGGTAGCAGAGGCGGGACATAAAGCTGTAGAGAAAAAGGGTGAAGGGGGGAAGACCAAGGTTGTAGAGGAGAAAAAGGAAGAGAAGAAAGAGAAGAAGGAGCCGGGGAAGGAAGAGGGTTGACCCTCAGAAAATTTCTATGTGATAAGAGGGTAATACCCATAAACAGAAGATTATTCTTGCAAATTATTGAGGAATATGATTTGATGTCTCCAGAATAGGAAGAATGTGTCTACGAGGTCTCTTGATGCTTGCTTTCTTTGAGAAGATCGACAATCTTCCTTTTAAACATTACCTCGCAATTTTAGCGGCTCTCGTTCTTTTTATCTTTGTGATGGCTCTCCAGATATCTCCAGCAGGATGGCTTGTTTTCTATACGATGGCTGGACTTTTTTCCGTAGAGATTTTTGTGGCGTATTATAATAGATCTGTTGCTAATAGGATAGCCGGAAAGGTTGCTTTCTGTGCTGCAGGATTGTCTCTTGCGTTAGTTTTTTCTCTGCCATTTCTTTTTGTACCTCACTTTCGGACAAAGCAAAGAAGCTTACAGCCCATAGGAGTATTAACGTTGCAATAGCGACGGCAACGAATCTGATCTGACGCATCGTGAAATTTCTCCTTATAGTACCAATTCTACTTTATTCGTGCGCTGTCACACAATATTTGACGACAGTCATTGAACAGGCGATTATCGCCCGCCACGACGAATTTGTCAATCCAAGTGTAACAGCGCATTAGGAACAGATCTATTCCTCTACAGGGCGAGATAACCTACGTTACCGATCATATCGGTTTTCGGTTTTTCCTCGTCATCCGCGTCCGTTTCAGTTTGTGTGGATTCGATGAGTTCCCCTTCATTCCTACCCAACAGGGATTGGACAGCCCCCATCTGCTCAGGCGTACAATAAATCTCACCAAAATTGTGAATCTTGGCGACGTGATCAATAAGCACCTGGGGCTCGATATCGGGAGCAAAGGTCAACTCGCCATTGACGAGCACAGTCGCCACCCCCTGCAGATAGCTAAAACGAGAGGTGGGAATCGTCAGTTCATCATCCACGAGCCACAGCTCGCCCTCGTAGAACACGGCTTCGGTTTGAAGCATGTTACATTTCTGCGAGATCGCCCCTTTGAGTGCTTCCGGGCAAATGATTCCGCCTTGGGAGACAAGCACTTCCAGATGGCTGTCTAATGCTTCAGGGGTAACATCTCTATCAATCAGAACCTCTTTTGTGCAGAAAATTTTCCGGGACGGCAGGGATGTCAGGACGGCTGCATTCAGGACAATCGGATTTTCTACCAGTTCAAAACCGGTTGGAATGGTTGTAATCTTCGGCGTGCCTGTGCTGCGATCTAAACGCGCGGAAAGGGTCGAGGCATTCTCCTCACGGCAGACGACCTTGCCGAGGACCTGGATACGCTTCACTTTCTGTGCAAGAAGGTCGTTGGAAAGCGTTTGTAGCAGTCTCAAGTCACCAATCACCACGAGTTCGGTATCATCGTCTAGCGAGTGCAGGTAATTGTCGTCCAGCGCGAGTGTACCCATCGTGAGTTGACTGGATGGGGTATAGGTATAAGTCTCTATTCCACCGGTCCTTGTCTTCATCTTCGACTGTATCACCCCCACGAGATGTTCAGGACAGAGCAGTTGACCGATTAGAATCAGTTCCCCCGCTCCGCTCTCGATCTCCTCCGGGGGTATGTCCGGATGGACAGTGATTTGGCCGGTAAGAAACAGGCATTGTGTCGCGGTTTGTTGCTTGAAGAAATCGCCGCTTAATATCGTTTCCCCTGTGAAGGTCTTGATCTCAACATCTGCCGATAGCTCGATCGAACTGGCCAAGTTGCCAATGTTCTTCAGTCGATGAATCAGGGGAATGGTTTCCGATGAATAGATTAACATGGCAACGTTACCGATGCTTCTGATGCTGTCGATGGACTCCTCAGTTGCCTTGCGGATATCCAAAATTACGATGTGGCCAATGACTTTTCCACCGTTGTTGTTTTTCGCTTCCATCATTTTCTCCTAATGGATTTTTACGTTCATGTTCGGTAATTCTGTTGCCCAACTTTCGTGCGTTAGCAAATTATACCAATTCGACTTGATAACCAAGCATTAAACGCCTCTGCTTCCGGATGCTTTCGCTTTAGCCGGGTCAAATCGAAACTCCGGCTAAAGCCTCAACATCCTTATCTTTTGGGACTTGCTTGAGAGATAATGCTTTATTTTCAATCAGAGATGGTATTGGAAAATGAACAACAGAAACTAATATCGAATCTTGAGCGACACGGACTACAAAAAACGGAATTTGTTGGCACGAAGCCATTTGAGAGCCACATGCAGCCGGGAACGCACCGTTGCGGCGGGAACCTCCATCTCACAGGCGATCTCCTCACTGTTCATGCCGAGAACATAACGCTTGTGAAGCACATCACGGTAGCGCTCTGGGATGTGGTTGAAGATATCTTGGCACACCACATCCAACACTGGCTGATAAGCGATTTGAGCCTGCCAGATGAGTTGCTCAACAGCGAACTGTTCTCGCTGGCGTGTTCTCTGTTCGTCGAGGAACAGATTCTTTAACGTCTGGCGTAACCAGGCGTTGCGTTGATGAAGATTCAATTGCGAAAGCAATCCGATATGTCCCATCGCCCGGAGGAACGTCTTCTGCACCAAGTCTTCAGCTTCGTGTGAATCGCGTACCAGGCGCATCGCATAGCGATGTAACTTCGCCTCGAACCCTTCGTAAAGCTCGCTCAGCTTCATTTCCAGTCCTTTTTCGTCTTCGGTGCCAACTCACCTTTACAACGAACGGGAACGAAAAAGTGTTTGATTTTTTTGAACAAAAAAAAAACCGGGACGAACACAAGATTTAGAGGAGCAGCTAAGAGTCAAAGAATCCTTAATCATTCGCAAACTCCCAAAACAGTTGTGCTACAGCTCCGAATGACATGTGAAAATGTCTCATCATTCACAAATCCCTTGACTTACGCCTGCACTGCCGCTATAATCTTCAAGTACCATGACCAAACTGGAGGAACTCACATTAAATGTCTGAAAATCACGAAGAGGGCGTGTCAATCATTCCCATCGGCGGCTTGGGAGAATTCGGGCTGAACATGATGGCGTATGAGTACGGCGATGACCTCATCATTATTGATGCCGGTCTCATGTTTCCCGAAGAGGACATGCCGGGCGTCGATTTAGTTGTACCGGATATTACTTATTTAATAACAAACCGCGATAAAATTAGAGGAATCATTGTCACTCACGGGCATGAAGATCACATCGGTGGGTTGGCGTTTTTCCTCCGTCAGATCAACGTCCCCGTTTACGGTACGGAATTAACACTCGCAATCGCGAAAGGACGACTGCGTGAATATAACATCCTACAAGATGCACAATTGCACGTCATCGATCCGGATGAGCCTCTGACACTTGGATGCTTCGAATTGAGGTTTATTCGTGTTACGCACAGCATTCCCGACGCAATCACGGTTGCAATTCATACGCCTGTGGGAACCATCCTCCACGCCAGTGATTTCAAGTTTGATCTGACTCCTGTTGATAACCGCGTCACCGAAATCCACAAACTCGCCGCCCTGGGTCAAGAAGGTGTTTTGCTCCTCATTTCCGACAGCACCAACGCCGATCGCCCGGGTTACACGCCCTCCGAGCGTTCCATCTATTCAGATCTCGACCGGATCTTTCAAAATACAGAAGGTTGTCTTTTCCTCTCCACTTTTTCATCGAGCCTTCACCGTGTGCAGCAATTCATCGATCTTGCGGTTAAGAATCGTCGTTTAATCTCCGTCACGGGACGCTCATTGGTTAACAACATCCGTATCGCCTCAGAACTCGGCCACTTGAATGTTCCACCAGATTTGTTAATTGACCCACGCGAAGTGAAACGCTTTAACCGTCACGAAGTTGCAGTGTTAAGCACCGGCAGTCAAGGTGAACCGCGTTCTGCAATGTCGCTAATGTCGATGGACAATCACGCTGTCCTGCAAATTGAACCGGGAGATACCGTCGTGCTTTCTGCGCGAATCATTCCGGGCAATGAACGTTCGGTCGGGCATCTGATCAATCATCTGCTTCGACGTGGAGCAGATGTACTCCATGAGAGCAATTCCAACGTGCATGTGTCCGGACACGGGGCTCAAGAAGATCTCAAGTTAATGATTAACCTCGTCCTACCTAAGTTTTTTGTGCCGATGCACGGTGAATATAGGCATCTCGTGCGCCACGCTGAACTTGCGGAGTCAGTTGGTATTCCTTATGAAAATATTAAAGTTGTAGAGAACGGCGATCTTGTTAGGCTAACTCAGGATTCTTGTGAGATTGACGGCAGGGAGCCGTCCGGGCGTGTTTTCGTAGATGGAAGAATCGAAATGGGACTCGAAGATATTGTCCTGCACGATCGGCACCAACTCTCTCAAGATGGTATGGTTATTCCAATCGTTGTTCTCAATAGCAGCAACGGAGAGATTGACGCTGGACCAGACATCGTTTCCAGAGGTTTCGTCTACATGGATGAATCCGATGATTTAATGAACGAAGCCAAAGAGATCGTTATCCGTTCTATTGAGCAGCTCAGCAAGGAGGCGAAGAGCGAAACAGATACGGTACAGGAGGAGATCCGAATTGTCCTGCGCCGCTTTTTCACGAAGCAAACGGATCGGCGTCCAATGGTGTTACCTGTCGTTATGAGAGTATAAAGCAGAAGATACAAGATACAGAAGATGAGATCAATCGTGAAGTTACGAAATGCGATTATCAAAAAGAAAGGCTCGGATAAAATGAGAGATTTGAAGGATAAGCACTTCAAACTATCCGCCTCAGACCTTGTCCAATTGGTCAATGACGCTCGTAAACGTACATTGGAATTGGTTGCGGATCTGACTGATGAACAGTTGACCGTTCCCTTCCTCGGGCTCGTCAATCCATTCCGTTGGGAACTTGGCCATATCGCTTTTTTCTATGAAGCGCTCCTTTTACGCATTCTCGAGCGCATCCCGCCTATCATGAAAGATGGAGATAACTTATATGATTCGTTCATCGTCGATCACGATGATCGCTGGTCTTTACCTCTCCCTTCGACAGAGAAAACGCTGGATTATATGCGGGAAGTATTGGAGTTGGCCGTCGAGCGCCTAGATTCGCATGAACCGAGTGCTGAAGAGACCTATTTGTATATGCTGTCAGTGTTGCATGAGGATATGCATGGAGAAGCCTTTACCTGGATGAGGCAAACGTTAGAATATCCAGAGCCTCAACTTGAGAACACTCGCGCAAACTCAACTTCTAATGCCCTTCGGGTGGGAGGGCAGACCTCGCGCAAATTGGAGGGTGGACCTTTGCCCGGGGATGTCGAAATACCGGGAACGACATTTCAACTTGGCGCGACGCCAGATCTCCCTTTTATGTTTGATAATGAGAAATGGGCGCATCCTGTGGAAGTTCCCGCGTTTAAGATCGCTCGTGCACCCGTAACAAATTCCGAATTCGCGGAATTTATCGAAGATGGTGGATACCTGCGACGTGAACTGTGGAGTTATCAAGGTTGGGTATGGCGATCGAAGAACGGTGCTCAACGTCCGATCTATTGGAGACGCGGAGAAAAAGGCTGGTTGCGTCGGCATTTCGATAAATTGATTCCTCTTGAAGAATACGCGCCTGTCATCCATGTGACCTGGTACGAAGCTGAAGCGTTTTGTAATTGGGCGGGGAGGCGACTTCCTACGGAGGCGGAATGGGAAATAGCAGCCAGTGCGGAACCGACAATTGATGGTAGAGGCATCGCCGAAGGTAAGCGAAAGTATCCCTGGGGCAATGAACCGCCTTCTGCCGAACATGCTAATCTGGACTCACGTTTTCTCGGCTGCGTCGATGTCAGTGCCTTCCCCGCTGGAGATAGTGCGTTTGGATGCCGTCAGATGGTTGGAAATGTTTGGGAATGGACTGCTTCCCCCTTCTATCCTTTCCCCGGATATATCGTGGACTTTCCATACAAGGAATACTCAGCCCCCTGGTTTGGCTATCGTAAAGTATTGAAAGGTGGGGCATGGGCGACTCGAGCGCGTTTGATCTGGGTCACTTATCGTAATTTTTTCCCACCTGACCGCAATGATGTATTTGCTGGATTCCGTACCTGCGCAAAGTAGTGCGGCAATTGCCTCTGCTGGCTTATACTGTGAAAATTGTGTTGACACAGCTATCCCAAGACGCTATAATGACGACCAGATTTTCGCAAAATGAGCATTGATCAGGAGGATTATTTTGTTAAAGCATAATCGATATTTTCTTTGGTTGATTCTGTGCATGATCGCCTTGTACTCATGGACAGTTGCCGATGGCGCAGATATTCATGAAAATGCGGGAACTCGAGCCATGACGTTTCTGAAAATCGGTGTAGGTGCGAGGGCAATTGGTATGGGCGAGTCTCAGGCTGCTGATGCGAATGACCTGTACGCTTCATATTGGAACCCGGCCGGACTTGCCAAGATTCAACGCCCACAAATAGGATTAATGCACAACGAATGGTTTGAAGGAATCAACCACGAATTTATCGGTTTTGTGCAACCGATCGGTAATGCGGGGGTAATTGGCGCGAGCGCAATTTTTCTTTCCTTCGGTGAACTGCAGGGCCGTGACGCTGAAGGTAATGAAACGGGCACTTTTCGTCCTTACGATCTTGCTCTTATCTTATCTTATGCGCGGCATTTCGGATCGGCTTTATCTTTTGGTGGCAACGCAAAATTAATCCGGGAACAGATTGACGACGAAAGCGCACAAGTCATCGCGTTTGATGTCGGTGGATTATACGATGTCCCCAACAGTTCCCTCTCTCTCGGATTCAACGCGCAACATCTTGGCACCAAAGCCAAGTTTGTTGAAGAGTCCTTTAACCTTCCTGTCAACATCAAAGTTGGCTTTGCGTACAGGCTTTTGGATGATGCTTTTACGATCGCTGCCGACGTGAATCGCCCATCTGACAATGACGTCACTACCGGATTCGGTATTGCTTTCATCGCTTCAGATGTACTTCACCTACGTACCGGTTACAAATACACACTTGGCGGTAACGATCTGGGAGCCGCATCTGGAATCACTGGTGGCATTGGCCTGGCAATCGAAGGTTTCCAAATCGATTACGCTTTTGTTTCCTTCGGTAAACTTGGTCCCGTTCATCGATTCTCTTTGATCTCGAACTTTTGAACAACACCATGAACGGGAGTTCACTTCCGATGATCGTTTCGATTGGCAACGAGACAACCTGCCTTACTATTTATAAGCGGCTAATCGTGTCATTCCATTTGTTCTTTTATATGATTAATCTGATTCAGAACGGTTAGAACATCAGAGTCCATAGGAGCTTGGTCCGTTTTGGCCTGTGTCTGAGGCGATGTCTTCTGTCTCATGCTGGGAGGTGTTTCGGCTACCTTTAACAAGTCGGCGAGTTGTGAATCTAGGACAGTCCGATCTTCCTGCGTTTGACGCGGTGTACGCTTTCTCGCCCTTGAGGGTGTTTCGACGGCTTTTAACAAGTCGGCGAGTTCTGAATCTAGGCCGGTATCCGCATCTGATTCTACATTTTCACCAACTGACCTAAGAAAATCAAGGGCGGCTGATGACTCATCAACGTCTTCTGTTGCAGAATCCATGCTCATCTGATTGAGTTCGGCTAATAACTCATTAGCATCCTTGATTACAGCATCGGTGTTGTTATCGTCAATAGCGGTTTCCAGTTTAGGAAACATGTCCTCATCTGATTCGACATTTTCATCGTCACTCGAACCGGTTACGTCGAGCAAATCTAAGTCTTCTAATGGCTCATTATTATCCTCAACATCGGTATTGTTATCGTCAACGGCGGCTTCCGGTTTAGGAAACATGTCCTCATCTGATTCGACATTTTCATCGTCACTCGAATCGGTTACGTCGAGCAAATCTAAGTCTTCTGATAATTCATTATCATCGGTTGCAGCATCTGTGTTATTATCCTCGACAATGGTTTCAGGTTCTTCTATGTCGTCTTTGGGTTGAGGCAATATATCCTCATCTGATTCGACATTTTCATCGTCACTCGAATCGGTTACGTCGAGCAAATCGGAGTCTTCTGATAACTCATCATTTACTGTGGTGCCCGCACTTTCATAATCAGCAGGAACTACATTTGCATCCACATCCACTTCAGGGAGGAGTTCAGCTGGCATTTCCTCCAACTCTATATCTACATCGTCAGAAGAATCTGATGTATCCAAATCAGCGTCGGGGAGATTAAGTTCGTCCAATAACTCATCACCCTTTTCAAGGTCCACGTTGAAATCATCAAGAGGCATTCCAGCCGCCGCCGCTTCCAGAGCGGCATCCAATTCGGAGAAATCTTCTTCCTCTTCAGCTTCCGAGAATCCCAACTCAAAATCATCGTCGGTGGCTTCAGTCGCGATTTTCGCCAGCGCATCCTCTTCAGGTTCGCTATCATCTAAATCGATAATCTCCTCAAAATTCAGGTCCGCATCAGGGGAATCCACGAAAATTTCTTCAGCCTCAACTTCTTCTGATTCGGTATCAATCTCCGCAGCAGAGACTTCCGGTCCGGTTTCCTTACTTTCGATTTTCGGTTCTTCTGTGTGAAACGGCGTCCTCTTCACTTTCTCAGCAAGCGAGGGGCTACCGGATGGCTTTGCGTGACTTTTGCTCCGAATTCTCATGAAGTGCCAGAACAGGAATGCACTGAATGCAACGCCGCCTGAAACTCCCAAAATACCCATCAGTGGAAATCGATAGCCGGGAGAAGTCAGTACATGAATGGTACGGAAGGGCGGGGAGACAACATAATTCTGATCGGGGACAACGACGAATGCATATTCGCCAGCGAATGGAGTTCGGCTGTACTGAGTTTGATAAATCAATTTCTTAGCACTCGCCTGCCGCTTGAGCTTTAACATTTCTCTGCCAATTGGCGATATAACGAGAACGTCGAGATAAGGTAAGTTGAGCGGATTTGCTCTTGGAGAGGCTTTAATTTCAAGCGTGATCGGTTCGTTGATTCCGTGGGATTTTTTAAGCGGCTTGAAATTGAGTTCTGTGACGGGTATATCCAGTCCACCTGATTTTCGAGATGTCATTTCGCTCGACTTACGTTCTACAACGATTTGATGAACTTGACTTGCTCTACTGCTTTCCTCTCCTTGAATGATTGCTTGCCAGAATCCAAGTTTCGGCGCGTTGACCCGATAAAGTTGATAGGTGTCCCCCTGTGCATATGGGGCGATTTCCTGCCTTTTGGGGTCTTGCAATATAATCTTGACGTTCCGTCCTTTTTCAAACGTGAACTGAAACTCGACTTCATCGGTACGTGGATGATGAATGAATATCGCTTGCTTTTTTTCTACATCGACCCACGTTGAGCGGCCGGCGAGTGACGAGTGCGCTTGGAGTGCGTTGACGATCTGTAGACAGCTAAGAACCGGATCTAAATTCGATGGAATATGAAAGAGCGGAACTCCCGCCGTTTCCGTCGTATCGACAGTGTAAACTGCAATGTGAGAAACGGCGGAGTTGAAAAGATTGGATGGTTTCAGTGACATTGCATCAATTCCCCCGTTGGTAAGCAAAATAATCGCTTTCTTTGACACGTGGTTAGGAATTTTCAGCAATTCATCAGCCGCCTTTGATAGAGCGGCAGGCATGTTCTTCCCGCTGCTCCCTGATTGGGCTACGCCCACTTGTCCCTTGAGTGTCTCTTTCTGATCGATGTTGCCTGTCAATTGGGTCATGGGTATCAGCGATTGAGAATTCAAATCGATGACGCCCAATTGATCACCGGTTTGCAGCCGATCGATGAGCAATTTTGTAGCCTGCCACCGCATGCCTTGTGGATCGAGCGTAAATATATCGCGGGAATTATCGATCAGCACAACGATGCCAAGGTTCGACGAAGATGACGTGGAGGAAGGGTAAGTCGCAGAATCATCCTTCACCGATAAGGCTGGAGGAATCAGTATGCAACAGAAAAGAGCTATCAAAGATAACAAGGCGAAAGATTGACTGGCTATTGCTTTCAGTTTCTTCTGACTTTCTTTCATGTAAACGCCTCCTTACCTATGGGATGTAAGTGTTCAGGGGAGAAACAAGGGTACAAAGATGCCAAACGATGCAAGATACAGGCATCAGATTTTGTGAAGAACAAATGCCTTTATTCTCTCAGCTTTTTCAATGGTTTCATTTGCTTGTCTTAGACCAATGACTTCAAAAGCAATATCTCCAGGATACCTGCTATTTGCGATAACATTATTCAGAATACTGCCATCTTCCACTAAAAGATCAAATTCTGCCTCATAGGTAGAACAATACTCCAGTAATTCAATGATATCGTGTGTCTTTTTGAGTTCCCAACCTTTTGAGATTAAATAGGCTTTCAGAAATTTTTCAGCAGATTCCCGACACAGGAAGCAAATTGTATGATATGCCGGAGTTTCATGTTCCATTTCATGTTTGGCAACCTGTAGATTTTCGGTCGCAAATCTCATCCATTCTTTAGGCGTATCAACCGGTAACTTCTTTTCTTCGGTCATAGATAACCTTCCCGTCTTTGAATATGTGATAAATATAAAAAGGATTATTATCTTTCAAGTTTGCTTCAACCTCTTCGGGCTTTCTAACAATAATATCAATACCAAACCGTCGACCGAATAAAAGCAAATCGATTTTTCTTCTGATTTCTCTATTTTCTTCCTCACCATCTTTAATGATGAATAAATCCAAGTCACTATCTTTTGTTGCTGTTCCTGTTGCATGGGAGCCAAAAAGGATGATTTTTTCCGG
This sequence comes from Candidatus Poribacteria bacterium, assembly GCA_022567695.1. Lineage (GTDB taxonomy): Bacteria > Poribacteria > WGA-4E > WGA-4E > PCPOR2b > JADFGN01. The sequence goes on along the minus strand of JADFGN010000032.1, from coordinate 15,131 downwards.
ATGTATTTCCCATACAATTTTATCAATGATATAAGTAATTAACTCATTCGTAATATGATTTGTACTCAATTTTAAGTCGCGTTGAATCATTGGCTTCCCCTTCCCGATGTATCCCACCCCATCACATTTCAACCTATCAAGTGTTTCAGTGAGGTCGCTTCACGTTTTCAGATAATCTCGAAGTAACGCTTCAATTCCCAATCCGTGATTGCCCGACGAAATTCCGAAATTTCCCATTCCCGTGTGATGACGAAGTGATCAACAAACGCATCGCCAAGGCAAGCACGGGCGATCTCGCTGTGCTTTAATCGCACGGTTGCTTCCTCCAGGGATCGGGGGAGTGACTCAAATCTACCCTCAGGGGCTTCGTAAGCGTTTCCGTTGAAAGGCTCACCAGCATCCAATTGATGCTCAATGCCGTATAATCCCGCGGCGAGACTGGCTGCCATCGCAATGTGCGGATTGGCGTCTGCGCCTGCCAGCCGATACTCCACGCGCCTAGACTTCGGTGAGAGCCCTAAAATGGCACGAAGGGCAGCCGTTCGATTTTCGATTCCCCATGAAGCATTTGTCGGTGCCCACGCGCCAGGAACGGTTCGTTTATAGGAGTTGATTGTCGGACAAATTAACGCCATCATGTCTGGCATTGCCGCAATCTGCCCAGCGATGTAGTGCTTCATTGTCTCAGACATGCCCGTTCGCTCCGACTCATGTGCAAACAGATTCGTGTTGCCTTCCACATCCCACAAGCTCTGATGTAGATGCCCGCCACATCCTGGATATTTCGGACTCCATTTTGCCATGAACGTGGCGACTAATCCTTGTTTGGCGGCAATCTCTTTAAATCCCGTTTTGAAAAGACCCGCTTTATCCGCCGCGTTGAGGGCGGTATCGTAGCGGATTGCCGTTTCGTAAACGCCGGGCCCCGTTTCAGTATGGATACCTTCAAGTTCAACGTTGTACTCCCGCATTCCGTCAATGATTGCGTGAACGAGGTTAGAGGCGGCGGAGGCACGAAGCACGCTGTAACCGAACCATCCGGGTGAGAGCGAATTCATCCCCTTGAATCCCTTTTCATGCAGTGAGTGAGGTGTCTCATTAAAAATAAAATATTCATATTCGGCTGACATGAATGGTTGAAATCCCATGTCATTCGCCTTCTGAACCACTTTTTGAAGCAATTGGCGGGGCGATACATCAAGAGGCTGCTCATCATTTTGGTAGTAATCGAGCAAGAATAGTGCCGTATCTGGCTCCCATGGGATGACACGGCAGGTGTTCAGATCGATTTTGGCGAGGAGATCTGGGTAACCGGTATCCCAACCCGTTATCGTGGGTTGATCGTAGAGTTGGTCGTTTGAGTCCCAACCGAAGATGACATCGCAAAAACCTAAACCGTTCTCGATTGCGGAAAAAAATTTGTCGGCTGAGATATATTTTCCACGTAAAATTCCATCAATGTCAAAGCCAGCGATCTTGATTTTTTGAATCTGTTTTTCCTTGAAAAGATCTTTAATTTCGTCTGTCGTCATAAATTATCCTTGTCGGTGAAATTTAATCCGCTACGGCTCTTTGTTGATTTGAAACATCCCCATCTGAAGACTTGGACTGTGTATTGGCTAACACTCCTAATTTTTCTAAATAAGATAAATCAAGAATTTCACTGGCATGTCCATAGACATCAATTCCAACAATACAACCTTTTTCATCAAAATCTAATACCATTTTTTCATCAATCACTTCAAGTGAGTCCACGCTTGTTTTTTCTGAAAGTTTAATGTAGAGTGAATCGGTTTCGGGATAGTATTCAAATTGCATAAGAATCATCTTCCTGTGGTTTTCATTAGACCTCACCAGTGAGCCCTTTGGGTATTGTGTATACTCTTATTTCTCGCTCTCGTTTTTTGCCCTGCCAGTTTCTTAGACAATCCCCCCTTCTTCCATCTGCTGGCGAATTTCAGCGACCTCCTCCTGTGCATCGAGTTCCTCAAAAAGAGCCAAAGCTTCATAAAGGTGATCTCTAGCAAACTCAGGCTGATTACTCTGGAGGTAAGCTTCTGCGAGATGACGATGAATCTGTCCCATTAAACGTCCATCATCCGTTTTGTCCGCGGTGCTTAACGCATTCTGTAGGTTTTCGACAGTTGCTTGCCAATCTTCTTTTGCCTGATGAATTCGGGCAAGAGTGATATAATTTTGTGCCTCCAAAGTGTTGATGTTTAACATTCCTGCGGCTTCTAGCGCAGTTGAGCAAGCATCGAGAGCAGCAACGAAATCACCTTTAGCGAAATACGCCTCGCAAAGGAAGGACTGCCCACGCGCGACCCCAATCTCATCATCGTTATCCCGCCGCAATTCGATGTTCTTCTGATAATGCGTGATGGCTAAGTCGATGCGACCTTGTTGCTGGTAGATATGCGCAAGTTCAACATGGAGATGTGCAATGAATTGATCACTGCTGCCGTGTTTACTATACTCTAGCGCATTACGGAAGTGAAGCAGTGCGTTCTCCACGTCGTCGGTTTCTTGATAGATTTGTGCCAGCCCAAAATGTGTCCGCGACAACGTATCAAAGTGCTTGAGATGCTTTTTTATCTCGATGCTTTTCTCGTAATATTCAATTGCTTTAACGAATTGGTTTGACGCCCGCACAATCATGCCCAAGTCGTCGTAAAACACAAAAAGCAACCGCCGATCGCCGATTCGGTGAGCATACTCGACGCCTGCCCGTAAATGCGTCTCGGCACGTTGTAAATCTCCAGTTCTCGTGTAGTAAGAGCCAAGCACGCCGTGTGCTTGTGCCCAAACGCGGGGCGAATCCGATGCTTGAAATATTGTCAAAGATTTTTGCGCAATATTGATGGCTTGCGCAAGAGCGCCACGCTGTGAATAAACGGTACTCATGTGCCGATAAACATCCCCAAGTAATTCCGACGCTGAGACGGAACGATCAATGCCGGAGTACAGTACCCCGTCTTCGACAGCGTCGCCCGTGATTTCTTCCTCAACTGCCTTCAGCGTTGTCAACGCATCATCCCATCTGGATTGGCGAATATAAACTTCAGCAATCTTGTGGCTGATGTTTACGAGTGTCGTACTGTTTATTGCCTCTTCACTGAGGGAGAGCCGTTTATTGTAACTCACCAGTGCATCGTTATATCGCCCGATAGCTTTGAATACATCTCCTAACCCTTCGTAGATTTCCTGCATCTGCTCTGGAAGATTGAGATTGGAATCGCGGATGGTGTCCAATCCCTGTTCATAAAAGGCGATGGCATCTGCATTGTTGAAGCATCGCCGCGCACGATGCCCTGCTTTGATTAGATACTCAACCGATTTACGCGCCTCGTAAGTTCGAGAGTAATGGAACTGTAGTAATTCGTAATGTTCTGCGATAGGCACGGATTCCTGTTTCTCAAGCCACTGTGCAATCCATACATGGTGGCTGATCCTTTCCTGTTTTGGGATACTGGCATAGACAATGTTCGCAATCAAAGCACGTTCAAGCTGATAGCGTAATTCTTCCTCTTCAGGCATAATCTCAATGAGTCCGAAATCCTGCAATCTTTGTAGATGATAGTCCAGGTGAGGAATAAAATTTGCCATTTGCCGCAATAGTTCAAGGCTTGCCATTGCACCCAGCACAGCCGCGTATTGCATGATTTCTCGCGTGTTGATGTTAAGCCGATCTGTCCGGGCACTTAGTACACCTTCAAGTGTATTCGGAATAAAGATCGAATCCATATCTTCCATAACCAACCACTCATCGTTGTGATTCACGAGCACTCCATCCGCCTGTAGCAATTTCGCGATTTGGGTGATGTGGAAAGGACTGCCGTTCGATCGGTGCAGAATCCGTGTTTTGAGGGATTCGGGCACACCTGTGCCTGGCAATAAAGATTCAAGGAAAAGCACACTTTCCTCAAGAGACAATAGTTCAAGAAAAATGCTATCATAATGAGCGGAAGCGGTCTTCAATACCCGGTCACGGAGCCACCAATTCTGTGAATGTGATAAGCACAGCAGCAAAATTGGTGTATTAGAAAAATCATCAATCAGGAAAGTGATAAGATTTTTAGACACATCATCGATCCAATGTAAATCATCCAACACGAGTACAATCGGCTTCCGATGCGCTGATGTCACGAGCACATCTCGAATCGCAACGAATGTTTGGAGTTGAAGTTGTTCATAAGATAAAAAAGCGACCTCGTCATCCGGCTGATAATCGGCAACAAGCAACGCCATAAAGTAGGAACAGACTTCATCAACTGAGAACATCCAATCGATTGCCGCGGCGTCATGAAGCTGTTCAAGGCTGCGCTTGAGGCACTTACGTAAATCCGTCGCAGTTGCGGAAGTATCTATATTGAGGAGACGTTGCAGGAGCGTGATGAACACGGCATAGCTGCTGCGACGTTTCTCTGGGACGCACCGACTCGTGACCCACATCACCTGACTACCGAGGTATTCTTTGAACTCACTGATGAGCCGATGTTTCCCCACGCCGGCATCACCGACGACGGAAATGATGCGTCCTTTTTCTTTGCCGACTAACTCACTCGCGTGGCTCTGTAAACGACGAAGTTGAGGTTCATAACGGCGGAATATTTGATCAGGGGCGACGCGTCCTGCTTTCGAACGCTGGCCGCAGAACCGATAGGGCTGGAGTTCACGTCCAGGACTTTCTTCGATAGATGGCAGAAGAGAATAATCAAAGTCTGCGTGAGTCAGCTTATAAGTGTTTTCGTCCACCCAAATTTCACCCGACGATGTTTTGTCCGACAATGCCCTGATCGATTTGAAGAGGGGATCGACCTGTGAAAACTCAACCCATTCCTCCGAAATATCGCTAACCACAACGGTGCCAGTATATAGCGTAATCTTCGCCTGCGCTAAAGTGCTGTTTCCTTTTTGAGCGATGCGACGTAAGATGTCGCGCATTTCGCTGGCGGCACGAAGGGCAACTTCTGCATCGTTGGCGTGGCGAATCGGCGCGCCAAAGGAACCGGAAATTTCGTTGACGAGGACCCGATTGACAAGCCCCTCATGCTTAAAAATAATTTGGGCGATGGCATCTGTCGCTTGTCGGACAGTCTCGCCATTCAGCTCGGACAAGTGAGAGAAATCAACGGTCACTAAAGTTACCACTCTCCGCTCGCCCTCGATTTTGCCCTGTTCTTGGCGAAGTCGAGTTCTCAGAATTTCTGGTACGAGTTGATACGCCCGATTTTCCGTCCGGTGTCTTGCCGAAATTGCCTCTTTTGCTTTAATCACCACGATGGTCATGTCGTCTTGACGGACATCCCCCGTATAACTCAGGACATCCTGTAGGATGAGATCGACCAAGCCCTTTGCACTCAAGTCTGTTCTGTTCTCAAGAATTCGTGGCAAACGCGAGAAACCGTATGATTCACCTCCTATATCTCGTGCCTCATCAATTCCATCTGAATATAGTATGAGAGCACTATTCGGTTTCAGATCAATCACCTTGTCAACGTAATCGAATCCGCGAATAGCATTCCCCAATGGATAACCGCTTATTTCTATTTCGGTACATTTGCCGTCCGGGTTTAATAGCAAAGGATACGGAATACCTGCGTTGGAAATTGTTAAGGTTTGATGATACACATCCAGCAAGATGTAAATCAAAGATACATGCGTGCGTTGCGCCACATCTCCCAACAGTTGTTTATTGAGTATGTTCAAGACGGCTCGAGACGAATCGGCAGATTTGGCGACCATCCGCAAGGCACTTCGTGCTGACGCCATCACCATGGCAGCAGGCATACCTTTCCCCATAACATCTGCCAGCACGATTCCCCACCGATCGGAATCGATTGGGATAAAATCGTAGAAATCGCCGCTCATTTCGTTAGCGGGGAGCCAAGTTGCATTGATGTCAAACCGATCTAACGTCGTTGGGAGTTTGGGCAGCATGCTCCGCTGCAATTCTTTGGCAAGCTGAATTTCATCGGCGAGACGTTCAATATCGTCGAACGCAAGTTTGATAGAATCAGATGTGTCTTCCATAGATAGGTACTTAATTCTCAAATTTTTTGGGGAATTGCACCCGCGTCATTCTTCCTAAATTCGCTTTTTTCATCATACGTCGATATTAAAGAGAGATAAGCTATTCACTAAAATTTCAACATACTCTCCTTGCTCAGGAGTTTCACCATTTGTCTCAATTAATAATAGCGAATCAGCCAATCGAAATCCGATTATACCATCCTCAAATACAGATTCAATTTTTCCACAAAGTAACGTTGCTCCAGCCTTTGTTTCGATTCTATAATCAGCAATTTCGGCTTCTTTAATGTCTTGTCCCCAAGTTAAGCAATCATCTATTTCCAACTCCACATGATACTTTCCAAACAAATCTGGAGGTTCATCTTTCCATACTCCTTTTCCATGACCGATTTTAGAGATAAACCGAACATAACATACATCTTCGTAATTATATGAAGCTGTAATTTCTATTTTCATTTTGTCCTCAATTATTCTGGAAAGCCATCAATGTTCAATCCTTAGGCAATGGAACACGAACTATTGTACTTTGAACTGTCATTGTGTCTGTGTCCGAGTCGTAAGCCCAAATTTCTTCATGATAATGGTGTTTTGACGATGAACTATTCATTTCATGGAGTCCGTAACGAATGCTTCTGTGACCATCTCCAGAAACTAGACGATTCAAATCAGGTTGCCTTGTCCTCGGATGAATATTGGTATATGGCCTTTCACCAAGGAATTCTTCCCATTTCCTATCGGCATCTTCCGGTTTTATTGGATTGGGAGATATTTGTTCTTGTTCATTTATGACTCGAGTGTTCGGACCGGGGAGTTTCTTTGAATTAGGGGAGTTATCCATAAGGTGTCAGGCACCCACTCGTTGCGTCTTCATTTTGGTATCTTCGGATGGGCTTGGACATTGTAGCATAAGCATAGGTGGAATACAAGCGAAAGAAACAGGGTTATAAGAGTGCTATACACCTTTAGTTTACATAACGTCGAGGATACATGGTATACTAAAATCTTTGGTATGAACTAACTTCAAGAGGAACAAACGATGATCGATTTACACAATAAAGTCGCGCTTATTACCGGTTCATCACGCGGAATCGGACGCGGCTGCGCAATCGAGATGGCAAGATGTGGTGCGGACATTGTGATTAACTATCGCACGCATCCCGGTGAAGCTGAGGAAGTTGCTGAAGTTGTCCGGCAATTCGGACGTGATGTGATTACTGTCGGTGCAGATGTCAGCGATCGAGGGGCTGTCGAAATGATGGTGCAGCAGGGCATCGATCGATTCGGTAAGATCGACATTTTGGTCAACAATGCCGCGATGAGTATCCGGAAGCCGTTTCTAGAAATCTCCGTCGCAGAGGTTTCGCGGACCATCGATGTTTGTATGTGGGGTGTGTTTCATTGCAGTCAGGTTGTCGCACGTCACATGGTTGAGCGGAACGAAGGTGGAAAGATCCTGATGATCAGCTCCGTCCACGCTTTTATCCCCTTTGGAGATTCGGTTGCGTACAACACGGCGAAGGCAGGTATCAACAATATGGGATACACAATGGCAACCGAGCTGACACAACATCGCATCAACGTCAACGTGATTGAACCCGGTTGGACGGATACGCCCGGAGAACGGAATTTCGCAACCGAGGAGGAATTGCAAGAAGGGGGCAAAAAACTACCTTGGGGGCGTCTTGGAACTATTGAGGATATTGGCCAAGCGGCTGCGTTTCTCTGCTCAGATGCGGCGGACTATATCACCGGCGCGTGTTTAAAGGTGGATGGCGGATTTTGGTTGCCGAGATATTAATCATTTTGGGATGCAGTTGAGATTCATAGGGCGTGCGAAACTGCTGTCTTAATTCTGTTATGTCAGCGTCAAATCCGCCGCATTTACTTCCTCAATAAATACTACTATATTCAGGGGAAATCCGTGCGGAATTTCTCAAGACAATCTTCCTTCTTTCCTCGGAAAAGATAAATCTTCCCTTTGATGGTTTTCGATTCCGACGGTTTCAAAGGTCCAACTTGCACACTCAAATGCATACAATTCCAGGGATTGTGCCCTTGAGAAGAAAGGAAGTTTTCCCAAGCGATACCCGCGACCCATTTCCCATCGATGGATTCACGAATGAGAATTCCAGCGAGTGCATCTCGGTTTGAAGTTGGCCATTTTTCCGAGAAAACAAATCGGTCATCTTGAGATAGGCTGTCAACCTCGGCGCGTAGCTTCTGATTAAAGTGGATTTCCCTTTGCTCCAAAAGCTCCAATCCCTTGTCTCCAAGGAAATATGTCCTCTTATGCTCCCCGTCGATGAATTGTGGGTTCTGCTTTTGAGGGGGCCCTGGATTGAAACAGGGGATAATCCCTGCCACTTGGGGCCAATCATGTTCTGATTCATTGGTCACCGTGAGCACCATATCTGCCCCGTCATCTGTCGCCTTCATCCCCACAGAAAGCCCCGACGATTGAATGATGGCTTCGTTTTGATCGGCGTTGATTTGCCTTGCAAAGTCATGATGACCGTGAGTATGCTCGCCTTCCTGAATCGCGTCGAACATATTCCATTCGTAAAACCAAAAATAGAGCGTCATCCCCTTTTGCTGACGCGACTCAACGGCTATGCCCCGTTCCCATTCCCAGAGTTCAATCATCTTGATGTTCCTCCTATTTGAAAGGATTGATGTCTATTCCAGTTGGATGACTTCACCGCTCGCGGCGGATTGATAGCCTGCCGTAATCACGGCGACGGATTGAGCAGCCATCTCCGCGTTCATCTCACTTTCTATCCCTTTCTCAATGCAATCGACAAACGCTTGGATCTCTAAATTCTGCGCATTACCTTCGCCGCTTGCAGATATCCACAGCCGCTTCGGTGGCAGGCCGGATTCAATCTGAGTGCTGCGCCACATCCCCATCGGATCTAAGGGATGAGGTTGAGGCGGTTGAAATGCAGGTTCATCGGCAAAAACCTTGAGATGTGGCAGGGAGGCATCCAACGTCAAAGTATCGTGCGTCCCGACGAGGTGAAGCTTTTGGATACCTCCTTGGGGGTGGCTCATCCACCCCATCCGTCCGCCCGTAATTGTCGCAATGATATCGTCCTCTAGGGTCAACATCAGCGTACCGAAGTCTTCAATATCACACGCCAAGTGTTCTTTGAAAAAGTAGTTTGCAGTTGTCCCAAAAACGGTTTTGACAGCCTTTTGGGTCAACCAATTCACCATTGATACAGCGTAGACGCCGATGTCGAACATCTCGCGCTTTGCTTCGATGAAGGTATATTGCTCAACTGTCGGTTTCTCTTTGCGCTTCCTACCAATCGGTGCGCTGCCCGCATGCCCCTTTGCGAATAGAACATCGCAGTGGATAGCGCGCAGTTCTCCGATGTCCCCCCGTTCTAGTGCGTGTCGAGCCGCTTGTGCCCATGGGCTGTGTATGTTGCTAAACATCTGACTCCGGACACCTGCTTTCTTCACAGCCTGCACAATTGCCGCTGCATCCTCTGAGTTCAGCGCAAGCGGTTTATCCAGATAAAGGTGTTTGCCTGCTTCAGCACATTTAACCCCGACGCGACCACGTCGTTCGTTCTCGACGCATAAACTGACGATGTGCACGTCATCACGCGCCAACGCCTCATCTAGATCTGGTATGTAAGGCAGGCTTAATTCTTCGGCAAGCCCCCGATTAAGGGCGACCCGATCTGGTGGTGTATCCCGTTCATCGGAACACGCAATGAGCCGACAGCGTGGCTCCGCAACAAACAGATGCGCGTAGTTCTCTTGGTGCGTGCGATGTCCTCCCAGTAACAATACACCGTATTTTTCTTGATTCCCCATCTCTATCCCCCTTCGGATATATCTTTTCAACCCCACGGCATGCCTCGCCAACTGCACAAAATCTACGGCTCCATGCGCACAGGTTTTCGTGTCTTGATCGCTTTATCAATCAGATCTGCCAAGTCGTCTCCACCACAGAGTTCGATTTGTCCTGTCATCAGGCGATGTCGGGCAAGCGGCGTGTCATGATAAATAACCCCTTTGTTCCCAATCAGGATGAGATCGACTGACCCCTCCCGATCGGGTGAAATGCGATTGACGCTGAGATTAGCCGTCTGTCCACCTGTGTATTGAATCATCGCCGTTGATTGAATAGTATCTGCACTGGCTTGCACGTATATCTGTTCTGGTGGCGACGGCATCCACGTATTGGCAAGTGCTACAAGAGCCGCAGTTGCCTGCACGATGTTTTCGTCCGCGCTTGGGCGTTGAACCATAAGCCGTAAAAACACGGGACTTCCAATACGCCCGTGTTCAATAACCGATTTCACTGATTGTTGGAGTGATTGCATTTTTAAATCTCCACTCTTGATTGCGTTCGTTTAAGTACCACATCAACGAGCTAACCACATTTTCATGGTGCGAGTCACCGACTCCGCGGCGTCTCGATGGACGAAGTGCGATGCGCCGGGGATGGTTACCAATGTCAATTCATTATCGATCCATTCCCAAGTGCCATTCAAGGCTTGATGCAGGAGATAGGGATCTTTTAACCCGTGAAACATCAACACCGGCACTTTGACCTTGACGATCGGCGATGTATCTTCGACATAAGGTTCTCTGGGATAGTTTTGCCGATAATAGTTCAGCATGGCTTCAAAATCAGAACGGCGAAACGCCTCGATGTATTTCTTGCGAGCGGCTTCCTCAGTGACCCACGCGGCTAATGCTTCTGCCGTCAACGTTTTGTGAGCGTCTTCTTCCTGAAATGTGCGAGCGTACTGGCTATTTTTCTGCTGTTCGGGATTGTGGGCAAGCTCTCGCATGAGTCCACGGAAGTGCGGCAAATTCAGAATTATCAGTTTTTCGGTCATGTCTGGAAGGTTCATTGCAAACTGCCAAGCCACAGCCCCACCCCAGTCATGCCCAACGATAACCGCCCTGTTTTTCCCCAAGTGGTGGATGACCGCCGCAACATCGCCAACGAGCAAGCGCATATCGTAATTTTCAACACCTTTAGGTTTATCGCTTAAATTATAGCCACGCATGTCCAATGCTACCACTTGATAGTTCGTCGAAAGCGCATCCATCTGACTACGCCATGTGTACCAATAGTCCGGGAAACCATGAATCATCACAATCAACGGTCCCTGTCCGAGACTCACGTAATGAATCTTCACACCGTTGCTATCGGCATAGCCATGTTCCACCCGATCTTCAATGTCAGCGTTTGCAGTCAAAGAAGCGATCGACGAAAGGAGAATCATTGGAAATAGAAACTGTTTCATTTGAGTTACTCCCAGCTTTAGGGAAAAGTTTGGAATTGTGTCAGCCCATGCTATGCTGCACTAGATTGCAGCGGCTGCGACCAGATTTGAACAACGCCCCAACAGCCCCTCGCTTGAAGCACTCGGTTGCGTTGTGAAAAGAATACAGATCATTTCTCGGACGGGATCGACCCAAACCACTGTTCCTGTGGCACCATAATGCCCATAAGAACCCGGTGACGCCAGATCGCCAAAGGACGACCAATCAGATGTGGGTTGAAGCCTCCAACCGAGTCCCCACGCCTGACCAGATTTTGCCTGTCGCGGAATGTTGGGCATTGGCGTGGTTTGATCCGTTGTCATTGCTTGGATGACGGCTTGGCTAAATACGCGAGTGTTTCCGTACTTTCCCCCGTTTAGGAAAACCTGACAGAAGCGGAACATGTCGCTAACCGTCGAGAACATGCCTCCCCACGGCGCACCAAAATTCCACCAATACGGCTTGTTCCAGGTCCAATCCAATTTCTGTGCTTCTTCTCCAACATTGACATGAGCAATCCGATCCGTTTGAAGTCCTTCTGCACCGAGGGAGGTGTCATCCATACCAAGTGGCTGGAAAATCTCACGCCGCAGGAACTCAGGCAGGGAAACACCTTCGATTCGCTGGACGATTTCGGCGAGCATGGCTAACCCACAACTTTGATACTGGATATTTGTGCCGGGAGGGAAATCGAGTTCAAGTTGACACATGCGTCGGATGAATTCCTTTAATGGGGCATGCTGCTCACGAAGCTGTTGGTTTTCAGGGAGCATGTCAGGGAGACCGGAGGTGTGCGTCATTAAATGTCGAACAGTCACCTGGTCTTTGCCCCTGTTCTCGAACTCCGGGATAATCGAGCAGACCGGGTCATCAAGTAGGATGTGTCCTCTCTCAACGAGCAACATCGTAGCTGCAACCGTTATAGGCTTTGTCACGGAGGCAACGAGAAAGATGGTATTCGGCTGGATCGGCGGGGAATCGGGTTTGAAATACATCTGCCCGAAACCACGCGGAGTCGCTGGCACACCGTGCCGTGCGATAAGAATTGCCGCACCGGGAATGCGTCCGGATTGCACCAATCCCTCTAGGTATTGGTAAACTTTTTCTAAACGTTCTGGCGATATGCCAATTGCTTCAAGTGAGTCGGGCTGTTGCATTTCTCTCCTTAATTCGATCCGCAGATGAGAAGCGGAAATACAAGATACAGGATACAAGATACAAGATGCAAGATACAAGATGCAGAACATAAAAAGGCGGGAACAGTTCCTAATTCTGAATCTTGAATCCCTCTTCTTGGTCACGTTCCATATTCCAAGGCTGCGCGTATTGCTTCAAGATGGATTTGAACCCTCGTTTTTTTGGGTTATTTCGTCGAGTTGGCAGTTTTAATGTAGTGGAGTCAAATGACCTCTGTCCTGCGACATAGGTTCTAACTATACTTGTCTTGACGCGGTTTCGTAATTGTGTTAAAATTTTGCCGACATCAAACATGGAGGTCAATTTATGCGTGGAAAAACCTTAGAACAACTTGTCGCTGAAGCAAAGGCAAATATCGGTCATATCTCTGCCGAAGAATTAAACGCCGCTATCAAAAACGGTGAATCGATTGTTGTTTTGGATGTCCGTGACAAAGAACTGTACGAAGCTGATCACCTACCGGGAGCGACCTCGCTTCCTCGTGCTGCCATTGAACTGGACATTGACGAGGTGGTTACTAATCAGGACGCCAAAGTCGTTACTTATTGCGGCGGTAACACACGCGGTTCTCTCTCTGCTCATACGCTAAAGACCATGGGCTACGAAAATGCTCATGTGTTGACCGGAGGCTACCGTGGCTGGAAAGCATCTGACTTACCAACGGAGAGCGAAGAAGAAGATCGGTAAATAAGGCGAGGAAACCGGGAAATCTCACAATCTCCTTGGGTTTCCTCTTCTTTGCGCTTATAGTGTATTTCTATCCTAACATAGGTCGCCAATTATGTCAATATTTCAATGATCTATTTTTCGGAAGGGAACATGAATGCTAAAGTAATACGACTTTGTCAGATTAGAAATTGGGATCGAGAACGGCAGGCATTCCAACCTTGAGAAGGTTTGAAACCTTCTCAAGGTTGCACTGCCATCAACAGACCTTGCGGAGCGCACCAAAGTCAAGGTAATATTCAATTGCGAAAATAACGTCGGTTTACTGTTGGCGAGATTCAGTAGGCGAGCGCCAAATGTTGTCTATCACGGAGAAATACGAGAGTCACTCAAAAAGGTTCAAACTTCGTGTGCAGTTCATCCGTGATGAGAAAGCTAAAAGCTGAAAGGCAGCACAATATTCCAGTTCCGTGCTGCTAATGAGTGACAAGAAAGCAGTCCGTATCGCGATGGAACAAGGCGTAAACGTTACGAACATTCCAATCTTCCTCAGTTTCTGCAAGGCAATTTCACTCTTGACGATCTCCGAAATTGCTCAAATTATTGATGACTTGGCAACCAGAAATGGATACCAGTTTCGGAGCGAGGATCGGAACCATTTATTTAGCAACCCCTAGTCGCGTGCAACGGAACTTCAAAACCAAGAGAAACTACAGATGAGAATAACAATGCCTCAGTTGACCATAGAGTTATCCAATGCAGAATACCAACGACTTGAAAAATTGCCAATTCATTGAGAACAGTCAGGACACATTCTTACGGTGCAAGGAGGAATTTCATTGAAACCGAAAGTTTTTATAACCCGTCCCATTCCAGACGCAGTCGTGGAAACGATCAAAGAGACATGCGAAGTGGATATGTGGCACACAAGCGCGATTTTGCCGCCCATCGCTGAGAAGATTGGTGCGCTGGATGGGCTGATAACCTATGGACACGAATTGGTTACAGAAGAGATGATGGACACCGCGCCCAATCTCAAGGTCATCGCTGTCGTCGGAGTTGGCTATGATCACGTCGATGCAGATGCCGCAAAAGCCAGAGGGATTGCTGTTGGAAACACGCCCGGCGTCCTCAATGGCACCACAGCGGATATGACCTTTGCGTTACTGTTCGCTGTTGCCCGGAATATCATACCTGCAAATCAGCATGTCCAATCCAAACAATGGACCTATTATGATCCAAACATACTTTGGGGCTACGATATACACCACGCGACATTAGGCATCGTCGGCATGGGGCGCATCGGATATGAAGTCGCCAAGAGAGCCTTAGGATTCGACATGCGCGTGTTATACTACAAACGAAATCGCCGCGAGGATTGGGAGGCAGAGCTAGGTGTCGAGTATACACCGTTAGATCGCCTGCTTGAAGAATCCGATTTTGTGACATTGCATGTGCCGCTTACGCCAGAAACACATCATCTGATTGGTGAACGGGAGTTGGAAAGGATGAAATCCACGGCGATTCTTGTGAACATCGCGAGGGGGCCCGTTGTGGATTCCAAAGCGTTATACGAAGCGCTGAAGGCAGGAAAAATCGCAGGCGCCGCACTTGATGTAACCCACCCCGAGCCGATCTCAACAGACGATCCGTTGTTGACATTGGATAACGTGCTCATCGCGCCACACGTTGGAAGTGCGACTATCCAAACGCGCACACGGATGGCAACGATGGCGGCTGAAAATTTGTTGGCAGGGTTGAAGGGCGAACCGTTGCCTTACTCGGCGTTTGCTGATTGAGGAAAATCTTGAGGGAATCTCTTGTAAGTTCACTGGCTTAGGAACGGCAATTAAATAACTGGTGCATTTACGACCTCCCCTCACCCCTCCTTCGCAAGGTTCAGGGGCGGACAGTTCTGTTAACCTCCCCCGGCCCCTCCT
>JADFGN010000463.1 GCA_022567695.1 Candidatus Poribacteria bacterium | reverse complement strand
GAGAATGTCTATGCCACCGAATGCGTTGACTGCCTCTATCGCAATATGTTGAGCGTCGGCGGCTTTGGCAACATCAGCGTCAATGAATAGTGCCCGACCGCCCTCCGCTTGAATTTGGGCAACGGTTTCGGCTCCCGCTTCGGGGTTAATATCAGCAACTCCAACTGATGCCCCTTCTCGCGCAAAGGCAACTGCTGTCGCCTTACCCATACCCATCCCCGCTCCTGTGACAACAGCGACTCTGTTTTCAAATTCCATTTGTCAACTCTTTCATGCTTCAATTTGAAGCAACTGGCAAGATTAACGTTTTGCGACTTTTGAAGGTTTTCACATTCGAGAGGTTAGCATTTTTCTGACATCGTGTCAACAGGAATTTCTTTTGAGAATTCTGAAATACTTCTGCGTTTGTGTGTTAGAATTTCTCCTGTATTCATATCATGCGTTGTGCTAATCACAATAGTTGGTTCGTAAAGATGTCCAAACCGCTGTCAAAACCGAACTTCCTCGCGGGATTCGATGACAGCCTCATCCAATTCCATGCCCATTCCCGGACTTTGCGGCAGTTCGATGTAGCCATTTACTAGCTCCGTTTTGTCCTTCAGGAACACCTGTCCTCTTGCGCCGTGTTGGATGAGCCATTCTTGCATTGGACATGTCGTGATGCTCTGAGAGGCGATGAGTTGTGTTGACGCCATCCACCCGTGGTGTGGAATGACTGGGATGCCATAAGCGGAAGCTAACGCGCAGATCTTGGTCAATTCGGTCAAACCGCCCGCCCAACCCGGATCGGGTTGCAAAATGTCTACCGCGCCAGCGTCCAGCAGGGCTTTGATGCCCCATCGTGTGTACTCATGTTCGCCACCAGAAATCGCAACGGTCTTTACCGTCCGTCGAAGCTCGGCGTATTGCGGTATCATATCGGGCATGACTGGCTCCTCGAACCAAGACGGGCGATACTCTGCCGCGAGTTCCGCCATACGTTGCGTGTAGGGGACATTCCAACTGTTCCATGCGTCGAACATGATTTCGACATCGTCACCGACCGCCTCACGAACCGTCCTTATGAGTTGAAGGTTCTTCCGTACGCCCGCTTCCCCTTCGGCTGGATGGTGGCGGAAAAACCACTTCATCGCCGTGTACCCTTGCGCGACGACCTCCTTTGCCCGTTCAGCAACTAACTCTGGCTCAATCGAATACCCCAGCATCGACGCATACGCGCGAATCTTGTCTCGACTCGGTCCACCGAGAAGCACATAAACAGGAGCATCGAGCAATTTCCCCTTCAAGTCCCACAGCGCCAAATCGACCTTGCTTATCCCCATCATGGTTTCGCCCTTGCGCCCGTGAATCGCTGAACGATACATCTTGTCCCAAATGCGCTCGACAGCGTGCGGATTTTCGCCGATGAGGATGGTACTCAATTGTCTGGAAATTATTCGTGCTTCATCCATCGAAATCGTGCCATACATCCCACTGACGCCTTCATCAGTATCGATGAACAGGAAAATCGATTCAATGGGGTAAGGCGGTCCGTTTTCCAGATTGACGCCCGCCCAGCCCGATCCTTTTGCTCTGAACTCTGGATAGATGTCAATCGGGCGAACCAGCCTTTCTTCGTTCAGCGGCCCGTCATAGTTCCACATGCCTTTGACACGTACAAAACGAATGTTGGTGATTTTCATGTTGCGCTCCTTTCCATAGTTCCAATCCCAATCCGCTTGCCCATAGATGTTCCTCAGTGTACCTTTCGGAAGAGCACACGGGGCATGAAATTATAGCAGATCTGGTGAGTTATTTATGGCGATTACACTTTCCAAAGCATCCAAGCGACGTGTGATACAATCGATTCAGCGCACACATCCGGGATAAGTCTCGCCCTTGACATGAAAGTATTGGGGGCTTTTTCCCTTGCCAGTATATTGGGACTTTGATGACATATAAGAGAGAGCAATCGCTCGACGCCACTTATCGGAGCGATTCGGCGCGGTATAATGTGGCAACAGCGAGTGAAAGAATACACCGCCTCCAGCTTTTACCGGCGCAATAACTCCGGCTGATGAATCGTAATACTGTTCATCAATGACGAAATCATCTGTAACGCTGACATGCGGCAGAGCTCCTTTTTTGTGCCAACCGGAAAGGGCGGCAAGGCATCCATTCTCTGCTGTGGCATCGTCAAGCGCAAACCAGCAGGAGCAGAGATTCATTGGTTGTATGGGCCAATAGGGCGAGTCCTGATGCCATCCTTTCTGCGAGCCAACTTCAGGGGCTTTCATGAGAAGTGCATTACGGAACATTTTAATATCCGGCCCCAAAATCTGGGAGATAATACCGACGATATTTTCATTCAACCCCAGCTTGCGAAATAGATCGTCTCCTTCTACAAGTGAGTCTACTTTGCGAATCGCATCGCCTGGGTGATTAACTTCAAGCTCTCCGCGTTGAACGCGAGGTTCAATCTGTACTCGAATTGAACCCAATGGACGACCATCGTGAGTGTACTCACGTAATCGGTTGTGGAGAGCTTCAACCTCTACTGATGAAACGAGGTCCTCCACGACAACGTAGCCTTGACGGTGATAGACTTCAAGTTGCTCTGGTGTCAGTTGCATTGGCATAAGACATAATCTCCTTTCTACCGGGGTAGATTAGTTCGCACCTCCGCCTTTACGATGTATTTATTATCTCATACTAATGTCAATTGTTCAAGCCGGAAAAATTTCAACATTCACTTGATCTCGATTTTATCCCGTGCTATGATGTTATTGCCGAATTCAAAAGAAGCCATTATCGCGCAGCCTCTTGACAGCGAAGGCCTCTTGGTGAACACGAGAGGCGTAACTACGATTGGTCAAGTTTGACATAAGGGACGAAAAGGAGAACATCATGAGCACATATCGCATTGGAATTATCGGTTGTGGACGTATCGCCAGCACGATGGAAGATGAATCCGATGTGCATCCCATCTCAATAGCCGGGGCGTTTGATGCTTTGCCGAATACGCATATTGTCGCCGCCTGTAATCGGGGCGCGGAGAAATTACACGCCTTTGGCAAGCGATGGGGCGTCGATAGACTTTATCACGATTACCGCGAGATGATTTCACGAGAAGAACTTGATATTGTCTGTGTTGCGACCCATCCACCACTGCATCCGGAGATGGTCGTTGCCGCAGCTTCTGCTGGCGCGAAAGGCATTTTCTGTGAAAAGCCGATGGCGTTGAGTCTCGGCGAATGTGATGCGATGCTTGATGCGTGTGAAAAGGCGGGTACGAAACTACTCGTCAACTGTTCGCGTCGGTGGTCGGGAGAATACCAAGCGGCCAAAGACCTGCTGAATTCAGGTGAACTTGGGCCATTGCTGCATGTCGTTGCCTACTGCGAAGGCTGTAAACCATCACCGGATTGGGTTGCGGACACCGAAGGGCCTTTGCTCCATGACGGTGTTCACACTTTCGACATTCTCCGTTTCTTTGCAGGCGAAGTCGTGTCCGTACTTGGCACGGCACGACGGCGAATCCGTCACGAGTTTCGTGTCGAAGACACAAGTTACGCCTTGCTCGAATTTCAGAGCGGCACCGACGGCGTTGTCATTAGCGATGAACTGACAGAGTATGAGCGATGGGATGTCGAGTTGCAATGTGAAAAAGGGATTATCCGATTCGGGGTTGGCGGTGGTTTATGGGTATCGAAGCCCATCGCCTTTGAAGAAGGGTCATGGTTCAACCTTGAGCCAGATGTATTGCCGCAACCGACTTGGAAGGAAACATCAACTTTGCGTGCGGCACAAGACCTCATCGACTGCATCGAAAATGACCGTGAACCGCGCTGCAACGGTCACGATGGTCGAGCGGCTGTCGAGATTATCATGGCAATTTACGAATCTGAGCGACGCGGCAATGGTTGGGTTAATCTGCCGCTTGGGGTGCAGGAATCGTTGGTTGAGGTGCTGAGAGCGGAGGGAAAGCTGTGATTCACTTCTTTGAACAGGATACTCATGTTATGACTCTTCTTGCTCACGGAGTTTCTTACATAGTGTAGACTTCAAATAGCACGAGCAGATACGGTTTAGATCACGAACTCTATAATATTCTCGAAATAAACTTGGTAGCCGTAAGTCTTTCAGATCTTGATAGGTTAGATCTGGGAGATCTTCTCGAAATTGTTTATAAATTTGTCTTCTCATCCACTTATCCAATGCTTTAATCTGGCGCCAGTCAGGTGAACTTGAAAAAAAAGCTATCCAACTTCTCCGTTTCATCCGGGACTTGTTGCACTTAGAACACTGCTCTGCTATGGTGTGACCGTATATTTTATAGCGCAGGCGGTGATGAATTAACCAACATAAGCGCTCTCTTGCATTAGGATATTTATCTCGTAAATCTCGCTCTGATTCAACCTCTTCTTGCCATCTTTCCTTGAATTTCTTGATATTCGTAGGATGTATCCTTAGCTTATCATGACTGATTTCAAAGCCAACGAATTTTACCGTATGCTTGCGAACATCCACAAAACGAGTCTTTGCCTCTGGATTTCCGGGGTCCACACAATGCATTTGCAGACCTAATCCATCTTGAGAGACTGTCTTCGTCAATTTTGAGTAAATTTCATCATACACAAGTGGTAGAGCTTCTGCGGATCTCGTTAGTACCAAAAAGTCATCCGCATAGCGGACGTAGTGCAACGGAATCTGTTTAGCCAAGTCGTTAATAACCCATTCATCGAAACTATGAAGATATAAATTCGCCAGTAATCCAGATAACACTCCACCTTGCGGTACACCCGCTTCACGAGGCAACCTTTGCGGGCAATCTCGACGGGGTTCACCCTTGTAACACCGAGGTTTCTGCTCTTGAAAGATTTTCTCTCCGACATACTGTCCTTGTTTATCTCGGGCCCAGTTGTAAGATAAGTATTCCACTCTGTCTGTTTTGATGAAGCGATGTAGCAGTTTATAGGTCAGAGTATCAGAACCGACAAATTGCTCGCAGACGTTTAACAAAGGCTTTGTTGGTATTTTATCGAAGAACTTTCGCAAGTCAGCATCTAATACATGTACAAATCCATTTTTCATGTGACGACAGGCCGCATGGGCAGCCATCGCAGCCGACTTATTCTTACGATATGCGAACGATACAGGTTTTGGTTTTCGGTCTAGTCGAGCAAACTGCTTTTCAGCTCTTTTCTCAACCACTTCGTAAATTATACGCTGTACGATCGCATCGCGTATAGAAGCTATTGAGAGAATCCGCACTCGATCCTTTTTGATAGCATCCACAATGTCTTTACGTTTCGGACGACGATTGTTTGGAAGCGGATCTTTAAGAATGATTACTTCCCGAAATGGGTAAAAAAGATATTTGCCATTTTTTAAGCGCTTGGAGATATCTTCTACACGATCATCTAACTCTTGTTCAAACTTCTGATAAGTGATACCGTCGGCACCCATAGGAATTGTAATCAGGGGTTTCGTTCTCTTTTTTCCATCCTTACCAATAATCGTAACGGTTTCAGAAGCTGGGAAATTAGCCGAGGGGTTATTAAAGTCCCTAATTTCTTGGTATGTTGCTCCACTTGCTATCAGCTCCTGTAACACAGTAGGCTTATCCATAGAAAGCAAATTATCGAGCTTGGCTTTTTTGTATTCCCAGTACTTAGCTTCAATTTTATCGGGTTCACACAATGAGAGTAGTTGTTTATCAATATCACACATTGCACAATTCCATCTAAAAAAGAAAGACACCGTAAACCAGATTGTTCATCTAGTGCGGTGTCTTCCCGTGACGACCACGACCGAAGTCATGCGTAGACATATTGTCTAGTTAGTTACAACAATATGCAAGAGAAATGATTGTCAAGATGTTTATGTTTATCATGACGATTAGTCTCCTGCTATTCGTTCCATGTATGGTAGCATACATGGAAACGCGATGGCAGCTAAGGTCAATGCCCTAACTACCACCGCTGGTCTATAAATTATAGTGTAATGCCATAGATATTTTCAACATGTTCTGTACCTTTTGTCTTACCACGCTGTCCAGCCACCATCAACTAACAGATTCTGACCGGTAATATAGCTCCCGGCCTCGCTTGCCAGCAAAACTACAGCCCCTTTGAGTTCCTCCGGCCTG
>JADFGN010000031.1 GCA_022567695.1 Candidatus Poribacteria bacterium | reverse complement strand
GATTCTTTTTCTAAATTTGCCTTTGCATGGCTGGCAATAACGGCATTGATAACTGGTTGCGCCACAAAAACTCTTGAGGGTGAACATTCGGCCCCAATTGTCGGTCAGATCATTGAAATCGATGAGCATGGAAATGCGGTCACAGACATCGATCTAAATCGCTTTGCGGTGCTCAGATGTCAGCTTTCTGACACACTTGCCGTCGAGTTTTCAAACGGACAGAAAATCCGTATCAAATACGTTTCGGATTACGGGGATGTTAAGGTGGACGAGTACCTGGGGCGATTTTCGACGCGGAGAGGGCTATTTAAGATAGCGATTAATCAAGGAAACATTGCTGACGCTTTGAAGCTGGAAAGTGCAGGCAAGGTTGTTCTGCGTAAGGTTGGACATCAATGAAAAGGTTAAGCCGCCTTATTCGACTTTCATGACAATCAGGGTGATGTCGTCAAACTGTTTTTGCCGATTGGCATAGCCCGTCACTTCGGCGATGATTCGATCTAAAAGGGCATCCGCTGACAAGGTTGAATGCGTTGCAATGATTGTCTCCAGGCGTTCCTGGCCGAATGCGTCGTCCGGTTCGTCTGTGTCCGCCGAGGTTCCGGCGTCGGTGACACCATCCGAATAGATGACCAACACATCCCTGGATTGTAACGATATGGTATCCTGATCGTAACTACACTGCTCGAACATCCCGATGAAGGTACCTCCGACCTCCAGCAATTGCACCTCTCCATTTCGGCAGAGAATCGGAGGTGGATGTCCGGCGTTGCTGTAAGTAAAGGTCCGTTCCTTGGTATCTACGTGACCGTAAAACATCGTCGCATAGCGGTGGTCTTCGGTATGTTGAAACATAAAGCGATTGAGGACGGCGAGGATTGACGGGATAGAATAATAGCTTCTCACGCATGTCCGCGTTGCGGTCTGCAACATCGTGGCGATCATCGCAGCGGGCATGCCCTTGCCAGAGATGTCCGCAAGAGACACACCGACCTCATGTGGACTTAGCGAGATAAAATCGTAGAAATCGCCGCAGACGTAACGAGCGGGGATGCTACGGGGAGCGATCTCGATTCCCAATATTTGGGGCGGTCTATCAGGTAATAGGTATTTTTGTACGTTATATGCGTCCTCCAGATCTCGTTCCAGCACATGCTGTTCCTCCAATCGTGAGATGATTTCGTCAAACATACGACGCACCGCTTCTGACTTCCCGAGCAACAACTCCTCGTTGGATGGATTGAGGACTTCATTGATGACGGTTTCAGGAGCGTAACGCTGGAATACAGTTCGGATGCGTTTCTCCTTGTTAATAGATTCGTTGAGTGCCTCAATCAGCAAAACATTGTTGAGGACGTTCTGAAGCGTCATAGCGATGGTTGAAAGCAGTTCCATGTCGTCCGCTGTGAATTCCATTCCTGATAGTTTATCTCCGAGTGCAATACCTCCCCAGGTCTGTTCATCCACTTTCAGGGGTAACCAAATACACAACTCATAACCTTTGAGCAATGCAGCCAGGGGAGAATCGGAGTCATTTTCAGTAATGCAAACCTCCTCCATAACATGCAACGGCAGATATGACTCTAGTTGCTGACACCAACGTATTTCAGCACTCTCATCCATTCCACGCGATACGAACTTATGCGGTTGCGGCTCGTCGCCTTTGTAAATTGCGATCAGCCCACGCCTCAAGCCAAACACGCCGGTGAGGTAGAGGAGAGAAGCGTTCAACACCGCGTGGACATCCTTCAAAGTGCTAATCTCCTGATTTAACTCGTAAAGCGTATTCAGATGGTAGACACGACGTGCCAACGCATCTTCCGTAAATTCTTCTGCACTGTGGTTTTCCGCTTCTAAACTCATGACCCTCTTACCTCCTCCTCGGACGTTACAATGGTGACGTACTTCGTTAATCCAACTAGCTCAAAGATCTTTTGACTTTGGTTCGACAACCCAGAGACGAAAATCTGTATTCTCTTTTCACGACTTTCCATCACCAGATCAATCATGATAGCAATCCCCGCACTGTTGATGCGGCTCTCTCCATCAAACTTGGTTAGAATTTTCCGAGTGTTATGACGACATGCCTGCTGGTAGGCGGTATCCATCGCCTCTTCTGCGGCTGCTGTCAGATTGCCCATAACCTCAATGGTTGTCAGTTCGTTATCCTCATGAACTGTAACTCTGCATTCCTGACGCATTATTTGCCTCCATTTTTGGCTGTTTCAGGTGAATTACCATTCGGGTAATATTCCCGGTCTCAGGACTCCATTTGAATTCGACCTCATCTACTAAACTCTTTATGAGAAATAACCCCCAGCCGCGTGTACGACTATCCTCCCCAGACACTTTTGCATCAATATCTGGCTTCTTGATGTCAGGGTTAAAAGCTGTTTTGCCCCGGTCGTGGACATCTATCTGAAGTTTTGCTTCATCAACGGTCAACGCAACAAGCACCTTCATGTCAGCGTTCTGCCTGTTTCCATGCTCAATGGCGTTGAGACATGCTTCTTCTACGGCGGTCATGAGGTCTTGGATGCGGTCGTCCGAAAACCCCATCAGCTTCGCCAACGAGGCGGAAGCATCAACTGCCACTAGCTCTAAACCGAGTATGCTCGGCAAAGAAAGCTCAACAATTTTCTTATATTCCGCCATCATGGTTCTCCTTTTCTTGTTGTCTGAATGATTTATTATTTGCTTTCATTCCTTGTCTTCGCGTTTGACCTTTATCACCACGAACGTGACATCGTCCTCTTGTGGTCTGCCGTTCGCCCATGCCTCACCAGCTTTGAACAGATGCGCGATGATTTCTTCAGATGTCTTATCCGCAACCGTTTCAAAAAGTGCTTTCGTCTTGGGATAATCCAGCATTTCGTCTGAAGGATTGAGCATCTCCGGCAATCCATCGCTCATGAGTAGGACGGTGTCACCCGGCTGGAGTTCAAACGATGTTTGTTGATACTGAGATTCAATGAAACTCCCCAGTGGTAGCCCTTCTATAAGCACCTCCTCGCTACGTTTTGTAGCTGCCCGGTAAATAAATGCCGGGGGCATTCCTGCGGCGGCAATCGTAATCGTACTGTCCTTAAATGTAAGTAATGTCATCGCCATGTACAGCCGTTTAAGGTTCATACTCTTGATGCCCTGTGAGATTTTATCGAGTGTTTGCAAGCTGTTTGAGTCGTTCGCCGAAGTCTTGAAAAGGCTCTTAACAGCCGACACCACGAGTCCTGCATTAATGCCGTGTCCCGTTGCATCACCAATCGCCACGGTGAGCGTGCCATCGTCAGCGAGATTGAAATCGTAATAATCTCCACCGACTTCAGTCGCCGGTTGCATTTTGAAGGCGATGTCTAGGTTTGGAAGTGAGGGTACGGTTTGAGGTAGCATCGACATTTGCAGTTGACGTGCTTCCTCAAACTCCTGCGTTTTACGGGTATTTTCAACTTCAAGCAGTTTTGACTGAATGAGTTGGGTTTCGAGTTTTTTGTTCGTTCTCGCAAAATTGCGCGCAAGATACACTGACACTGAAAACAGCGGTGCTAAAATAACAGCGAGCCAACTGAATTCGGAAAGCCTAATTATTTCCTCGTACTCTGTCCGAGCCGCTAGCGTAATAAAGGTCATGGGTAGAATAAAAGTTGCCAGAGAACCAATGCCGAAGATCCAGGCCCCATCTTTCTTTTTTAATATAGCGACGACAATGACCCGAATCATCTCCAGAATCGTTACAAGTGCAAGCACAGGAAGAACCACAATAGCGATGGCTTGAGAGGAAATGGTTTGACCGGTTAGATAGTATAAACTCAAACCGCCGTCGATAACCCACGCGAGAAGAAAAACCCAGAATTGCTTTGGGAGCTTGGAATAAAAGAGTGAATACAGAAATAGCATCCCGGACAAAAACATCAAGACGAACACAACCACCAGAAGCTGAAGAAGATGTATAACTCGTGTTGCGCTCGTGGTGAAAAGGACGAATTGAATGACCAAAAACACAAAAGCACCGATACTAGCCGTAGAAATAGCAAAATAGAGATTTTCTCTCGACCTTGGATAGAATAGGAATAACAGAAGATTCTGCAATGCGAGAAAGACCAGGATTGCCGTCCAAACCATTTGAAAAATAGTTCCTTTACGAACAGCAACCACTCTCCCTTCAACGCTTGGATTTAAATGCTTCATCGTTAGTCCAAAGCCTGCAGGGAAATATGGATGTGGCGAGAAGTTTGAATACCGAATAGCGAGGAGGTGATCGGTTGCGCTCGGAAATGAGATGACTTTGGGTTCACGCTCCCAGTAGACTTCCTCTTCCCCTTTTTTCGTGCCAACTTTTCCGAATTCATAAATCAACTCTCCATCAAGGTAGATTTCAGACGCCCCTGCCTGATACACTGCGGTCAACGCCAACGGTATATCCCAGAGTGGTTCCTCGACGGAGAGGTGGAGTCTGAACCAACCGATTCCATTCCATCCACCTTTGGGCAGTTTATTTGGGACTAGCCATGTATTTGTTGTTTCCCAAGTGCTGTCATCAAACATTGGACTTGCCCAATCGGCATTATCGCCGGGGTGATACTTCCAATTACTGTATAGTTCGACTGGGGTGTCCGTATCTTCTATCAAGGCATCTGCGGACAATATGGGGATTGGCACAGAAGCAATGACCGCCTGATCTTGAGGAAGGACGCGCATTCCAAACTGCCAATTTCCTTTGTCTTGACCTATTTTGACCAAGCACCGATTTGTACCCGCTTTTAAGTCTACCTCAAACTTATCCTCATCGAGCAGAAGCGGGCGGTCTATCGGATTGTGATGTACCCTCTCACCATTCATCCATACCGTTACCCCGTCATCACTCCCAAGCAGGACTTGAACCGTCTCACTTGCATCGCTTTGCAGGAAACAGAAGGCATAGGCAATGGCATGTTCGTGATTGCCAACGGCGTGAAGCAGATTAACGCTGGAGCTTCTTTTGGCATGGTAGCGTTCCCACGTTAAGGTACGCCCCTGTGCTGTGATGACCTTGTCCCCTATCTTTGGATCGATATTCGCCTCACCGCCCACCGAAGCAAGGAAATCGGTTTCCAGCTCGTCTGGAAAAAATGGCCCTAGCACGAGCCATTCCTTAATGTATCGGCCATCAACCGCATGAATTTGGGCGTACCCATTCAAGGAAAATAGGCACACGGTTAAAAGTATGAAAAAAGCTAAAGCGCATTTTCTGGTCATAGATAATTTCCTGGTTCTCCTCATTTCCTGCATTGCCGTGACTCACTTTGCTTTCACTACGACGAATGTAACATCGTCCTCCGGCGGTCAACGGCTTGGATTTGAGTGTATCCATCTGAAATGAATACCCACACAATAAGAAGTATGAGGGCGATCCAAACAAATTTTATTGTCATCCCCTAGAATCCACATTCCTTTAAGATAGGGTGCTCTAAGACCGATGCGACCTGTTCCCACGCTTCCTGACTGTTTTCTGCTCCAAGGTCGGGGTAGAATCCAAAATCGAGATACACCTTGATGGCAACAATCCGTTTTGTTGCCGTGCCGAGAAAGCAACGCTCATGAGATTCCCTCAAGCGATTCATTGCAACGGACATCATCGGCTTAGAAAGTCCGCGTCCTTGGTAATCCGGATGAATTGCAACCCAATGAATCTGCCCCCACTCGCCGCGCGGTTCGCCTCTCCAGTCAGACTGCCACCATGCCGTAATTGTTCCAATTTCTTCGCCGTCATCCGTAATCAGAAAAAAACTCCGATCTTCCATCGCTTTAAAATCCCTGCTGAACTCCCGATCAAAAAGTCCATCGTCAATCGTAATGTATGGTTCAGCGGCTCGCTGAATCCGCGTCCATATATGCCCTTCGTCCGGGCGATAATTCCGAACGTTGAACCCTTCTGGACAAGGAAATTCTGGAATGTGATTCATGTGCTGACGAATCATTGTGACGCCATAATTTTTTTCGGTTCTTTGTGTCATAGAACGGACTCCTTGCAAAGCAAGTTGAGGCGTATTATGTCAAATTTTAGCTAACAGAGATCTTTTGAACAGGTTCACTCAAAGCTCTCCAATTCTAGGGATTCAGCAAAATGACACCGAACAAAGTGTCCGACTTCAATTTCGCGGAATTCAGGTTTTTCCTCCCGACATTGTGCTTCTGCATAGGAACACCTTGGGTGAAATACGCACCCAGAGGGAAGGTTGCTGGGATCGGCAACTTCACCAGATAGAAGAATGCGCTTCGATTGCCGTTTGGGTTCTAGAATCGGCACTGCAGATAGCAGGGATTCGGTATATGGATGTTTCGGCGCTTTGAAAAGCCTATCGACTTCGGTCAATTCGACCAACTGCCCCGCATACATCACAGCAACCCTGTCGGATATGTGACGGATGACGCTCAAGTCGTGAGCCACAAACAGGTAAGTTAGCTTAAAGCTGTCTTGCAATTCCTGAAGCAGATTGAGCACCTGCGCTTGAACGGAAACATCAAGGGAAGACACAGGTTCATCGGCAACGATTAGCTTCGGATGTAGTGCCAACGCCCGCGCTATTCCAATCCGCTGGCGTTGCCCACCACTGAAAGCGTGGGGATACCGTCGTAGATGTTCCGGTTTCAATCCAACCTGTACCAGAAGTTCTCTCACCCGATCTTCGCGCTCGTGCCTGCTGATTATGCCATTGACCAACAACGGCTCCCCAATGATATCCAACACCGTCATTCGTGGGTTGAGCGATGAATAGGGATCTTGGAAGATCATCTGCATATGACGGCGCAACTGCTTCAGTGTCTTCTGAGATGCCTGTGCAACATCCACGATTTCGCCATCCGGGGCAAACAGGATTTCTCCGTCCGTGGGTAACAGCGCACGCAAAATGGTGCGGCCAACCGTCGTTTTCCCCGACCCACTTTACTCCCACCAACCCGAGGCACCCCCTTCGTGGAGTTCAAAACTAACGCCGTCCACGGCGTGTATATGGCCGGTCACTCTATTGAAAAACCCTTTGATAATCGGAAAGTATTTCTTTAAATTTCGTACTTGTAACAGTGGTTGTTTTTCTTCATTCACACTCAATCTCACATATTGCATTGGTGATTTAAGCCTATGGTATCACATATCTTGGGGGAGATCAATCAAGAAATAAAAAAGCGCAAATCCACGCTTTGACATGATTCTCTCTTTTAAGTACGTGGACTCGAGTTTGGGCACATCAGGTCTACAAGATACGAACACTTATGTGTAACCGTTCAGGTAGTCTCGCAAACCAAACAGTTTGCGTTACAAGCGCAATCTGCCGCTTCGAAGCGCAGTTTGAGACCGCTCGCAGTATATGAACATCTCATGGCTATTCCACATTTTGCTTGACACTTAAACACCCAGAAACTATCATATACGATGTGTGATTTTCGTAATTGTGCTTTGTGCAAATGCGTATTGGGTGTAGACAAAAAATGAAATCCATCATCAAATCATTTAATCAACAAGGCTTCGCAATTCTTCACGGCGTGCTGGCATCTGCTTGTATCGAAGCCGTGAAACGAGAGTGTGAAAAGTTGGTAGACGAGCTTGCAACGAAATTACTGGCTTTGGGGAGGATCTCTGACACCTACGACGATGAACCATTTGAAATGCGGCTAATTCGCCTGTATGAGAATCATCCCAGCGAGACTCCTACCATTTTCCGTCGTGAGTTGCATCTCCGAGGTTTTTTTGAGCTGTTTGCCCATCCACGCCTACTGACAATTGCTCAAGCCATTCTCGGCCCCGAAATCCGACTCTATCCGAATTACTCGGTTCGTCCTAAGCTTCCCGAAAACAGACGTACCGAAGTGCTTTGGCATCAGGACGCCGGCTATACATCAGCCGAGGCTGACATTTTGCGGATGGTGAATGTATGGCTGCCTTTGGTGCCGGTGAACGTGGAAAATGGCTGCATGGAATTCGTTCCAGGGAGCCATCGGGGCGGTGTTGTTCCTCACGAAAAGGACGAATACTATCTCCGCATTCATGACGACCATATCCAACCCGTAGTGGCTCAGGCAGTTACTATTGAAATTAATCCCGGAGATGTCGTAATCTTCAGCAATCTTCTATTTCACCGCGGATTGCCAAACCGATCTGATCACGTCCGATGGAGTGTAGACTTCCGCTATCAAGACGCAACGCAACCAACTTTGCGGAATACGCAGGGACACCTTCTTTGTTCTAAGAAACATCCGTCTAATGTGGTTCGGGATGCGGTGCACTGGGCAGAACTTGAATTTCAGTAGGGCAGCAATTGACTACCCTACAAGACTTTAATACAATCAGGAGAAGGCATGAAACTTATACAATTTCATCTACCGGGTTTAGGTAAACGTGTCGGCGTTGTGACACGGGAGGATGAGATTATCGATGTTACCAGCGAAGAGTCCCCAGGCGTGTTAGAAGTGCTTGAACTCTCTTACAAAGAGGGAGTCAGCTTGGGCGTTCTTCTCGCTGATATTCAGGAGCGCGTGTCAAACCCACCCCCTCCACCTCTCACGCCGGTTCATCCCCACAGGCCTGAACCGAGAGATGATAAGCTCAAACTTGAACACCTCAATGTTCCACCGGATGTGAATAAACCCCATCTATTGTTGCCCCTCCATCCACCGGAGGTATGGGGTTGTGGCGTTACTTACAAACGCAGCGCAGACATGCGCGATGAAGATAGCGAGCAGGACATCTATAGCCGTGTCTACAATGCCGATCGCCCCGAGATTTTTTTCAAAGCAACGCCAACCCGGTGTGTTGGCCCAAATGATTTCATCTGTATCCGTAGCGATTCCAAACTAACGGCAACCGAGCCGGAATTGGCTTATATTCTTGGTGAAAATGGGGAAATCGCCGGATACACAATCTGCAATGATGTTTCTGCGTGGGACATTGAACGAGATAATCCACTTTATCTTCCTCAGTCAAAGATCTTTTACGGCTGTTGCGCCCTTGGTCCCATTTTCGCGACCGCTTCGGAAATTGATAATCCTTACGATCTCAACATAAAATGCAAAGTCCTGCGGAATGATGAACCCATCTACGAAGGAGAGGTTAATACGTCCCAAATCAACTGGAAGTTTGAAGAACTCACTGAGTTTCTCAGTCGAGATAATCCTATCCCGATTGGCACGGTTGTATCTACCGGAACCGGCATTATGGTTCCTAACGATCTCCCGCTTGCTCCAGGCGATGTCGTCGAGATTGAAATTGATGAACTTGGTACACTGTCTAATCCCGTCAAACAGCTTTAGAAATTGATGATTGAATATCGAAAATTTCACCCAGTTCATAAACTGTAATCGTGGTCGATAATCAATAGAAAATGCTCGATTCAAGGAGGCAACCTGATGTCAGAATCTCTTCATGGCGTTTTCATCGGTATTCCCAAAGAAGAAATTGATACCCCCGCTTTACTCATCGATCTGGATATCATGGAATCCAATATCCGGAAGATGGCAGATTTTTTCAGCACGGTCAATGCAGATCTGCGCCCGCATACCAAGACGCACAAAACTCCTATCATCGCTCATAAGCAGATTGAGGCAGGCGCAATCGGTGTCACCTGTGCGAAACTTGGCGAGGCGGAGGCGATGGTTCATGCAGGTATCCGCGATATTCTCATCGCCAATCAGATTGTTGGAAAGCAGAAGATCGCTCGACTAATCAATCTTGCCAACCATTCAGATATCATGGTCGCTGTCGATGACCCGCATAATGTCAATCAGCTTTCCGCTGCGGCACAGGCAAAAGGTGTCACGTTGCGGGTTTTGATCGAAGTCAACATCGGCATGGATCGCTGCGGAACTGAGCCGGGGGCACCGACACTCGAGCTCGCGCAACATATCCTTAAATCGGAAGCACTTCGGTTTGAAGGGCTGATGGGTTACGAGGGGCACACCGTCGCCAATCCAAGCCTAATCGAACGCAAAATCGCAACGGAAAAATCGATGACCCTTTTGGTTGATACCAAACACCTCCTTGAAGAAAACGGGATTCCCGTCAAGATTATGAGCGGTGGCGGTACAGGCACGCACAAAATTACCGGTGCTTTCCCGGAAATGACCGAAGTCCAAGCTGGTTCTTACGTCTTCATCGATGCGACCTACCGTAACGTCGAAGGGGGAGGCGATCAATTCGACTGTTCATTATCTGTACTGACCACTGTTATAAGCCGCCCCAACCCGACGCGAGTTATTGTTGATGCGGGCCTGAAAATGCTGGCCAAAGAGTTTGGGGTACCGCAACCGATTGGAATTGATGGCTTAGAAATGATCGGTCTTTCCGAAGAACATGGCAGAATGACAGCGGATGCGAGTGTCGATCTGACACCCGGCGATAAGCTGGAGCTCTTGCCCACGCATTGCTGCACAACCGTGAACCTCCACGATTGCTATTACGGCATCCGAGACGGGGTTGTTGAATCTGTTTGGGAGATCGCTGCAAGGGGAAAATCACAATGAAATTTGCATCTGTGTTAACTGAAAAAAGCATGACACAAGTAAACATTTTAGAAGCGTTCAAGAATCTGACGAACGCAGAACGCCTGACAATTATTGAAACCGCCTTGCACATGATTCGTGAAGATCTTCAAAAAGTAGAACAGGCGAGAGATCAGACAGAAAAAGAACGGCAATTGGCTGAAGCCGCTAAAGCTCTACTCCCTGATTATGCACCAGGTGGCGAGCTTACTATTTTCACAGTTCTTGACGGCGAGGATTTTCATGCGTAGAGGTGAAGTTTGGCTCATCAATTTGGATCCAACAATCGGCGCCGAAATCAAGAAAACCCGTCCGGCGGTTATTGTGAATGATGACGCTGTAGGAATCTTGCCGCTGAAGCGATTATGGGAGCAAACATCTTTCGGGATTTCCTCGCCGGAATCACTGACATCATCGGTGGCAGGTCTGGCGTGTATGAGGACAAACTCATTGAAGCTCGCGAAACAGCACTTAGGGAACTGGAACAGCATGCAACGCAACGGGGCGCGAATGCCGTTGTCGGCGTTGACATAGATTATGAAGTGCTTGGAAAAACCAACGGTATGTTGATGGTCACAGTGAGCGGGACCGCCGTAAAAATTCGATAACGACGTTATTCTCATCGATCGAAAGAAAAATAAATTCAGGCAGACACAACCAAGTGGGAGTCCATCATGAAAAGAAGAATAGGCCGTATTTTCGCGTTTACGTTTTTATGTCTTATGTTCAGCACAGCCACATCGGCATATGCTGTGATTCCTCAACTCCTTGGCCCACTTTCAGCCTTAGTCGGCATTATCGGGCCAATTTTAGGTTTTCTCGCCGCCGCTATCTTAACCGTTTGGATGTTTGCCCGTGATTCATTTATGATGCTGATCTTTCGTATGCGGGAATTTGTTTCTCGCCATAAAGCAATTGTGTTAATTCTTGCCATTGCCATCATAGGAGGAATCAGTTGGCTCACCTATCAAGTCGTCAAACCGAGTGATCTCCCAATCACAACAACAAATAAAAAAGCCCCCTTGATTACTCAATCGGCCGCGATGAAGTTAGATAAAATAGGGCATTTGTCTTCCCCTTGGTCAACATTCCGTGGTGGCATGACCCGCACAGGTCACCTCGATAACCTTCCCGGACCGACAATCGGCAACCCGATTTGGATCTTCAAGGAAACCAATGCTGTCGCCGTAGATTTTTCCTCCTCTCCTGCAGTTGTTGGTGACCGTCTTTATGTCGGTTCTGCACAAGGATCCATCTTCTCCAGCGGCGGTGCTGTCTACTGCCTTGATGCAACCAACGGTGAGGTCATCTGGCGATATAGTGTTCCGGTTCAGATTTTTTCCTCTCCTACTGTGGCTGGCGGGCGCGTCTACGTGGGCGAGGGATTCCACCAAGACGTCGATTGTCATCTCCGTTGCCTTGATGCAAACAGTGGACAGGAGATCTGGAGTTTTCCGACAGCCAGCCATGTTGAGTCAACTCCATCCGTGAGTCAAGGGAAGGTATACTTTGGCGCGGGAACAGATGGCGTTTATTGCGTTGACGCACTTGAAGGGAAGGAGATTTGGCATTACCCGTCAATCCACGTCGATATATCACCACTTATTTCCGACGGGAAAGTTTTCTTCGGTACAGGTTACGGCGAGTATCAAATCTTTTCCCTTGATGCCAATACCGGGAAAGAGATCTGGTCAAAGCCGGTTGCTTATCCCGTTTGGGGCAGTCCAAGCATCCACGAAGATACAGTTTTTTTTGGACTTGGCAATGGAAATTTCATCGAAAGCGCGGATGAGCCAAAAGGCCGAGTCATCGCTGTGAACGTCAAAACCGGCG
This sequence comes from Candidatus Poribacteria bacterium, assembly GCA_022567695.1. Classification (GTDB taxonomy): domain Bacteria; phylum Poribacteria; class WGA-4E; order WGA-4E; family PCPOR2b; genus JADFGN01. The sequence goes on along the minus strand of JADFGN010000031.1, from coordinate 14,195 downwards.
AACCGATTTGGAGATATGAGTCGGAAGATGCTGTCCTCACAGCAGTTGCTTACCGTGATGGATTTGTCTATTTTGGCTCGCGCGATGGAAATGTTTACGTGCTGAAAGCTGATACCGGAGAACTACACTGGAAAGCGAGTATCGGACATCCGGTTGTATCCTCTCCAGCCATCACTGAAAAGATGGTCTACTTCGGCGCAAACAACGGTATCATTTATGGGGTAGATCTTTCTAGTGGGGAGACACAATGGTCGTTTGACACAGACGAGATTACCGGCGGCTTGCAAATCTACTCTTCCCCAGCGATTGCAAACGAAAAGTTGTATGTTGGATCAACGGATCGGTATATATTCTGCTTGGGTAAGAAAGACGACATATCTATTGAAGATCGCTAAGGGATTTGGTAAAAATAATACCATTTCGATAATGTAACCGTTCAGGAGGGAGGGCAAGGCTCCCGCCGCGCTTGATGTGTGGCACCGCGACATTGATGAGTTCTAGGGGATAAGACCTGACAGGTTTGGCAAACCTGTCAGGTCTGGAGTCTCCAAATCCAAGTCGAATTTAATAATTAGTACACAAGGCGGAACGGTTTTGCTAAAAATTATACTGCGTATTGCAAAACAGATGTGGAAGTAGGAATAGGCACTGTGTTATGAATATTGGAATGGTCCTCGAGGATTCCTTCCCACCGGATATCCGCGTTGAGAAAGAAGCGCGAACCCTGATTCGTGAGGGCTATACGGTGCATTTGCTCTGCCGATTGAAAGATGATCAAGTCCCCGATGAAGATATTCGTGGTGTACACGTCCATCGGCGAATCTTTTTGTACCCAAATCACTTTCTCGCACAAAAGTGGAATAACCTCAACGATCTGCTTGCTTTTAGGAACCCTAAGCTCATACGGGAAATCAAAGCGTTCGTTCAAAACTACGGAATCGATGTATTGCATGTCCACGATCTTCCGCCCCTTAGATCTGCTTTAGATGCGGTTCGCCGATTGAAAACACCAGTTATCGCCGATCTTCACGAGAATTATCCTGCTGCGATTCAATTCTATGATACGCCTCAGACTTTGAAAGGACGATTTGCCTCTAACACGAACCGATGGAAGAAGTATGAATATCAAGCGGTTCGGCGTGCGGATCACGTTATTGTCGTTGTCGATGAAGCAAAAACACGGTTGATTGAAGATTGCCATCTCCCTCCTAAACAAATCACTGTGATCTCCAATACAGAGGATATTGACTACTTCACTGGTTTGGCACTTAACTCATAGATTATCGATAGATATCAGGGACAATTTGTTCTTGCTTACGTAGGGGGGTTTGGTCCACATCGAGGAATCGATGTCCCGATTCAAGCTTTACCTCAACTGATTGACAAAATCCCAAACGTAAAACTCCTATTGGTTGGCGATGGCAAGATTCGTAGCAATTTGGAAGATCTTGTTAAGGCGCAGGATGTTAGCGACTATGTTGAGTTTACAGGGTGGAAGCCGTTTGAGTTAATTCCGACCTACATCGCTTTGAGTGACATCTGTCTTGTCCCGCATCATGCCAACCCCCACACAGATGCAACCATTCCCCATAAGTTATTTCAATATATGCTCCTTGAGAAGCCTGTGATTGTTAGTAGTTGTAGACCGCTCGCACGGATTGTGAGCGAAGTAGAAGCCGGTCTGATATTTGCACCGGGAAACAGTGATGAATTCGCTCGTGTTTGCCTGGAATTACTGGATGCTGATAAAAGGAAGCAGTTTGGAAAAAATGGGAAGCGGGCAGCACTGCAAAAGTATAATTGGGAAAGAACAGGGGAGAATCTGTTAGCAGTCTATGAAAGCATCAGAGATGCAAGATAAAATCCTTCATTCGATTCATCATTTGGATCTCTGGATTGAAAATAACGGCTGGGCGGGATATGACCCCTATGATATTCGCCAGTACAAATTGTATCAAATCTTGGCAGGGATATATGCCCCTAAATATCTTCGTTTTTTCACAAGGCGGATGGTCGAATATGCCGAGAAGCATCATCCAATGGCGGTGCGCAAGGGATTTCAGATTCCCAAACGGATCAATGCTAAGGGAATGGGGCTATTCGCCCGGGGTTACTTAAACCTCTACAGAATGAAAGAAGATGATAAGTATCTCGCAAAAGCCGATGAATGTCTCGGTTGGTTGTTAGAAAACAGTTCCTTTTCGGGGAATCCGTCCAAGCTCGGATGGGGATACCCATTTACCTGGTATGCGGGGCACAAGGAACAGCATATCTTCCCACCCAATACGCCTTTCTCTGTTGTCACAACCGTAGCCGGCCACGCTTTTTTAGATCGATTTGATATACTGAGGGAGTGGTCTGATGTGGAACATGCGCAAAAATGTGCGAGATTCCTTCTTGAAGATTTGAATCGTGATGAAATCAATGAAAGCGAACTCTGTTTTAGCTATGGGCCACTGGACAACAACCATGTCATCAATGCAAATCTGAATGTCGCGACTTTTCTCAGCAGGCTTTCTCGCTATATAGACGATGATGATATGTTACATCTCGCCCGTAAGGCGCGGAAGTTTTCGGTATCTTTACAAAATGGTGATGGCTCATGGTTCTATTGGGCCCCGCCAGATTTGAAGTTCTGGTCGGTGGATAATTACCATATGGGAATCAAGCTGGAATGGCTTTGGATGGTGCGTCAATATGATCCGGAGCCTGAAGATGAGGAGAATCTGAAAAAAGGGTTGAGGTATTACATCACGAATCTTTTTGACTCCGATGGTCTCCCTAAATTCACCCCGTTCGATCCCTATCCTTACGATGTTCATAGTGCTTCCCAAGCTATTGCCACTTTTGCCCTGCTGAAAAAGGACTATCCAGCGGCATGTCGTTCTATGCTCGTAAAGATCGTTCAGTGGACTTTAAAGAATCTCTCGAACGCGGATGGTTCTTTTGCATACCGAATTTATCCAGGCTTGAAAGATCAAACTCCTCACATCAGATGGGGGCAAGCCTGGATGTTATGGGCACTAAGCTGTGCTGCACGAACGCTTCATGAAGATTCCTTTGTTAATGGAGACGAATGACGATGTGCGGAATTGTAGGATTCATAAGTCGAACGGGACGTTATCGCATTGACACACCCACTATGGTGCGTATGCGCGATAGCATGATTCATCGTGGGCCCGACGATGCAGGGCTCCAAATATTTGACGAAAGCTGTGTCGCACTTGGCCATCGGCGTCTCTCGATTCTTGATCTCTCCGCCGCAGGCCACCAGCCGATGTCATATCACGAACGGTACTGGATTACCTACAATGGCGAAGTCTACAACTATCAAGAAATCCGTAAAGAACTTGAGTCAAAAGGATATACTTTCAGGTCTGAAACGGATACCGAGGTTATTCTCGCCGCTTATGTCGAATGGGGTGCGGGATGCCTGTCGCGCTTCAACGGAATGTGGGCTTTTGCAATCTGGGATGCGCAGGAAAAAATCCTGTTTTGCTCACGCGATCGTTTTGGAATAAAACCGTTCTATTACTACGATGATGGTGAGCGATTTATCTTTGCCTCTGAGATTCGCGCGATTTTGGCAAGTGGGGATGTTGCAATTGAACATGATCGAGGGGCGATAGCGGAATATCTAAAAACAGGTATAGTCGATGGGATCGAGCAGACATTTTTTCATGATATTAAACGTCTGAAACCTGGCCGATATTTAAAGATAAACCGTACCAGCACTCAACAGCATGTATATTGGCAACTCTCATCTATCATTCCCAAGGATACTTTTACAGAGCAGGACATCGAGCAATTTCGCGATCTCTTTCACGACTCCGTCCGTCTTCGGATGATTAGTGATGTACCGTTGGGGACTTGCCTGAGTGGGGGACTTGATTCTAGCTCGATCTTCTCTGTCGCAACAAGACTCAGTGGCAGGCCGCTGAACACATTCTCAGCCTTTTTCGATGAGGGGAGTGAATACGACGAGAGAGAATTCTTTGAGTGCGTTGCTGACAAGTATAATGCACATCAACATATTGTAAACCCAAAAGGAGATTCACTGTTCGATCTGTTGCCGAAGATTTTCTGGCATCTTGAAGAACCTTCAAAGGCGCTCGGGGTGTTTCCACAATGGCATGTGATGGAGCTAGCTAACAAGGAGGTGACTGTTCTACTAGACGGTCAGGGTGGTGATGAAGTGCTTGGTGGATATGATACATACTTCCCGTTCAGGTTACAGGAGCTTGTCCGGCGTAAAAGCTTGTTAACATACTGGCAAGAGAAGCGACTCACTCAAGAACGACTGGCTCAATCCCAAATCGAAGTGTCAAATATACTTCGCATGCTCTTCCCAAGAGTGTATGCACTAGGCGGAAAATTGAAGAGAGCACTCAAACCCCACCCCCTTCAACCTCGACTCTTCAGTGAGGATATAGCCAATTATCTGCCATACAGGCATGAGTCGGGAGACAAACAGAAAGACGTGCTGAATAAGGAACTTATCAACGCCGTTGAATGCAATATGCTTCCCGCCTTATTGAAATATGAAGACAAAATTGGCATGGCTTTCTCGATAGAGGCTCGTGTTCCGTTCATGGATCATCGATTGGTAGAGTTTGTGTTTTCCCTTTCTTCAGATGCAAAGATGTGTGGTGGGTGGAGTAAGCTAATCCTTCGCAAGGCAATGGAAGACATCCTACCTAAGAAAGTACAATGGCGTAAAGATAAAAAGGGATTTCCTACCCCCGCAAGAGAGTGGTTTCGAGGGAAATTACGGAACTCGTTAGAAGCCGTTCTCTTTGATGGTGAACTCCGAAAATGCAACCTGTTTAATATGTCTGAATTGCGAAAGCATATTAACGCCCACATCGGCGGCGATATGGATCTGACTTGGGGAATATGGCGTTGGGTAAGCCTTGCTATATGGATGGAGATCTCCCAACACCTAGTGGACAGATCATACGCACAGAAGGCCGAATCTAAGTTGTCCTTGTACAATGGCAATCCCTAATATCTTTCGACAATTTCCAAATAATTTGGCAAAGCTGCCATCGATAACTCGCTCAAAGACGGTGAGACAGACGGCAATTTTATACCTTTCCAAAGTGATATCACTCCCACTTGGAGTAATCACATCCGTAATTGTAACGCGCGCGCTGGGCCCGGAGAACTATGGCATTTTAGCATTTTATGGAACAGTTACGGGATTTTCTCTCCTCTTTTTTCGATTTGGTTTCGCAAGCACAACTCAATTGTTAGTCGCGCAGGCTCAAAGTGAGCAGGAAGAACAGAAACTCATAGGCGCCTCGATCGTTATTTTTGCGCTCATCGGTTTAAGCTATTCGCTGTTTATTTTGGGATTCAGCTTTATTATTGATTCTCTTTTCTCTACAAATGTCGGCTATATATTCAGATGGGTTGCATTTCCGCTAATCTTAGAGCCATTTGCGTTTATGATTGGTAGCGTTGTCCAAGGTACCAACAGAATTGGCTTATTATCCGGCTACTACTTCATATCAACAATACTATATGTGGTTGGCCTGCTCATACTACTGGTATTCTCAAAGTTGAACCTCATTTCATTAATTGCATTGGGGCTTAGCATTGCGATTGCCACTCGGCTATTCATCCTAGCGATTCTGAAGTATTCTTATGCCAATCTGAGATTACACTTAGAAAAGCTCTGGTCGAAGAACAAAACATACGGAATTCATCTATATTTTGGGCAAATCGCTGACCAATCTACCTACAAGCTTGACGGTCTGTTTATCAGCTACCTTGTGAATACTACGCAACTGGGATTCTACGGCTTAGCCAATACAATGACATCTCCAATAGCAATGTTATCCCAATCGTTGTCGGCGAGTCTGTTTAAAGATTTTACTCACCAAGACAGAATTCCAAGACGGGTGATCTATTTCAATTTTCTGTGGTTAGTAAGTTGTATTATTGGCGTCATGTTAATGGGGAAATCAGTTGTAGTTATACTATTTCCAGACTATCTACCTGTTGTGCGTTTACTTATCCCGCTGGCGTTCGCTGGATTCTTCCAGGGGGCATATCAGCCCTACAATACGTTTCTGGAGGCTGTCGGAAAAGGTAAATGGTTGCGCGACATATCCATTATTGTATCAATCGTGAACGTCGGTGGCAATGTCGTCCTTGTCCCGGTGTGGGGAGCAATGGGGGCGGCTATGGCAAGTGTTCTAGGCAAATTAGCTGAGTTTGTATGTAACATATTTTACTATAGGCAATATATAGATGAGCAACAAAGTTTGCATCCTCACAACCGGCCATCCAGCCCTAGATGATAGGATTTTTTATAAGGAAGCGCAGAGCTTACACAATGCTGGATTCCAAGTGACTCTGATTGCGCCATTAAATAGCGATGGTTACCTTACAGATATGGGGCGAAAACCGATAGCTCGCGGAGAAACTGTTGTCGATGGGATAAGAATCATCGGTTTTGAGCTTGGGCGATATAAGATATTCGGTTTGCCGATGACAGGGCTACTTAACCAGTGGATGCGTCTGGGCAGCGTAGGACGATTGAGGCTTGGGTCAGAGCTGTATTCAGATATAATCGACAAAGGCATACAGTTAGACGCAGATATTTACCATTGCCACGAGGTTTGGTCTCTGTATACCGGTATTCTGATAAAGCGCGAATTGGAGAAAAGAGGTAAGAATCCCAAACTTATTAGCGATGTTCATGAATACTGGTCTGCTGCCAGGCCGTCTGATACAGAGCCTGAGAGAACAGTCTGGAGTAGGATTATAGCCCGGTTTGAAAAAAACAGCCTTGAGGAAGTCGATTATGTTATCACGGCTAACCATATTACCAGAGGGCATCTTCTTAGCGCTAATCGTTTTATAAAAACAGAGGTGCTGGACAATTGCCCCGTTTTGTCAATCTTTCAGGAGTCAGAGCCGAGAGCGGTTGATGGCGTCATTACAATATGTCACGATGGCGCACTCCCTTTTAACCGAGGATTGAAGGAAATGCTGGAAGTGATAAAGATATTGAAAGAACGCTACGAAGGAAAAATCAGGTTTTTGGTTGTAGGTGATGTTTTCGGAGAAGAAAGAACCTACTTTGATCAGAAGGTCAAGGAATATCGGATAGAAGATGTCGTGAATCGGACGGGCTGGCTTCCCTATGAAAAAGTCGGGGACGCCCTCTCTGACTGTTCGATCGGCATTATCTTCATGGAACTGACAGAAAATAACATGCTTGCAGGCCCGCCAAATAAACTTTTCAACTACATGAGGTATGGGCTACCCACTGTTACAGTTGACCTGCCCGAAACTCGCCGCATTGTTTTGGAATCTCAATGTGGTATTGTTGTCAAAGACAGGAACGTCGATTCTCTTGTTGACGTGCTATCCAGGCTAGTCGATGATGCAGATTTAAGAACCGAGCTGGGTAAAAATGCCCAAGCAGCCGCTTACAAACAATATAACTGGAGCATTATGGAGAAAAGGTTGCTTCGAGTTTATAATGAACTCCTTTCCGAAACTCAGTATGTTCTGCAAGTCGATTGATCTAGCATCGCAAGTTTGTCACTATGACATGTCACCTCATTTCCAATCGCCCAGGCTATAACTCCACCTTTTTCAATTGACAATGAGTAACTACACTTGTAAAATACTGCCTCCGAGCGAGTACAATCAATGGGATAGATTTGTTGATCAATCACCGCAGGGCACAATTTTCCACACGTCCGACTGGCTTGCGGCGTCGGGGATGGATTTTCGGATCTATGGGTGTTTCAAAGACGACAAACCCATCGCGGGCTTGCCCTTGACAGATCAAAGAACCGGACGCAAACAAGCAGGTCATCCACCACTGACTCCATATCTAGGCATTCTGTTTCAGAAGAGCGACGCCAAATATGTAAGTCGCCTTTCGGCCGAAAAGGAGATAGCAAAACAAATTGCGCGGCGGATCAAAGATGATTTTGAGGCGATAGATTTTAATTTTGCCCCCTCTGTGATTGACCTACAACCTTTTATTTGGGAAGAATTCACCAGTAGGGTTAAGTATACTTATCTGTTGGATATCAGTAATCTTGATGCAGTGTGGGAGGGAATGGATAGCAAAAAAAGAAATGATATAATACGTGCGGCAAAAGACGGTGTTGTTATTGAGGTGAATTGTGACTTCAATGATATGTTCGCCCTGGTGGAAAAGACATTTGACAGACAGAATGAGAAAGTGACGTTTAAGTCTGCAGCGCTCCAATATAATAAGGTGCTACTCGAAAAAGGACTATGTAACTCTATCATTGCTAAAGACAGAGATGGCAATCCAATAGCTTCAATTTATATAGTTTGGGACAAAAAAAGAAGTTACCTATTGCTTGCCGGATATGATCCGGTAAACACGCATAGAGGTGCTTCGGCATGCGCTATTTGGCACGCGATTAAGTTTACCAAAGAAGAATTGGGACTGAATCAATACGATTTTGAGGGCTCGATGCTCGAGCCCGTCGAGCAGTTTTATCGGAAATTTGGTGGTACGCTGACTCCCTACTACTCGGTGAGTTGGATCGCACCATCAGTGAAATTGGCGTTAGATGCGAGGAGTTTAATCGGAGCGGGCTTGAAGCAAATCGGATTGAGGAAATGATGAAGCGCGTAACCCTCACCTATCAGAATAAGGACTTTTCCAAACCTATCGAATACACATTCAATCTCATCTTCTCGATCTTAGGAATTGAATTTCAAATTTTTCCATACGCCGAGGTTCCAAGCCGCTCTATTTCGACATGCCACAATGACATTTTTGGGAGTCAACGGCGAGACCCAGGTTATCATCTTGGCTAGGAAATAATTGAACCTATAGTCTCATCACCCTCAAGTTTTCCATTTCTATGACTAAGTTATTCATTATTATAACTATTGATACTGAAGATTCGCAGGATAACGACGTCGTCTTGACCGCCAAATCAGAGATCGATTCTATGATCTTCGGACGATTGGAAAGCGGGGTTTTTGGTTTTGAGAAGATCATTGAAATCTGCGACAGCAACAAAGTGCCGGCGAACTTTTTTATTGATGTTTGTGAGGTTGAGAAATACGGAGATGATGTTTGGAAAGAGATCTGTCAGACAATTCAAGCACACGGACACGAAGTTGAACTTCATACGCATCCGGGCAGACTTTATGATTATAGGCGAGAACATCTATGGGAATATTCACTATCAGAACAGATTGAAATTCTGAAACATGGACGGGAGCTGATCAAGAAATGGACGAACGAATATCCTGTCGCCCATCGGGCTGGCGCCTACGGAATTAACGAAGATACATTCACCGCACTTAAAGAAAATGATATTCCAATTGACAGCTCATCGTTTTACAGTCATCCAAATTGCAAAGCTATTATCACAAAAAATGAGATTGTTGAACATAATGAGATTATCGAAATTCCTGTCACAATTTTCCAACGCTGGCGGCAGGTGAGTTTGGGCAATCATATCCTAAAGCAACAATCCAGTATTGTCAAAACAGACATTGATTGGGCAACGCTTCACGAGTTAAAAACCTATGTTCGACAAGCCAAAGCGAATGACATCCGGATCATGAACCTGTTTATGCATAGTTACTCTCTGTTAAAATTTGATCAGAGTTGTACAAACTTTGCACCGGATTGGGAGGACATCGAAAAACTTGACAAATTTCTCAGTTTCGTTACAGACGACCCGGAGATAAGAATCATAACGCTGAAGGAATTTCATCAACTTTACCAGAACAATCCGAAGCCGTTTTTAGGCGTGAATGATGTTCCCATCGTTGATTATAGTGAGAAATTCAATCTCATCCAATATGTTGCGAGAAGAATTCGGGCAATCAAACAACGAAGAACCTCAAAATAGAGGCGGCATTTTTGTATGAGAAAAGTGCTTTTCATTGCGGGTTACATTCCACCGCTCGTCGGCCCAGGTTCGCAACGCCCGGCAAAATTCGCTCGCCATCTCCCGAAACATGGTTGGCATCCGATGATGCTCTCGTTGAAAATCGACGAACGGATCTTTTCGATTGGATATGATAGGTCTGCAGATCTATCTTACCTCGATGGAAGCGAAATCTTCCGGACCGGAATGCTGAATATTTTCGCGCCTTATCAGAAAATCAGTTGGTGGCTGAGAAGACGGAAAAAGGCTTCAGCGCAAGACAAAAGCAAAGCCGAGGGGAGTTCGAGTCCGGTTCCCACTCGTAATCCAGTTATAGCTAAAATCAATCATTTAATCGACCGATTGCTTTTCTTTCCCGATGAGGGAATCGGTTGGTTGCCTTTCGCGGTGTGGACAGGCTGGAAAATAATTCGTCACCGCGATGTTGACGTTTTTTATACGACATCACCCCTTAATACCGCCCACCTCGTCGGATACATTCTCAAGCGGCTGACGGGTAAACCGTGGATCGCCGATTTCAGAGATCCATGGGATTATAAAACACTTTACAATCATCAGTTTACTCGCCCGCGATTTATGCTTTCGTTAGGTCACTTTCTGGAAAGGCGGATAATCACTACAGCGGATGGGGTCATAACCGTCACGAAGAAAATGACGGAGATTTTTAGGCAGAGATTTCCTGAAGAGCGGGCATCAAAATTTCAAACCATCATGAACGGCTATGCCGCAGAGGATTTTACTTCACGTCCAACAGACCAAAAATTGCGCGAATCAGAGTTTACGATCGTTTACACGGGAAGCCTTTCGCAGAGCACTCAATCGCCTTCGCATTTTTTCACTGCCATCAAACAACTCATCGATGAAGGGCGAATTCCTGCGGATGCGATTCGGCTGCTGTTAATGGGACATTCGAGTGTACAGATAGCCCCCCTTATCAAAACCTTTCAACTTAACGATGTGATTAAGACAAAAGGTTATCAACCGCGACACCTTGCCCTTGAGTATCAACGCCAAGCCGATCTGTTATTTTTTATACCCGGTCCATTCGATTTTATGGTCACAGGCAAGCTCTGTGAATATCTCATGTCGGGAACACCGATATTCGCCCTTTCAAAAGAAAATGTAGAAGCCGCAGAAATCATTCGCCGAACCAACACTGGAGTCATTGTGCCTCCTGACGATGTGAAGCGGATTGTAGAGGTTATCGAAGAACTCTATCGACAATTTCAGTCAGGTGGTATCGCCTACCAACCCATTCAATCGGAGATCCAGAAGTTTGAAGCGAAGCAGTTGACGCAACAGTTGGCGACAATACTGAATAAGTTGATTTACACAACAGCACAAAGAGACACACGGACGCATAAATAACAGGTGTTTTCACCTATTTCTCCTGTTGAGGTTGGTTGCTTATGAAGCAAGTTGGAATTTTGACGATTGTTGGCGATATCAAGATGGGCGGTATGGGACGGGTCATTTATCGGCTTGCCACGCGTCTGAAGCATAAATATCGGCTGGCAGTTTGGTGTCTGTTATCGGGTGGATACTTTGCTGACGAATTACAAAAGGAGGGGGTTGAAGTGCGAGTTTTGCGGCGTCAAAGCTGGCGACATCCCCTAAATTTGATACGCTTGGCAAATCAGATGCGTCAAGGACGCTTTCAAATCCTCCATAGTCACGGGGATGACGCAAGCACAATCGGGCGTGTTGCATCGTTAATTGCGGGTATGCCTATCCGGGTCGTCCATCTCCATACCGCCCACTGGCTACCTTCTGAACGCTCCAAAAAACAGGTTACGATTAATAAATTCCTCAGTGCATTTACGGATGAAATTATTGCGTGTTCTCATGCCGGCCGAACGTACACAATTAACGATGAGCACATTCACCCCGGTCGAGTCACCACCATTCATAACGGCATCAGTGTCGAGCGATTTAACGTTTCGAGCACCAGACACCAACCAACATTGGGAATTACGCCAGAAACTCCGGTTGTTGGAACAATAGCTCGCTTAGAATTTGTCAAGGGGCATGAGTATCTATTCGAAGCGGCTAAGATTGTATTAAAACAATTCCCGCAAACGAGATTTTTAATTATCGGAGACGGCCCTCGTCGAACGGAACTTGAAAGACTTGTGGCTGAATTAGACATCTCGTCAAACGTGATTTTTCTAGGGATTCGGTTTGATGTGCCTGAACTGCTCTCGTTATGTGATGTTTTTGTGTTGCCTACGTCAATCCGCGAAGGGCTTCCTCTTGTCCTCGCTGAAGCGATGGCCGCAAGTAAGCCCATTGTAGGAACACGGGTGGGAGGTGTACCGGAAGTTATCGTGGATGGCGAAACCGGCTTCATCGTTCCCCCGAAAGACACTCAAGCGTTAGCAGATAAAATCCTGCTACTTTTACAAAATCCGACTGTAGCAAGGCGTCTCGGAGATGCCGGAAGACAGCTGTGCATGAAAGCGTTCAGTGATACGGCAATGGCACAGCGGGTTGAAAATCTCTATGACGAGTTGATTGCGCGAAAACTACATTCGTAAACAACCACAGAAAACAGAGAAATCGACATCACAATAACATTGATACCGAAGGGGATATGAAATGGCAGAATCTTCCCTTTTTGAACCATCCCATTATTCTTGTTAGAATACTATGAGGCAAAGAGTAATGTCACGATGGAACCCTTATAAACAACCCTTCATCATATTCTCTCTAATAATGGTTGCTGTCATACTACGCCTTTTCTTGATGAATTATCGGGAAACAATCGAGGTGGACGGAGTCGCATACGCCTGGATTGCGAAAGACTGGATTGAAGGTAAAGGACTGGATGTAAGTTTTATTCCTCCAGTATATCCCTTGGCAATTGGCTTTTTATTTCGTCTTGTGGGAAATTATGAATTATCCGGACGTTTAATTTCGGTTGTATCAGGAGGTTTATTAATCCTTCCCGTTTTCCTATTATCCAAGAAACTCTATAATAAGCAGACAGCATATTACGCGGCTACCCTGACACTCTTATATCCAATACTACTAAATATTCGACGACTGTTTTAACGGAGTCGATTTATACACTTCTGCTGATAACGATGCTATACTTGGTATTACTCGCTTTGGAAGCCCATCGCATATTCTACTTGATTGGTGGAGGTGTTTTAGTGGGGATTGGCTCTCTGATCCGACCAGAATTATTGGGATATCTGCCTTATATCGTTGGCATCTATTTTGCTGTGTTTTTGAAAAAACGAGTCAAATTTTCAATCTTATGCAAAAACTTATCGGCCCTCCTGCTTGCGTCAATGATCTTCATACTGTTGAGTTGGATACCGTATATAACTGTTCTGTTCATTCTTGTGGAAACGCGGTATTTTGTTCCATTAGTACCGATTGCCATAATTCTGTGTTCAAGGGGAATAGACCTCCTTCAACACCGATTTTCTAATTGGCTAGCCAAACAGCAATTTGCCCGTCTTCCTGCTTTGACATCGCATCTGGTTTTGATTATCGTCTCTCTTAGTCTGCTCCCGTATACCTTTCGTCCGTTATACCGAAGTGATGAAAACGCAATTTATCGTCAGGCAGGAGAGTGGATGCGAGAAAACTTCCAGCCTCCTTTACGAATTTTGGGAGTGCATCCTGCGATTAGTTATTATGCAAAGGCACACATAAACTGGAAGTCAATCCACATCTGATTCAACTCGCGATTCTCAAACCTCAGTGGGTCCGTGAAAACCTCTACATCTCAATCCCCGAATTGCGAGCCGGGTGGGAGAAGGCATTGGAATACCTTTTGCAAATTAAAGCTGTATGTAGCAGAATCCGGGCGAAAATGGTGCTTATTGACATTCCTGTTTGTGTGCAGGTGGATACGAAATATCTCAACTTCTACAAGTCAATCGGTTTTGACGTCGGCGCTGAGATGACCAAAGCAAACAAACCTCAACAGCGTCTCGCCGATTTTGCCAAAAAACACGATTTGCCCTTTTTGGACCTGCTACCAATTTTCGCTAGTCATCCAGAAATGGAATTGTACTATTCACACGATGACCACTGGACAATAGCAGGACACCAGCTTGCAGCAGAAAGCATTAAAGACTTCCTGATTCAGCAATCGCTCATATACCCATGATTTCGACACGGCAAAGTCTACTCAATCCGACGGGATCGGGCGACTAACTAATTTTCGTGAATAAGTTCCCGCAAGAAATCAGTTATCATGCGGGTCCCGTGGTTTAAAATATATACTTTAATAGAGAAATTTAGTTACACAAAATTGTATAA
>JADFGN010000462.1 GCA_022567695.1 Candidatus Poribacteria bacterium | reverse complement strand
ATTGAGACCGATGAATTGCCAACTGGTGAATGAATGGCTATCAAAATTAAATAGCCAAAATGTAAGCAAACCTAGATGTCATAGGGATCCTAACTTAACATTGTCAAGTTAATAAGATTTGCATTCCGTTTGTCGGCGTGCTATACTCAATAGGTTGACAGGAACCGTAGGATTGCGAACTACTAAATATTAATTCAGAACTGCCCACGCGACTGGCGAATTGTGTGGAATCGACCACTAGGAAGCGTTGGGCTTAAAAAAATAGTCAATCGCCTGGGCTAACGAAACGGATAGCTGAGGCGATTTTTTTTTGAGAGGTTGAAAGAATGAGTGCAAATCGTGAACTGCTCAGACAGAATGATCCACGGGTGTTTGATGCAATCGTAGGAGAAGAACAGCGTCAAAAGCACGGCATAGAATTAATCCCCTCGGAAAATTACACGTACGCGGAGGTGCTTGCCGCCAATGGCTCAATTTTCACCAATAAATATGCGGAAGGATACCCTAGACGTCGGTACTACGGTGGACAGAAATTCACCGATATCGTGGAGAGGCTTGCGATTCAGAGAGCCAAAAAGGTCTTTCGATGTGAACATGCGAATGTCCAAGCCCTTTCCGGTTCCCCGATGAACCAAGCCGCGTATCTGGCGTTTTTAGAGCCTGGAGATACAATTCTTGCCATGGATTTATCACATGGCGGTCACCTCACCCACGGTGCACCTGTTTCACACATGGGAAGGATATTCAACTTTGTTCGCTACAAAACTTATCCTGAAGAGGGTGGACGAATTGACTTTGAAGAGCTTATGGTTGTCGCCAAAGCAACAAAACCGAAAATCGTTTTGTGCGGCTACACCTCTTACCCACGAGACTATGATTATGCCGACTTTAAAAAGGTCGCCGATGCCGTTGGTGCAATCACGATGGCGGATGTTTCCCACATCGGTGGTCTGATTGCGGGCGGCGTGATGCGGAATCCTTTCGATTACGGATTCGACATTGTGACCACAACAACGCACAAAAGCCTTCGAGGACCACGTGCCGGTTTAATCATGTGCCGGAAAGAGTTTGCCACGGCAATAGACAAATCGGTTTTTCCGGGGTTACAAGGCGGGCCTCATATGAATACGATCGCCGCCGTTGCCGTCACGCTTGGGAAAGCCCGGAAGCGTGAATTTAAAAAGTATGCGAACCAAGTGTTGAAGAATGCTACGATACTGGCAGAAACGCTTATGGAAAACGGCGCAAAGTTAATCACCAATGGAACTGAAAATCACATGATGGTCTTAGATACGGTGAAAACTTTTGGACTCGATGGCAAGGTTGCGGAAACGACCCTCGACGAAATTTCTATTACCACGAACAAACAGATTATTCCCGATGACCCAAATCCGCCGCTTCGTCCAAGTGGTATTCGCCTCGGATCGCCTGCCGCAACCACTCGCGGGATGACCGAAGATCAGATGAGGCAGCTTGGCAAATGGATCGTTGACGCTTTGCAAAACCATCAAGATGATGACTATTTGCATGGGCTGAAGCAGGAGGTCGAGGAGTTGTGTTTGCAATACCCTGTGCCGGGTGTGGAGTGATATTGCGACTTGACAACCGCCGATCCGAATGCTAAAATTCACCCGATATTCGGCAATCATCTTAAAATCTCGCTGATTTAAATCGAGGCAATAGGTGTTTTTTAGGAGTACACAAGAATGGTAAAAGTTGGAATTGTCGGCGCATCTAGCCACACAGGTAACGACTTGCTGCGTTTTCTCATCAGTCATCCAGACGATTTGGCCATTGAGTTGGTTACCTCAGAAACGTACGCCGGTCAGCGAGTCGATCGAGTACATCCAAACCTGCGTGGCTTCATCGAACTCGAATTTGAAACGTTGGACCTTGACGGACTCATCGATCGAGTTGATGTGATGGTTCTTGCCGTACCTCACAGGGCTGCTATGTCCTATGTCCCGCCGATGCTTGAACAAGGGATTCGTGTGATCGACTTCAGCGCAGACTACCGATTAAGGGATACCAAAACTTATGAGGCATGGTATCATGTTGAGCATACCCATCCGGAAGGGATATCCCGCGCAGTTTACGGCTTGCCGGAGCTTTACCGGGATTCTATCCGCACGGCAGACCTTGTTGCCAATCCCGGTTGCTATCCAACAGGCGCGATTCTTCCGTCCATACCATTGCTCGATAAAGACCTGATTGAACGCGATTCAATCATCATTGACTCGAAATCTGGACTCTCTGGTGCAGGCAGTAAGCCGAACGAAAACACGCATTTTCCAATTCGTGACTCCAATTTGACCGCATACAGTATCGGTACCCATCGCCACACCCCGGAGATTGAACAGGAATTGAGCAACGTGGCAGGCGAAACAATTCGTGTGACTTTTACTCCTCATCTCGTCCCGATGACACGCGGTATTCTCAGCACGCTTTACTTTCGGCTGAAACAATCAATTTCGACGGAAACGTTGCTGGACATCTACTCAAAGTTTTACGAGAACGAGACGTTCGTGCGCGTTCTCGACAAAGGCGAATATCCGCAGACGAAAGCTGTGGCTGGTAGCAACTTCTGCGACATCGGACTTGAGGTGGATACGCGAACCAATCGCGTGATTGTTATGTCCGCGATCGATAACCTTGGCAAAGGCGCATCGGGTGCGGTGGTACAGAATCTGAACCTGATGTTCGGTTTTGCGGAAACGGCGGGTCTGAAAATTCCCGGCGTGATGCCGTGAGGGATGCCTTCGTACATTACCGATAGAGCAATTGATACACCATGCCAGCGATTATGATTGTCGCCGGAGAACCCTCCGGCGATTTACACGCCTCCCGTGTCGCCACCAAAATTAAGGAACTTCAACCCGATGCCGACCTATTCGGAATGGGGGGCGACCTCATGGGGACAGCGGGTGTTGAATTGATCTATCACATCCGTGATTCCGCTGTGATGGGAATCGGGGAAGTGATCACCTCAATTCCCGCTTTTTTGAGGAAGCGAAAACACCTGAAACAGGTTATCCGCGAACGAAGGCCTGACGCTATTCTTCTGGTCGATTTTGCGGAATTCAATATGGGATTGGCGAAATTCGCCTATCAATTGCACATCCCCGTTGTTTATTATATTCCTCCCAAAGCTTGGGCGTGGCGTCCGAGTCGCGCAAAGAAGATTGCGAAAACGACAACGTGTGTTGCTTCAATCTTCCCGTTTGAAGCGGAATTCTACCAACGCGCAGGCGCCAAGGTAGAATTTGTTGGGCATCCACTGTTAGATTTCGCCCGGACAGAACTCAGTTGTGAAGAAGCACGCAAACAACTTGGTTTGCGCGAGGACGCTCTTGTTCTGGGGCTTATGCCCGGCAGTCGGCGTCGAGAAGTAGATCGGTTGCTCCCTGTTATGTTAGAGGTTGCCCACCAAATTCGCCAGACATTTCCAGACTGCCAATTTGTCCTTCCACTCGCGCCGAACGTCGATCGGACATCTATGCCTGAAATGCCGTTTGTTAGAATCGTTACGGGGAGGACATATGAAGCGATGCGGGCATCAGAGCTCATGCTAATTGCGTCAGGAACAGCGACTCTTGAGGCGGCTTGTTTGGGAACGCCGATGATCGTTCTCTACAAGATGTCGCAGTTAAGCTGGTGGATTATAACGCGATTGGCGACACTTGACCGTAGTGCCTTGCCAAACATTATTGCAGGACAAGACATTGTACCCGAAATCCTCCAAAAAGAATTACAGACAGAGCGAATTACTTCGGTTGCACTCGACTTATTGCAACATCCCGACAAACGGGAAACTCAACGAGAGAACCTTCGCAAAGTGTACGAACAGCTTGGACCTGCGGGGGCAGTTGAGCGCACTGCCCGGTTGACGTTAAGTTATCTTAATCTGTAAAACATGTCAAGAACTGAAATTGAAAAAGAAAGGTTTAATGCGATGATTGATGAAAGTTGGTATAAACGTCCTGAAGATATTCGTGAGCGAACATCTTCAGGCGGTGTCGTGGTGAGGTTGGAAAATGACAAAATCCATGTTGCTTTGGTGGGCGAAATTGGAGTCCCGGATTACGTTCTGCCGAAAGGCGGCGTTGAATCCGGCGAAAACTTAGAGCAAACCGCACGGCGGGAAATCGAAGAAGAGGCCGGTTTGACATCGCTAAAACTGATTGCAAAACTCGGCACACGAGAACGTCTCGCTTACAACAAAAGTTGCTGGATTACGACACATTTTTACCTGTTCCTGACTGAGCAGGTGAACGGCGTTCCAACTGATGCAGAACACCACTATGGGCTTGCGTGGTATCCAATTGACGCGCTTCCGGAGATATTCTGGCCTGAACAACGGGAATTGATAGCAACAAACCAAAACAAAATAGCGGCACTCATAAAACCGTATCTGCAATGAAAAGCTACCTGTATCGTGTCATCACAGGAGAGATTGTCGGTTTCCGTCCGACGGTTCTTCTCGCCCTCCTCATACCACTCAGCTGGATGTATCGAATTATCGTCCAGTTGCGTGGTTGGCTCTACGATTTGCGCCTCCTCAAACCGAAACGACTGCCCCGCCCGGTGATTAGCGTTGGCAATATTGTTGCCGGAGGCACGGGCAAAACCCCTGCGGTAATATGGATGGCTAAAGCACTGCGGCAGGAAGGCGTGAGCGTCGCAATTCTCTTGCGTGGATATGGCCGTCAAAGTGAACAATCGGCAGGAATCGTTTCAGACGGTAAAGAAGCTTTCATGTCCGTGGAGGCAAGCGGTGATGAAGCGGCGATGATAACAAGTGAATTATCGATGGCACTCGCTCATTGTGGCAAGAAGAAACCGGCTTCCACATTTGTGTTGATTGGGAAAGATCGCTATGCAGCAGGGATTCAAGCGATTCGTTCGGGGAATGTGGAGGCGTTAATTCTCGATGACGGATTTCAACACCGAAAGTTAGCACGTAATCTTGAGATTGTTACCATTGATGCCACTCAGCCGTTCGGCACAGGAAAGCTGCTTCCCGCTGGAACATTGCGAGAACCTGCATCGGCATTGCGTCGGGCGGACCTAATCTTGATAACCCGAATAGACCTCATCGAATCGCCTTTTCAAATCAGGAAGACAGTTGAAAAGTTAGCCCCCGGAACACCCATTGTGGAAAGCTGTCATCAGCCAACGGAACTCTATCGATTGGGCACAAACGAGAAATTCGAACTCCATTTGTTGAAAGGTAAACGCCTGCTAGCCGTGTGTGGGATTGGGAATCCAAAAGCCTTCGCCGATACGTTGCGCCGATGTCAGCCCAAATGTGTCAAGCTCCTAGCATTTCCTGATCACCATCGATATACACAAAAGGATATGTGCCAAATTCAGGACTGCGCAAATCAGACTCAGGCTGACTTGATTGTGACAACACGCAAAGATGAGCAGAAGTTGCTGTTCATTTCTGAAGGGATGCAAATGTTGGTTTTGGCAGTTGAGCTGGTGATTACAAACGGACGAGACGTACTGGATGAACGGCTTCGAGAATGCGTTTCTGCAACGGCCGAACATGGAGTCTGATGTGGGATTGCTATCACGTAAACTGAATCAAAACAGAGAGATGAAAAACGATGAGCCAAACATTGACGACAAAATTGCCGGATGAGATTTACCAAGTCCTTCAACGGCTCGCACCGGATATGGGCATGACGGTCGAGGAATTGGCGATGGAGTGGATAGCTCGGTACGCTAAGAAACCCCGTCCGCAATTTACAGACGAAGCACGGCGAGGCGCGTGGGAACACCTTCAGCGACACATGGGCGCTGAGAACCTCGGATATGCAACCGGCGTGGACAATGAACGTATCGATGCAGACCTTGCCAAGGGATACGCTGACACACACAACGGAGAGACATAATGTTGCTTGATACGTCCGGGTTATTGTGCGCCTATCATGCCGGTGAAATCCAACACGCATCCGCGGTGACGTTTTTCCGTGCGGCTCCCACATGGCTCACGCATAATTTAGTGTTTGCGGAATTCGTGCCTTTGTGCCAAGTCCGCGGATTGAGACGTGCTGGCGCATTGGCGTTCGTCGCAGAGCTGCTCGACAACCCGGGGGTTGAAGTCATCTGGGTCGATGAACTCCTGCA
>JADFGN010000461.1 GCA_022567695.1 Candidatus Poribacteria bacterium | reverse complement strand
TTTTAATTTCAATGTGTTTAATGGTATAATCTTTCCAGCATTGGGTAAGGGCTTTTGCCCTGCGGTGTGGAAACGCGCCAAGTAGCCGTACCCTAAATTTGCACCAAAGTCGCGAGTATTGGCCCATGTCAATAACGCCGAAAGGCGTCAGAGCGGCTCGGCTATGAAGTCTAAGAAACCCGTCTAAGACTCAAGATGTTGTACCCGCTTTAAGCGAGGGAGAGCTTGGGAGAAGACGATAACTTCTTAGAACCTGCCGGATTCATCCGTGCAGAGTTTCAGTATGAATGCTTGTCCCTCTGTAAGCTCCAAGTCATTCGTAGAGTTCGGGACAATATCCTCCGGAGAAAGGGGCTGAAATTTGCCGTCTCTGAAGACTGCAATCTGTGTCACATGGTCGCGTACTCCTGCGACTTGAATGAAATGGCTAAGCCGACGAATTCCTGCATTGTGGTGGGGAATACCGATGAGATTAGGTCCCGGATGGAGGCGAAGTTCTGCCGCAAGGGGTTCCCCGGTGAGATGCAATTGCACCGATTGTTTCACAGAAGCGATGATTCCTGTCTCTGGTTTGATTATCGTGTTCGCCGGAAAATCTGATTTGTTGGGTGAATGTCTGAAGAATGCCCGAAAACTTCCCGGGGCATCCGGCGCAGGGGACGGAGTTGTTATGAGCCAATTCACGTTGGCCTCCCCACCAAGCAGATCGAACAGATCGCCGATGACTGTGATTGGTTGGGACTCACCGTTGATGCTTACCACTGTCAGTGGCAGATGGAACAGACTCAGCCCTGCGCTCACGATGAGATCGAATTCAGACTTAGGGTTGATCGTAACGTGGACAATTTGCGATATTTGCGCCCCATGCGAGTCAATCAGCGTTAAAGAGATTTCCCTCGTGCCAGACGCTTCATCGAAAGGCAGGATAGTCAGTTGATGGCGGTCAACCTCCGCCCGAAAAATCGTGTTATCGACGACATCAACTCGCCATGATAAATTGTCTAGGTGGTCCTGATCATCGCTCGCGTAACTGGAAAGGTCTATAATCAGTATTTGCTCCTCTTCGGTACTGAGGTCCGGAATCGGTGGAGAAATCACGGGCGATGTATTCTCGCGTGCGTTAAGAGCTGTGAGCTGCTCAATGATTGTATCGGAAAACACACGGTCTGCCTTATGTTCGCCAACCTGTTTCCATTGAATGGTGCCTGTTTTGTCGATAATAAACGTCGCTGGTTTGGAGATGTTGGCAATCCGATCAAGGACGCCGTAAGCCTTGATTGTCTCACGACTCCTATCTGATAGGATGGGGAACTGCACGCCCAATCGTTGCACAACCAATCGTTTTGATACATCTGGCGCATCCACGCTGATGCCATACATCTCTGCACCAAGCGACCGAAATTTGGAATAGTGTTTCTGCAACTCTCCGAGTTGATTCACACAGAACGGTCACCACTGTCCCCGATAGAAAATCAGGATGATGTTTGTCTGCTGGCGGTGTGTGTTCAAGGATACAATCTGGGTATCCGTGTTCGGCAACGAAAAGTTCGGGGCTTCATTTCCAACTTCGTTACCGATGATGGCATCAACGTGTTGTATGACACCGCATACAAAGACAATGACCGACAATAGCAGAATCTGACAATTTTTTCGCATGTTTGGCTCCCTTGATTGGTTATTTTTATCCTGCCTATCCGCACCGTGTGTTGCAGGACGAGCAGGATTTTGCATGCCTCAAAGATTTATCGCAAGTCGATTAGTAGCAACTGTCCACCATGCTCGTCCGCAAGGCGATTTAACAAGCGTACCCCATCGTCAGAGTGTCCATGTCCGAGTGCGATGGGCATGATTCGCGCTCCAGAAGTGTTGCGTTTCCGGGCCAATTTCACGATCTCGCCCGGGTCCGTGATACCACGGCTCGGATCGCCATCGGAAATTAACACCACAGTAGAGGCTTCAAAGGCTAATGCGCGTTCCAATCCGCCCCAAAGATTTGTCCCGGAACCATTCCTGAGTCGATCCAAGAATCGGTAGACGTCGTTCAGAGTTTGGCGGTTGACTGGCAACATAGCTCTGTTATAAATCCGAACTTTTTTGTCAAAAGTCACGATGTTGAAGCTATCGCCCTTATAAAGCATACTGAGCGCGTCTTTGAGTGCTTGGATTGCCAGACGTATCTTGGTACCGCTCATGCTTGACGAAACATCAAGCACATAAACGACTTCTTGGGTATCTTCCCCTCGCGTTTCCTCGACGTACTCACCAATCCCAAAAAGATCGTTTGCCTGCTTGTCTGCGGTTCGATCAATCTGGATGACTTTTGGCGGAGTTGTTCCCACATCCTCGAATCCATCCCCCAATCCACCGCCCGACCCACTGCCACCCCTTAGGTGCGTGCCGAAAGAATTCACATCCGACAGCCCTTCCATATCACCGCTGCCTGCTGCACGGACGCGGTTTGCAACGATACCATTGCCGGGCGCAGCGATCATTATTGGTGTGGCAACTGGTGGAGCAATTGTATCTCGTGTTTCGGCTTTCGCTTCAAACTGCGCTGCAGTGGTCACGGCGGGAAGGATTTGGCTGATCGGGGCGTCACGATGAATCTCGACACTCTCTCGCACAATTTCGGGACCCTTGACAATCACTTCCGATATTTGTTGAGGCGATCGCCTCGACACTCTCGTTGTGAGCGCTGATGCGGCTTTCTTCTGCGTTTGGACAACTTTTGGAATCTCTTTCGGAATCTGACGTTTCCGTATCTTCATCTTGACAGGCGGCGGCGGCACAAATTCCACTGCGATAAGTTCCTCAAAAGGTTTTGTCATATCGCGTGCTCGAATGATTTGATTCACGATGTAGGAACTGATCAGTAGGTGAAGGATCAAAGAACAGATGAATGCAATTTTTCCCCGTTTTAATTTTCGCCTCGTCCAAAATAATGTTGAAGTGTCTTGAGCCATTTCGGCCAACACATCTCGATCTGACGAAGAAACCGAAATCTGGGAGACCAAACGAGGTTTTGGGGAGGATTTCCTTCGCCGAGATAGATTTGCGGCTCGTGAGAAATTAGGGCGTAACATTTGTGAACTCCTTTCGTGGAAAATGATAAACTTCGCGAAAGCTTATACCTACCGAGAACGTGTCTTGTTCCAAAATGTGATGAACGGAAAATAAACGCACAATTGAAGTTCTGTGTTTGGCTTGACGACAGGTCAATTTGATGCTATTATTTCTTCATAATTTTCTATCGAGGTTCATCTTGAAGCTGGGCAAACTGATATGGAAATCGCGCATTATTGAGAAGTTGGAACGTAAACACAATGTTTCTACTATCGAGGTAGAGGAAGTAATGTATGAGAATACCCCACATGTCCGCTTTATACAAAAGGGCGATGTAGAAGGTGAAGATTTATACGCTGCATATGGACGTACCTTTGCAGGCAGGTATCTCATTGTATTTTTTATTTACAAGCGCGACCAGAATGTCCTACCGATTAGTGCCAGAGATATGGACAGAAGAGAGAGGAGGCAGTATGCAAGACACAAACATCACTAAGGAAATACCGGACCACTTCCAAAGTATTGAGGAAGCAGCTGAATTCTGGGATACACATAGCTTGGCAGACTATGAAGAACACCTATCCGATGTTGAAGAGATACAAACAGATACAAAGGAGATCACCTATGAATTTGAAGGGTTTGATCATTTTATCGTCGATCTTGGAAAAGAACTAGGGACGCAGGTGTTTGCCTTAGCTCAAAGAGAAGATTTAACGGTCAACGAACTTATCCAAATATGGGTGAAGGAAAAACTCGCAGAATTAATTAAATGAGCTATCAAGCAACATCATAACATCACTGACCAAACTTCTCCTTCTGCAACAGAAAAACTTCAATGGCCTTAATCCGTTCCTGTGCATAATCCAACATTTGCTGAATGTTAGCATCCTTAGGTGACTTCCGTTTATATCGAGCGGTCAATCGCCTGTAGGTTTTCATCGCGCTTTCCCACTCCTCTCGAAGTTCGTGCGCGGAGCCGATTGAAACCAGCGCGTAGTCAACATACGCACAATACGGATAATCCTTAATCAAACCCTCAAACTGTTGGATGGCACGCTGTGCATACCCTTTCTCCTCATCAGACAGATTCTCTGATCCGGTGTCCGCTTTATTCAGCAATGAGACTGCCTCTTTGTACGGTGCTTCAGCCATGACATTCTCGGTATCGCGTCTCCAGCGGTAGGCGTTACTTCGATGTTTCGCCGTCATAGAGGGGAAGTTTTTCTTCGTCAGCTTCCGGTATGCTTCTAGTGCTTGAGGGTATTCTTTGAGATTAAAGTAGTGGTGCCCAATGTTCGCCTGTGCGTTGACTGAGATGATTTGATCGGGAAAGCGTTCGATCACCGCTTTGTAAGCTTCCAGTGCTTTCTCATCCTGCTTCAACTGATCGTAACAGGTCGCAATTGCATACAAGGCCTCATCAATCCATTCACTGTCCGGATACCCATTCGCCAACTGCTGATAAGTTTTTAACGCTTCATCGTACTGCTTCGATTCAAACTGCATTCCTCCCATTGCGTACAACGCTTCATCAGCGAGATTGTGTTTCGGATACACCTCCATCAATTCTTGATACGCAGCGATTGCCTGCGCAGTTTCGCCTGCGAGTGTCAACGCTTGTGCAGATTGATATATCCACTCCGGAGATTTTTCAGGATTGACATTCCGGGTGACCAGTTGATTAAATGCCTCCGCGGCCTTTTTGAATCTCGCTTTCCGTCCGGCTCGGGCCTTCGTTTTGTCAGCGACGGTGAAATATGACCACGCGAGATATTCATAAACAACGTCGATTTTTTCATCGTCGGGAAATTGCCGAATGAAATCTTCGAGCGGTTGGATCGCCGCGGCTTGATCGTTATTTTGATATGCGGCTTGTCCTGCCTGAAACATGGCGGTGTTGACAAGCGCCACCGTTGTTGGATCCATATTTTCGGCTTTGAGGGCGTTGTCATAAGCTGCGTTAAAGAGCTTCACGGCTTCCTTCCGATGCGTACCGTTTTGATAATACAGCATCGCGAGTTGAAACTGCGCTTGAGCAAGAACCAATACATCTCCTTTTTTCCGCGCAATCTCCAACGCCTGTTTTGCTGTTTTGATAGCGCCACTCATGTCTCCAGTTTGGCTCGACAGATTGGGTAAACGCAGAATGGCATCCTCGACCATTTCCTTGATTTCAGGCTCAGTCTCTTTCGAAAAACGATCGACAAGATGGGAGAGTTCTTCCGCGGCTTTGTCGGGTTCGTTCCGGCCCTGATAGATGAGTCCACGTCGATACAGTGCTTCCGCCGTCAATTTGGGGCTCACCTCCGCTGTGCTGATTTGAGCATATAGATCGATGGCTTGATTCTGTAGAGACTTCCCTGTACTGTTCTCATATATGTGCGCGAGTTGCCGGGCGGCTTCTGTCCGGATCCCTTTCAGTTCGGGATGATTTGCAACCGAAAGCACGTTCTGGTATGCTGTAATCGCTTCGTCCATTTGCTTGCGGCGTTCGTAAATTTGCCCAAGGTAAAAATGCGAATGGGCGTTAATCTCAGCATCGTCTTTCTTCAGCGCAATTGCCTGTTGAAACGCTCCTTCGGCTTCGTTGACTCGATCTAATTGCATTTGGCTTTGCCCGATAAGATACTGAAGATGCCCAGCGAACGACCTTATTTCCTCACTTTCTAATTTCCCCTCTCCCAATTTCTGCATTCGTTCCAGTGTCTCCAGCCCAGCTTCCACAACTTTGGCATACTCTCTTTGTGCAAAGTAAATTGATGTCTCTCGATAGCCGATCTTCGTTTGGAGTTCATCTGAATCACTTATCTGCTTTGCATTCTGATAGTTGAGCAAAGCAGCGTTGGCATCTTTCGCATTGGCATGTAGATTGCCAAGCTCAAAGTAGGCGTTGGCTTGTGCTTGTGGGGTTGCATTCGATAATTGGGTAATCGCTTCAAGTTGTTGAGTCAGCAGCGAAGTACCATTGGGTTCGAGGGTTGGATCGGTGAGCAACAGATTGCTGATCAAATTCCTCGCTGAGTAGACGATTCCCTGTGCATGTGTTTCGCTCGATTGCCCATAGCTATCCACAATCTGCTT
>JADFGN010000460.1 GCA_022567695.1 Candidatus Poribacteria bacterium | reverse complement strand
CACGCCAATTAAAAATAACTGGCGAACAAGCAGCCGCAGTTGAAAGGGTGGCACAAAAAGTAGCGCAAGCGTTTTGAAAACCAAGATGGATGCGCTGCCGATCTCATAAAGCCAGTGCAGTGTCCGGTTTCCCACATGATCGATAAACTGAATCAAAAAGAAAGGGACTTTCTGCTGTTGAGAGGGGATTTGATCGTTCATTTGGGGCAAATTCGCCCTTTCCTTTTACCTTTCGCTTCTAAATGTTGATATTAGCGAACCGCATCTGTTTTCGATAGAACTGTAACCGAACCGTACCAGTTGGACCGTTACGCTGTTTTTTGATAATAAGGTCGGCCAGCCCTTGCTCGTCAGCTTGCTCGTCGTAGTAATCTTCCCTATAGAGAAAAACGACCAAATCGGCATCTTGTTCTAGTGCACCAGAGTCTCTTAGATCCGACAGTTGGGGACGTTTATCGGGACGGCGTTCAACTTCACGACTGAGTTGCGAGCAGGCAACAACAGGCGTATCCAGTTCCCAAGCCAGCGTCTTGAGTGAGCGAGAAATCTCCGATATTTCTTCGACACGTCCTTGATACCCACCAGAACCTCTAAGCAACTGCAGATAATCAACGAAAATCACTGCGAGATTTTCGTGTTCACCTTTTAATCGTCTACCTTCTGCACGTAGCGTTTGTACGGTGACGCCTCGGGCGTCACTGATAAAAATCGGTGCGGTCATGAGTCGATTTGCTGCTTGAGTCAATGGTTCCCAATCCTCCTCCGTAAAATTTCCCATACGAAGGCGACTGAAGTCAACTTGCGCTTCGGCAGCAAGCATTCGCATGACAACTTGTTGTGCAGGCATTTCAAGGCTAAATATCGCGACCGGGACTTGCTGAGAGATGGCAATATTTTGAGCCATATTCAGTACTAAAGTGGTTTTTCCCATACTGGGGCGAGCTGCAATAATGATAAGATCTCCGCGTTGTAGCCCCGAGGTCATCAAATCAAAATCTGTAAAGCTGGTTGGTAGTCCGGCAAGCTTGTGTTCATTGTTATGTAACTTCTCGATGTTGTTCAGACTTTCTTTGACGATTGGCGCAATCGGGACAAATCCGCGCTGGGTTCTCGTATGACTTAACTGAAAAATTTCTTCTTGGGCTTCATTCAGAATGTCATCTAGGCTTTTTTCGCCGTCCTGTGCAAGGACACGGAGGTGATTGCTCGTCTGAATTAACCGACGACGCATCCAATTCTCTCGAATTATCTCCGCATAGAATTCCGTGTTTTCGGTTTCAACAATCCGTGCCTGAAGATCGTACAGAAAAACCGCACCACCAGCCCGCTTCAAGTGGTCTGCCTTTTCAAGCTCTTTTGCCGTGAGAAGAGCGTCTACTTGCCCATGGCGGTCGTAGCAGGAAAGAACCGCCGCGTAAATGAGTTGATGGTCCGTTGTGAAAAACGCCTCCGGCGTATGCCCCAGTTGCGATACGACACGAGGAATGACAGCTCTATCCGTCATCATTGCTCCGAGGACCGCTTCTTCCGCATCTTTATCGTGGAGGGGTTCAGTCGTCTGAGAGTATTCCACTTACACATCACCAATGCTCATGATATTGAATCAGCAATTTTCAATTGTGGATTCCCTTAAAATTTCTAAAGTACCAGAAAATGTCAAATGAATTCTTACAGCCCTAATATTTGAAATTATTCTTCGCGTTCAACGACAACCCGAAGGTTTGCGACTACGTCTGCATAAAGACGGATAGGAACCATGAAGATCCCCAACTCTCTGATCGGTTCATTCGTTTCGATCGTCCGGCGATCGATTGCGATCGATTGAGCGGAGAGGACTTCCGCGATATCCATAGAAGTCACGGATCCGAAAAGTCGATCGTTTTCTCCAGCACGCCTCCGAATGGTGCATGTCACCTCTGCAATCTGGCGAGCGAGTTGTTCTGCTTTAGTCTTCTCTTTGCTCTCCAAATGGACTATGAGCCGCTTTTCGTGTTCAAGTTGTTGCTGGTTCCTTTCTGTTGCTCGGACGGCCAGCTGCATTGGAATGAGGTAGTTGCGAGCATAGCCATTAGCAACGATTACAACATCCCCTGTATTTCCGAGTCTTTCCACCGTTTTTTTCAAAATGATTTCCATATAAACTCCTCACTTTACAGATGACACACGCAACAATTCTTATAAAATTTAATGTTGCGTAAAAGGTAAAAAAGCAATATTACGGGCCCGCTTTATGGCGCGAGTTACCAGCCTTTGGTGTCTTGCACAGTTACCCATAGCGCGCCGAGGGAGAATCTTTCCTCGGTCATTTGTAAAATTTCTGAGCATTGCAACGTCTTTATAGTCTATATGGGCAACTTTTCCGGTACAGAGTCGGCAACGTTTGCGCCGCCCTCTATACTCCCCGCGTTCCCCGCGTTCCCCGCGTTCCCCGCGTTCCCCGCGTCCCCCGCGTTCTCTATACTGTGTCATAATTAAACTCCCTATCTTGACGTGGAAAAAGCGGGCACCGATTCTGTTTGCCCGCTTTCTGGATGGATTCTTGTTCTAAGTTCCTGCACGCATCAATACGGCAACCATCGCCGCAATTTTTAAGATGGTTGACTAAAAGGGGATATCGTCAATTGTCTCCGGGGGCTCCGTAGAGGTTTCTGGAGACGAAGTAGGCTGAGACGAAGTGGGCTGAGAGGAAGTGGGCTGAGACGAAGTGGGCTGAGAGGGTGCTGATTGGGCCTGATTGTAACCCTCTTGTGTATCGCTGTCCTGACGACTTCCCAAAAATTGAATGCGCTCGGCAACGACATCAAGCTTGCTACGTTTCTGCCCATCCTCGGTTTCCCAAGAATTGAAATTAAGTCGTCCTTCAATGAAAACGGGTCTTCCCCGCTGTAGATATTCATTGCAGGTTTCTGCTTGTCTTCCCCAGGCGGTTATATCAACAAAGCAAACTTCCTCTTTCTTCTCACCAGACTGCCGATCGGTCCAAACACGATTCACAGCGATTCCGAATTTAGCCATCGCTGTTCCACTCGGAAGGTATTTTAACTCAGGATCGCGGGTGAGATTCCCCATGAGTATGACCTTGTTGTAACTTGCCATGATATTATCTCCTTCACGTTAATTAATACTTAGGGTTAATCAGAGGTTTCATTGACATCAGAGTGATTTTCATCCCCGTTTTCAGAATCGTCTGTTTCTGATGTGCTCTCTTCACCATCTTCCGATCCATCGTCTGGCGTACCTTCCTCGCTTTCTTCTTCTTGAGGCGGTGTCGTAACAACTTCCTCCTCTGAAGAAAGGATTTCATCTAAATCCCCTTCAAAGCGCACAATCATGTGCCTAATGATCGATTCAATCAATTGGAGTGAATTGTTGAGCGAGTGTATGAAGCCGGACGAACTTTCAAAAACGTACAACACGTAATTTCCATCAGTGTGGCGTTTGATGGGATAAGCAAGCCGCTTCATGCCCCACTCATCAACCTTTAGCACTTGACCTTCACTGGATTCAATGATCCCTTTAACACGCTTGATGAGCTCGTTGGTTTCGCTTTCATCGAGCTCTGGATTGATAATCAAAATTAACTCATACGGATGCAATCTTTATCCTCCCTTTGGACGAATGACTCCATGATAGATTCATAGTTATTCACGCATCACGGAGTAGAGATTGGGGAAATTATATCATACATGGCTCGCTTTATCAACCGTTTTTAGATCTGAATTTGTCGAACGAAAACGTAAATCGAAGTCTAAATTTGAACTGAAATGGCATAAACTACTACCTTTGCAACTCTCCTACTGAGATTCTCCAGATTGAGGTTGCGGCACCTGCGCTCACTCAATTCCCCGACGATTTTACAAACGCACCGTGTGACGCTTTTGTATCACTCGAACCGCGCCAATACACGCTCGGGCAGATTCATTTTGACGGTTGGGATCTGTTGCTGGTCGAACAGATCTGACGCTTTCGCTGGGATCTGCGATTTAACTAATTTTCATTAGTTCATTAACCGTCACGCGGGGAGAAGGCGACTGCGCGTGTGTGTCCTGGCAGCAAGGCAAGTTCATCCCACGTGTCGGTGTCATAAAGCCAAGTTCCCACAGAACTGGCGACGGCAAACAGCCTCCCATTCGGGGAATAGGCGAATCCGTGAATTCTCCCCTTGCCGAGGCGTGCGATGGCATTGTCAGGCAAGCTCATCTGTGTGTAATTCCCCTGACTGAAGACAAGCCCCGTTCCCCACAGCCATAAGGCGCAGATTGATAGAATAGAATGAGGCGTCTCATGAGTATATTCATTTGAGGTTAGAAAATCGCAGTATGTTTCAGGGATGTTACTTCATTCTTGTGTTCACCGAAATTCCGCAGTCGGATCGAGCGGGTAGATGGGATGCCGCAATTTCTGATAATCATAACTGAAAAGATTTGGACTATGGACACCAGGCGTATCGACTTCTAGGATTTCATGAGCAATTGGGGTGTAATCTGCCCGAAAATGGACTGCCGATTTTAGGACAATCAATTTTCGGTCGCTTGGCTCAATACCAACACTGCGAAGCACTTCAGCATCATAGGGTTGGATTCGCTTTTCCGTTACGATGACTTCAACGCCACCGACCTTGAGGACAACTGTCCGTCCCATATTTCCCACTCTTCCGCGGCCCATTGGACCTTTATGCACAAATGTGCCGTCAGAAATCGTCTTCACATAGCCATTCAAGGAAACCGGATCGCCATGTACCCGATCTGTTTTGCCACCGACACTGAGTTCAATTCTATTTCCAACACCTGCGCTAATAGCGGAATCTACAGTCTCCGCATCTGCAATCACCGCGATGACAGCGTCCTGGACATCGGCTTCGATGAATGCTCGTAGGATAGTTGTACCATCGCACGGTCCACCACCACCCGGATTGTCCGAGCCTTCAGCAAGGACGATCGGTTTCCCTTTTGAGTGATTCGCGTGTTGAATGGCTTCTTCGACGGAAACAAGGTCAACGCGGAACGCATCTCGCATCTCCCAGATATATGTTGCAAATTCCGCCGCGCACTGTTCTGCGAGTTTTTCATCTCCATTGGTTGTGACAAGTATCGAGACGCCGGCATCGCGAATATCGGCGAAGGGAAAACCCATCGACAGGGTGGCTGTCACAACCCCAGCTTCAACTTCAAGCGCATGAAGTTTTTTCAAGACTTCACTCATCAGTGGTTTCATTGTGCATTGAGCTGGCGGCGAAGTCAACAGCGGCAATTGACGATATGCCATTGTCGGACGGATATCTCCCCGGATGGTCGCAAAAATAAGCTGTGCAGCTTCAAATCCACGCTCGTAGCAGTCAACGTGTGGATAAGTATCGAAGCCGATAATTATGTCCGCCGACTCCGCCATTTCAGCGGTGATATTTGCGTGGAAATCGAGTGTAACTACAATTGGAAGGGGGCCAACCACTTCGCGCACGGCCCGAATGAAATCCCCCTCGACATCTTCGATTGCTTCTGTCACCATTGCTCCGTGCAAATCCAGGAGAACTCCATCAATCTGTCCCGTTCTTTTGAGTCGGTCGAGAAACTCCGCTTTGAGTATCTCGTATGCCGTTTGCTCTACCGTTCCAGAAGGCGTTGCAAAAGTCCACAAAAGAGGATCAAGTTGCATATCCAATTTCTCGGCAGAATCAATAAACCCTCCCGTAATGGTGCTCGTCTGTCTAAACGCTGCAACGATTTCCTCTCCAATATAGTACGCCCCACCTTTGAAGTTATCTATTGACGTTTTTACAGGCGAAAAGGTGTTTGTTTCATGACCAATACAACCAGTTGCAATACGCATCCCATTATCTCCGTGTTTTTTTTACTAATGTCAAAGACTATAGCATATTTTCTCGATTAAGGGCAATCTAATTTTTGGTTCTTTTTGTTTGACAGGAAAAGTCGTTAAGTGAGATGATAAGCGATGTCTTCTCCAAGCGGATGTATGAGAAGTCTAGGGAGGCATGGTTCAAAAACGGGTTGACACTTTGGGCATCTTGCATCTTGTACTGATTGCATCTTATGAGTTGTTAAGCATGCCTCGCCCCTACTCAACCGTGAAATGAACCATCCCCGCACTAAATGAATTTTATTGAGCGAGGTAAAAATGCCAGTC
>JADFGN010000459.1 GCA_022567695.1 Candidatus Poribacteria bacterium | reverse complement strand
CATCTGTTTTTTCTTGCGCAATCTCTGAGCCGTTCTGTTCCAAGCGGATGTCGGCATCAGGGAGGCCAGCACCTGTCTCGTCTGTGATAATACCGGAAATGACAGCCCGATTAGGTGTTTCACTATCAAGCGCGGGAGTTTGTGCTTTCCCGTGTGAAACAAGCATGTAAAGGCTTAGGGTAAAGGCTAGAATAAATGTACGTATCATGAATATGCGCTTTGATTTTAGCTTGTCGACAATCTTGGTATGGTGAGCCCATCTGCTGATGATTGTATAGCAACGATTCTAAATACGCAATACCTTGACTTTCGTAAAAGGATCGTAAGGGCTCGTAGCCGAACTCGCCAGAGTTCGGGCGGTATTAGCTCCCGAATTCTTGCGAATTGCGTTGCGTTCTGCGTGATGTGCGTTGGGTTCCGCGCAAGGTTCACGCATTTTTGCAAATGCGGCTACACGTTCTATCATCCGTAGCGAAGCGAAGGATCTCTTCAATGCCGTGATTACGGCGGTCCATGTTTGAGATTCTTCGTCGCAAAGTGCCTCAGAATGACATATTGCGGAGTACTGATGATAAGTATTTTATACCAGTTCCATTTACTGTGACTTGGTTCGCTCGAATATAAACAGGCAATAAATGACCTTTCAGTTCAATAAAGAAGGCTTATTGTGCCTTAATCGCAACTTCAGTTCCATTCCCTAGATGTCGATAGTGGTTATACGTCGTGCACGGATCTTTTCCAGAGTTGTGCTGACCAAATTTTGGACACCAGGATCTGGATCTGAATTTAATTCTTTTAGAATCGATTCGGCGGTTTCATCACCAATCTCTCCCAATGCCCAAAGGCAACTGACTCGAAAATCCAGATTTTCATCATGGAGATGTTCCATAAGTATCTTCATGCCTCTTTGATGATTTCGCTCATACAAAGCCTTTGCAGCATTTACAACTACGCGATGGTTTAGAGAAGTCAACGATTGTGATAGCAATGACGTAACAAATGGTTCTTGTTGTTCGGCGAGCCCTTCAATGGCGTTGGCTCGGACACGCGGATCGGGATCGTTCAAGAAATAACGAAAAACCCCTTCTTGTTTGCAAACTCTTCCGACCAGTCGTGCGGCTTTGGAGCGGATGCGATCGTCACGGCAGAAGGAAGCTGCAACCAAAAATACTAAGGCCAAATTCTCAGAGGTTTCCCCTTGGGACTTGAGGAGGCAAAGCATCTCTTGACAGGCACGTGGGGAGGCTTCGTGGATTGCCCGAAGCATATTATAAGTCTCCTCACCTTGAATACTGCGCAATGAAGCCAACAGTGCAATATACTGTTTATCTGCTGGTAAACCCGAGTCGGGTGCACTGAATATCATTTCTCTTGCCAAAATTAACGAATCCTTGATGGGGTCTGCAATGCTTTCGATCTTCTGCAACGCGGCGAAGGCATGTTGGCGGATCGTCTTAGATTTGGTTTGCGTGAGCACTTCCAATCTGTCAATATTGTTTGTATCCTGTACCTCACCTAGTATCCACATGCTACTTGCCTGACAATTTTCGTCATCTGAATCGATCATAGTAACCAACGTCTCTAATCCACGCGGATCGCCTGCGTCGTAAAAGATTCGCGCCGCATTAGCACGGACTCTATTATACGGATCCTTAAGATAGGGAAGCAACAGTTTCCTCAGTTTGGGAGATTCGATACTCCATAGTAGCTCGATTGCGTTTGCCCGGACACGTCCATCTTTATCTCTCAATGCCTGCCGACAGACCATCAGGTCCGCCGAAAGTTTTCCAACCGTTTTTACAGCTTGTGATCGAACGCGAGGGTCTGGATGATTTACCATTGGAGCAAGCAGTTGTGTAATCGCTGTGTTTTCTTCAGCAATAGCTTCCAGAATTGTCAACCCATTGATTGAGTCACTCGCGGGGGACTTTTTCACGAATTTGGCAATACGCTCGGCAAACGTCGCATCCAGTGACATGAGTGCTTTGCCCAAAGCAATTGTTGTTGAGTTCGGTGTTGGATTGGGATTCAAATCTTCGCTGATTGGCATTTTGATGAGTGCTTGTATGTATTCATTTATAATGCCAAGCCGCTCAAGCCAGCGAACTAAAGTTTGTCGCTGAAGTAAGGTAGGACGCTTTTCCTGCTGAAAGGTGATAATATATCTATGGAGATCTTTTTTCCTCAACTTGCATAAAATCTGGAATAACAACTGTCCTTCTGAGGTCGGCTTTGAAATTAAGATAAAATCCACAAGAAGGTTAAGTGATGAATATTCGAGTTCGGAAATCAACTGTTGACTCCACTTGGCAATCGTCGAATTTGAATGGACACAGCATCTTACAAGGGGAATCAACGATGATGCCTTACTTCCGGATTGTCGGAGGGCACTGAGAGCAGCCATCTTTTGGCTGATAGAAGCATTTTCATCTTTAAGGATTCTAGTTAATGAATCAATGTTCATGTTTTTACTTTAACTTTTGGTGTGGATCATTCCTGCAACTTCGGTTGTCCGAAGACAGTGGAGTGTTGTTCCCAATAACTCACATCAGGCGTTTTAATACAAACCTCATGTCAACACGACTTTGTCACATTTGTGGGAGAGTCTTCCCAGACTCAATGCGTGAGGTCTATCCTCCGCCCCTTTCAGGGACGGACACTTGTAGTAGCCGAATTCGCAAGAATTCGGGGCTAATTCCGTCCGAACTCTTGCGAGTTCGGCTACGGGTTCCTACGACCCGGAGGGTCAGCCTTCCAAGCATCGCGAGATGGATCTCGCTCCCACAAGGATGGGGATTTCGTCGAAGTTGGCTGTTTTAGTGTGACAAAGTCAAGTACCACTTCCAAATCGAAACGTGACTAATGGAGCACTCCAAAACTATGTTCACAGAAGTAAACTGTTGTGCGACCGCCTAAATGGTATCAAATTCATCCTATTGCTACATGGTGGATTGATTGCGATAACTGTGCCAATTTGTAACACTTGAAGCGTAGTCAGTCAAATTATCCATTCTCTGAATTGAAGGCACGGTTAAGCGGAAATAAGGTATCATCTCAATATTTCGGGTAACAAGACCCACTGTTGGGAAGGGGTTGTACCCCTGACCCATGACGATTCAGGGGCGGACAGGTCGCCGGAACCCCTGATGGACACAGCCTTGAACTAAAGTTCAGGCTGAAAGCTTAAGTCCGCTCGAAGTGGACTAAATCGAGTCATAGTCGGCTTGAGCCGACTTTAGCTATAAGCCCGATCTTCAGATCAGGGCAAAGGTGTCCGCCCCTGAAACCCATGACGACGGGGGTACAACCCCCTCTCAACCGGGCATCGCCCCCATTTTTTGAGAAGATACGAAATAAGTTTCTTTCGCTGCACGGTAATTTTTTTGGACAATGGCGTAAAGATAGGATATAATTAACCTGCAACTCTCATTCTGCCAAAATAGACATCGCTTTCTATAGCGATGCTCTGTAACATTAAACGACATTGGAGGTCGTCATAGGATTGAAGATCGACTGCATCCAAGCAGCAGTCCTGATAAATCGTGTTTTAATCTTCAATTCCTTTGTTAATTGAAGCACGCTTCGTGCTTACACAAGGAGGTAAGAAATGGAATTTCAAACCCTCAATACCACAGACACTGAAGATACAGTCGCCCTGTTTAGTTTTGAAGATGGCATAGAGGAACGTAAAGATGAAGATCCTAAAGCGACTGGTTGCTGCAGCTATGTGTTTTATCCCACCAACGCCGTAAAGCCTGTGGAATACGACGACATCAACGAGTAGCTGATAACATGATATATGAGTCGGCGTATTTGCTGACTCACATATCATGTTACCGCTAAGTTCAACCCGTTTCCCTTTCAGTCTCCTAATCTCTATCTTTCTGCCAGACTCTCCTTTGCCCCTTCTCCCTCTGCATTAAGGACCGTCCTGCATTGCTTTAAGCCACACAAGCCGGACATGAGTTTTGGTGGCTTGATATGCTAAAATTTGCGCCCACCGAGCTGGGATTGCCTACTACATTTCGCAGAACATCCTTGAGAAGGTTTGAAACCTTCTCAAGGTAAAATGCCCAATTTATTTAATCGCCACCCCTTAGTTTAGATTCCAAGAGGTGAACTATAATGATGGATTTGAAATTATCCCAATTCACTGTGCCTCTCCACAATTACCCGAATCTCGGTAATCACCTTCTCTACAATACCCTTACACGTGCACTGATCAAAATAGACGATGACTGCTGGTCTTTGTTACAGAGCCTGCCCAAAGTGCCTGATGACGACAAAACTAACAATTTCCTTAAGACTCTGGGCAGAGATGGTTTTGTCGTACCACAAAGTGCTAATGAAGGCAAATTGTACGTCCAACGCCTCGAAAGGGCAAAAGGAAATACAGACCGTTTAGCCATTACACTTTCCCTAGTCCAAGGTTGTAATTTTGGGTGCACGTATTGCTATCAGGGCGGACAATCCACGACCCACGACGGCAGCAAAATTACGAATGAGGGCATCGAAGGCAGCATTAAGACCCGCGAAATTATCGCGTTTCTTAAATCACAATGCGAAGAACGAAAAGTCAAAGTCTTGGATTTCACAGCGTACGGCGGTGAACCATTGCTTAATAAACCTGCATTGCTGGCGATTGCGAAGGAGATGCAGACCTATTGCCAGCAACGAGGGATTAAGTGGATTTTCGGGATGGTCAGCAACGGCTCATTGTTAAATAAAAAAACAGTCTTGGAGCTGAAGAAGTACGGCTTTGCTTTTGTGCAAGTCACCATCGATGGAAACAAAGAAACGCACGATGCTTCCCGTCCATGGAGAGTTTCAAAGGGCAAGGACGCCAGCACTTACGATATTATCATGCGCAATCTTGCCAATTGGGCGGAATTAATTACGACCACAGTCCTCTGTGTCGTTTCAAAATCCAACATTGATGCGGCCCACGAGTTAATAGACACACTTGCCGATCAAGGCTATACTAAGAAAAGAGTGCAACTAACATTCTCTCCTATCAGCCCGACCTACGACAACGCCACAATTGCCGATGTCACGCGAAGTTATGTTGAGCAGCCAGAACTGCTCAAAGAGGAACTTGAGATGTCGGACGTGATAACTCAGCTTATGATACATGCCGCACGACGTGGTCTGATTGGCGATCTGCGACCTCGTGCAACATGGTGTGCAGTGATCCGGGCAAACGGCCAAAACATAACCATAACTCCCGACGGGCAGATTTATTCATGCGCCCTGTTTATTGGGCGTGATGAAGAATATGAAACCGGTCACATCTCGAAGCAGGAACGGGGTGGCTTGGATACACTGATGCAAAACTTCGAATATCCAGATGAATGTAAAGCCTGCACCTATCTGCCGATATGCGCCAATTGTCGTGCCGATGCGATGACCCAGACCAACGATATTTTGGGAGCAAATCCGCAAAAGGAAAGGTATGACATGGCGTTACCACAACTTATCAAAGCGCACTATGAGCTCCTAAACCGGGAAGCAAATTAACGTATTTGCACAGGGGCGGTTCATTTCCGCCAAAGCAAGAAACACCGTTAATTGAAAAACCAGACTCGATGTCACCAGTGATTGCAAGGGCGAGGCATGCCTCGCCCCTACATACCAATGGATTCACAATGATGTGCAACATCTGATCGCCACAGCGTTCTAGGTACTTATTGAACCTGCTTAATTCTGCCCCAGACTGTTGCCAATTTATTCCTCGGCTCCACAGCGGTGTCCGCTGGCCCCAAGGCATCGCGGACAAAGTCGAAAGAAGTGGTCAATGTGCCGGTTGGATCGGCGACACCTGCATAGATACCCACATAAAGCGGTTCTGTCAATGCCTTATCTGCGGTGGCATATTCTGCCCAAGCGTCACCGCCTCTTCCCCAGAGCTTCAAGGTCACCCAATTATCATCCGTAACGGATTGAGCGACAAGACCGAGCACCATCGAACTGGTATCCCATTCTGCGTCAAATTGTGTTTCCATGTCGAAATCCCCTGTGGATTCCTGATACAAAAAGTGCGCATCATTCGCCGCCCACAGGTTCGCATTGGTGTCCGCTTCGATGGTCAGCTTCCCGCCATCCAGTTTCCAGTTCCCCGCAGGTTCTTTCGACCATTTCCACGGGGCTGTGAGACTCCCTGCGTT
>JADFGN010000030.1 GCA_022567695.1 Candidatus Poribacteria bacterium | reverse complement strand
CTGATTTTAGCACACCTCATTGTGAAATGCAAGAACTAAATTGACCGTTAATTTGTGAATGGGTGAGCAATAGGGTATACTTTACTTTCATCAGTTCTTCGGTGGATGCCATCCCGCACCCACCCAGCGAGAGCGAGCGGCGACAATTTCGGAGTTGTTTATGTCCAAGGCTTCTACTGTTGCTCGTCCACAAGCCGTCAGACCAATAACTTGTGTTCCATTTCCGCTCCAATGGAAGTGCCTTGACCAAATCTGCATCCGCGGATTGAAGATACGGATGCGCCGCCCGGACTCGGGATCTCTGGCGTGAGTGCGACTGCCTTTATGACGGTTGCATGAACTACACGCGACCCATAAGTTTTCCTCCACCGTCTCGCCACCTGCCCCCTCTGGAATAATGTGGTCTATTTCTAGGACAGGGCCGACGATCTGGATATCCGTCTGGCAATAGCCACAACGGGAACGGGCTTGCTGAAAGATACTCTCACGTAGGAGACGAGGTGTTTTTTGTTTCATTTCCACGCTTTTGGGCTGTGTTCGCGCAACTCCTTGTAGGTAGGAATTGGCTCTCCGCGCCATTTCAACAGTACCCATGCATGAGCTTTAATGACTGTAAGCTGCTGCCCTTCTTGGAAAATTCTGTCCAGTTGTTGGTGCTCCTTCTTCGTGATTGCACCTGCCTGATTTTTATCAAGAAGTTGACTCAACTTTCGCTGTTTGGCAGGCGCAAGGTGACTTTCAGCTATGCGACGGAGTTCATGGTTGGACAACTTCCCTAATGCTTTCAGGTCAGCGCGAAGATATTCAGGAGCGTCGTCTACAGGCGGTGGTGATGGCTGGTCAGCGCACACGACTTCCTCGATTACCTTTTTCACCGACTTTTCCGTTGTTGTTGCCTTGTGCCGATAGTTTTCGTAGACACTCTCTGGCAAGGTCAGGGTAACTGTATGAGGCATTTGATTTTCTCCCGCTTATGTCAATTTTCCACAAGCTCCCGTCTGAGTTCAGAAATCTGATCGCGCAAGACAGCCGCCCGTTCAAACTCCAGATTCATGGCGGCGTCCTGCATCTTCACCGACAGATCTGTGATTAACGCTTCAATTTCCTCCTGAGAGGTATCTTCTGAAACCTCGATTTTATCGGTTGATTCTGGCTTTTTGGGCGCACCCGCTAATTCGGCGATCAGATCGCGAATAGCTTTGTCGATGGTCGTCGGTGTAATTCCGTGTTCCTTGTTGTACGCTTCTTGGATTCTGCGACGCCGTGCAGTTTCGTTGACGGCGTTTTGGATGGCGTCTGTCCTTTCGTCCGCGTACAGAATCACTTCTCCATCGACATTTCGGGCGGCACGTCCGGCAATCTGAATGAGCGACGTTTCGGATCGGAGGAATCCTGCACGGTCCGCATCGAGAATCGCGACCAGCGAGACTTCAGGAAGGTCTAGTCCCTCTCGTAATAGGTTGATTCCCACAAGGACATCGAAGACTCCTTCCCGAAGTTCCATCAGGATACGAGGACGTTCGAGCGTATCAATGTCGGAATGGAGGTAGTTTGCTTTAATTCCCGCTTCGGTGAGATAATCGGTCAAATCTTCCGACATACGCTTCGTCAGTGTGGTAACAAGCACACGCTGATTGCGGGCAATCCGTTCGTTGATCTTGCCGATGAGGTGATCAATCTGCCCTTCCGAGGGCCGGACGATGAGCTTGGGATCGATTAACCCGGTCGGGCGGATGACCTGTTCGACAATCTGGGTGCTCTGCGTCAATTCATACTCGCTTGGAGTCGCTGAGACGAAAATTGCTTGGCTGATGTAAGACCAAAGCTCCTCAGACCGGAGGGGACGGTTATCAAGCGCAGAAGGGAGGCGGAATCCATAATCCACCAACTTTTCCTTTCGAGAGCGGTCGCCACGATACATCCCGCGTAACTGTGGGAGAGCGACATGAGATTCGTCGATGAATAGCAGAAAGTCATCTGGAAAATAGTTGACCAAACAGTAGGGCGGTTCGCCAGGTTTTAGGCCGGAGAGATGACGGGTATAATTCTCAATCCCGGAACAGTAACCCACCTCACGCAACATTTCAAGGTCGAAACGTGTCCGCTGCTCGATTCGTTGCGCTTCCAGGAGCTTGTGATTTGAAACGAAGTATTCAATTCGCTCTTGAAGCTCGGCTTCGATATCTATCAACGCCTGCTCAAATTGTTCTGAATCGGTCATGAAGTGTTTGGCGGGATAGATCGCCACTTCGTCGTGGTCTTCGAGAACGACGCCGGTCAACATGTCAATCTCCGTGATGCGGTCTACCTCATCGCCGAAGAGTTCGATCCGATAAGCGTTCTGTGCATAAGCGGGGAAGACTTCGATGACATCGCCGCGAGCTCGAAAATGCCCCTGCCAGAAATCTACCTCATTTCGTTCATACTGAATATCCACCAGCGATCGGAGCAATCTGTGTCGCTTGATAACATCACCCCTTTTGACCTCCACCTTTTGGACTTCAAATTCTTCCGGGGAACCGATGCCGTAAATGCAGGATACGCTGGCAACGATGATAACGTCACGACGTGAGACCAGTGAGGTTGTTGAGGCAAGACGCAGGCGAGTGATTTCTTCGTTGATTTGAACATCTTTTTCGATATACGTATCTGTGCTTGGGATATATGCTTCAGGTTGATAGTAGGCATAATCGCTGACAAAGTAGTGAACGGCGTTATTGGGAAAAAACTCTCGAAATTCGCTGTATAGCTGCGCCGCCAGTGTTTTATTGGGGGAGATGATTAGCGCCGGACGTTGCACGTTTTCAATCAGATGCGCCATCGTGAAGGTTTTTCCGGATCCGGTGACACCTAACAGTGTTTGAAATTGATCGCCGTTGAGTAGCCCTTTGGTGAGCTTGGCAATTGCTTCCGGCTGATCGCCCTGCGGTTTGTAATCTGAGACCAGTTCAAATTTTTCCATGATTTTCATCTCCCAAGATCTAAAACGTGAAGCGCAATACATGAGTCACGAATATATGAATCCCCTACTGATGCACATTACAAAGCATCTTCGGTTCATCCCCAACAAGAAATGCTTCAAGTATAATTCTATCTTTAGGACATTTACCATCGTACTTCAGCAAACCCGTATCCTTGTCGATTGCCCGGAGTTCAATTCCGGACGGCACGGGAAATTCCTCAACAGGTCCTCGCGCCCCATCTACCATGAACTTCGCCCAAATAGGCAATGCGCCTGTCGCACCTGGTTTCCCTGTTTTTTTTTGGGGGTCGTCGAATCCGACCCAAACGCCCACAACCAGATTCCGAACATAGCCGACGAACCAAGTATCCGTGAAATCGTTCGTGGTCCCAGTTTTGCCTGCAGCAGGACGTTTTAACTTCCATGTCCGACGCGCATTTCTTCCGGTACCATTTTTTATCACGCCTTCCATGAGACGTGTTATAAGGTAAGCCACGTCTTCGTCGAGGACTTTTTCACTTTGTACCTGATTTTCGATGAGGAGCTCGCCATATCGATTTTCAACGTATTGAATGCTGGTGGGTTTGGTTCGTACCCCCCGATTAGCGAAAACAGCGTAAGCCGATGTGAGTTCAAGAGGCGTTACCACCGAAGCCCCTAAAGCCAATGTCGGATATGGGTCGAGGTGGCTTTCAATTCCCAATCGCTTTGCTAACGCGATTGTCCTGTTCACGCCTTCCGGTAGCCCGTCTTGCCCCTTTGGTGTTTCCCACATCAACCGTGCGGTTGCAACGTTGATCGATTTCTCCAAAGCCCGTCGTAATGTCATGTCTCCATAGTAGATTCCTTTGTAGTTGCGAGGGCTCCACCTGTCTCCAGACCAACCTTCCGGGAACCACGCTTCGTCACGGACGACTGTCGCGGGATTTGCTAAAGACGGCTTTTCAAATAGCGCGGCGAAAACAATCGGCTTGAACGCAGAACCGGGCTGCCGTTTAGCTTGAACTGCTCGGTTATAAAAGTTGCCGTTTATTCCACGGTCACGGAACCAACGCGGCAAAAAGTAATCACGTCCTCCAACCATTGCTTTAATTCGTCCAGTCATTGGTTCAATTGCAATCAGTGCGGATTGTGGGTAGTTGGTGATTGGATTAATGCCGTTGCGATTCTTTAAATTGAGTTCATACTTTGGGAGATTTCTGAAACCCTTATCGAGACTGCGAAGATGCTCAACAACGGCCTTTTCCGCAACTTTTTGCATCGACATGTCGATCGTCGTGTAGACTTTTAAGCCCTGATTGTATAACTGATCTTTAAGCAAGGGCATCTCTGCCAATTGTTGGTGAACGTAGTCCAGAAAGTGGGGGGCTTCTTTGCTCTTTAAGCTTTTAGGCACTTCGATGACGAGCGGTTGATTGATGCCTTTTTCGTATTCTGATTCTGTGATATACTCGGCAGTCCACATAAGCTGGAGGATGAGATTCCGGCGCGTTTTCGATTTTTCGGGACGGCGGATGGGCGAGTAGGCAGGTGGAGATTTTGGGATACCAGCGAGTGTCGCACATTCATGGATTTCCAATTCCCAGACCGGTTTGCCAAAGTAGCTTTTTGCTGCCTCTTGGACGCCAAGCACATCGCGAGAACCGTATCTGCCTAGATTGATGAGATTGAGATATTTTTCGAGGATTTCATCTTTGGAGAAATGTGCCTCGATTCGAAACGCGAGCAGGGCTTCTTTGATTTTCCGTAAATATCGTTGTTCCCCGCTCAAGTAGATATTCTTGGTGAGCTGCTGGGTAATTGTGCTCGCACCATGAAGACTCCCACCGACCAGATTTCCGTCTCGGAGATTCCGAATAAATGCGCGAATGATTCCCTGAATGTCGATGCCCCAGTGTTGATAAAAACGTTTGTCCTCAGCGGCGAGGAACGCCTTTAAAAGATTTTCGTTTTCGTGCATTTGTGCAAATAACACAATTTCCCGGGCTTCTCCCGCTTTATTATACGCCTCACCAATTAACTCCGGTTGGAGGTCGAAACTGGGAATTTCCACCCCCTTATCATTTCGGATGTTGACGATCGCGCCGTCTCTCACATCAATTTCTACCTGAGACGCGGGGCGATCGCCGCGTGGGTAGTGAAACCCTTGAAGGAAGATCCATATCTTCCCAGTCTTTCTTGATGGATTGAGATCGGTTAAATATTGCCCCGCTTCGCTCGGTTTGGTGAATTTTTGCTGGAGTTCTATGTACTTCAACCGTATCAATTTTTCCAGTAAGAAATCGATGGAATCTCCTTTTTGGACAATGCAAATTGACGAGTAGACCTCCAGGTGTTGTTTCCATATGTCTGTTTGCTGGTATTCCAGTTGTCCGAGATCGACATCCTGGATGTCCTTCCAAGAGGCGAATACCATTCCACCAGCAAAGCCCATTCCGATAAAGATCAGTGCCAGAACACCGATAAATCCAATCAGAAAAACGGTTAGGATTATCTGAAAAATTGTTCTATTCATCTAATATCACCCGCTTAAGTTGAAATGTCCGCAACTGATTATAGCACATCATTCGCAGGCTATCCATTGTTTTTTAAATCCCGAATCCGTGCAAAGTTTCAAATTCTTTTATCAACAAAACCCAATCAGATTAGCCCCACAGATTGCACTGTATTTCTGTCTGATCCTCACGCCTAAAAA
Source organism: Candidatus Poribacteria bacterium (assembly GCA_022567695.1). Lineage (GTDB taxonomy): Bacteria > Poribacteria > WGA-4E > WGA-4E > PCPOR2b > JADFGN01. The sequence continues at coordinate 20,974 of JADFGN010000030.1, read as the reverse complement.
AGGGAGAAAGTGGGAAACCTTATGATTATCCCATTTTCTCCCACTCCTTGACTGCATCCCGTAATCATTATATTTAAACGTCCGGTGTGGATGATTTCAATAACTCACACCAAGTGCTTGAGTTTCATGAACGCCATTGTAGTTCCAACAAAATCGGTTCAAGGACGTCTAGATCGATAACACGACCTTGGATCTCTACATCGATTAACAAATTCTTGATTTGATGATAGCCTGCTGGTACTTGGAGATAAATCTGCTTGATTTCACGAGTGTAGTTGACGAGATTTACAATCAACCGTCCTTGAAGCTGTGCAGTGAGATACTCAACCCCCCAGACAGGTTGCTCATCTTCAGTAGTGATGCTTACAATTCGATTAATTCCCCAATCTCTCAACTGCGCCTCGAAGATTTCCCAAAGCTCACGAGCGGAAACATCTGCTGAAAAGGATGGGTGCATGTGAATCGTCTCCTCCGAGTCGTACGTCGTATCATACGCATCATGCCCCAGGCATTCATTTCCAATAGCTATCAAATGTCCTCCACTTGCGACGTACCGCTGTAATCCTTGATGTGCTTCAGCAGTGATGTGAGTTGCTTGAGGAATGATAATCAGTTTGTAGTCAGCAATCTTTTCCGCCTCAATCATGCGCTCTGTTACAAAGCCGATTTTAATGCCGGTGAAATTGAGTGCTTCATAGGTGCGTTTAAGGACATCCAAATACGCTTCGGAGTAAATGACACTAGAGGTTGCGTACAAAATACCAATTTCCGGTTTCAGGTTTTGGATTGCAGAAACTTCCTCGCTAACTCGCATCAGGTCTAAATGCGTCATCCCAACCATAGCCGCGCAACCGGGACGGTGCATGATGCTTCCAGCGAAATCGCTTTCTGGATTAAAGGTGCGCTCCCAAACCCAAATTGTCGTTGCGCTTTGTCCATGGATGGCACCTTGCCAGAGCACATTTCGAATATGAACAGGCGGAATATCCTCAACATCCCGATCCCGGATAAGATGATTCTCGGAATTAAAGATCGGTTTATCTGCGACGGCTCGTTGGAGGTCATATCCCATATTTTCGATTTGCCATTCGTTTTCCCATTCACTCGCCATATCATGTGGATACCATTTCCCGCAATCATTGCCATTAAGGTCGCTGAGGTCGGAAAACAGCTCGGCATCCACTCCCCACATCACCTGCTTACGGTCAAACGGCATCCAGATCATCACCTTTGCATGCACAGGCAGATTGGGTGAGATTTCATGGATGCAGTCCGCCATCCAATGATGCCATGCTGCCAGTCGCTCCTGGTTGAAAATTGCCCAATCGTAGTAGAGCGGTATCGGTTGTAACGGCTCTTGGGGAATCGGGACACTTGTAAGATCTGCGTACTGTGCGTTGTGTCGATGATTCAATTGTTCAATATCACCATGTTTTGCTTCAAGCCAGTCACGCCATAACGCTTGTGTGAAGGTACACTGATCGCTTTTCCGAGACATCGGTTCGTTCGTTAGGCAGATGCTGTGTAGTGCTGGATGATTTCCAATTTGTGGAATCACATGACGGATAAAACGCTCAATAATATCACGGCTTTCGGGAGCATCGATGCAGAACTTAAGGAATCCTCCCTCGAACTGTTTCAGATGAGGGTGCTTTTCTAAAGCCCAATCTGGGAAGTAGTGGGGGCTGATCAACAGATTCACAGCAACATTGCTCTGTGCAGCACGGTCTAAAACCTTGAGGAATGCTTCCACTTCCGTATTAGAGATAGTCTCTTCATCGGGAAAAATGCGCTGCGGACCAAATTCAACTTGGATGAGATTAATACCATAACTCGGAAATTTTTCAATATCTTCGCGGACTTGTGTGAAATGCCCATAGCCTGTAAAAAACACAGGACGATGTGCCATCAGTCCACTGTCTGAGTTTTTGGTTAAGGTGTAGAAAGAGGCCCCCTTAATGTGAATCTCGCTCGTTTGATACCGTGGTACGCTCATAGCCGTTGTGTGTCCGGCGAGAATTTCATCAAGTTCACCAATAGTAATTTGAGCAAGTTCAAACAGGGCATAGCTACCTTCCAAAGCGCGTTCATATTCGCCGCGATCTAAATCTTCGTAAACATAAAAGATGAAGTTTTCTAAAATAGACATCGAAACCTCGATATAATCGAGAGGTAATTCTTGCTGACGCGCTTGATCGGCAAGTTGATGCAACCTATCGAGGAGATTCTGGGATTCGGTAAGTTGAGCTCGGACAGCGCTGACAATGTTGGCGATTTTCACTTGATCTGTTTGGGCATTCACAATTTGCTCCTTAACGGAAGATGGATTTGCCGTCAGGTGGTTTGATGTTGGGTTTTCTGCTGACATTGGAAGGCAACGTGAAAACACAGCGGTACGTTTCATTTTGAAGGTGAACTCCCGAAAATTGCCAAAATCTTCTTGACATCTTAACCTCTGTATAGTGTATAGTATCATGCAAGGTTACTTGTCACCGGGTAAGTAACTTGAGAAAATATAGATCGCCTCTGCATGCCATTGTTCGCTATGTTTGTAACTCTGCAATCCGTCAGGATCGGGCTTTATAAAGTCGAAACCTTCTTACAGTTATACCGAAGGAGAGGAAAATCATGCGCAAACCACTGACAAAAAAACAGGAGAGAATTTTTGAATTCATCTGTAATCAGATTCAAAAGCTCGGCTATCCGCCAACCGTCCGTGAAATCGGTGGGGAATTTGAGATCTCTGAAAAAGGTGCTTATGATCACTTGAATGCAATTGAAAAAAAAGGCTATATCAAGCGGGCACCAGGGAAACCCCGTGCAATCACGGTTATGGACTTTGTCCAAAAAAAAGGCTCGCGATCGGCGATAGACGTGCCGATTGTTGGTCGGGTCGCGGCGGGAGAACCTCTTCTCGCTTCGCAAAATATAGAAGGAACGCTGCCGTTTCCGGGTAATATGGTGAGGGACGAACCATGTTTTGCTTTGCGGATTAAGGGGTCGAGCATGATCGACGCAGGAATCTTCGAGGATGATTTCGTCATTGTCAGAGCTCAGAATTATGCCGACTCAGGGGATATTGTAGTTGCCCTGCTTGGTGACGAAGCGACCGTCAAGCGATTTTTTCCTGAAGGTAACCGCATCCGACTGCAACCTGAAAATCACTCCATGCGTCCAATCATTGTGCAAAGTGTCCAGATTTTGGGGAAGGTTATCGGTCTGTTCCGCCAAATGTGATATGGGAAACAGGTAAAATGGAGGACTCAGGGAATGGGCAAATGGGCAAGTGGAAAAATGGATTCATTTACACGACTTGGAAGGTTAGCGGTAAAATTCCAGCCCCTTAACTCTTTGTCATTTTGAGCGAAAGCGAGGAATCTCGCGGTTCTGAGATCCTTCGCTTCGCTCAGGATGACATTGTAGTATTAGTTTGTTTTTGACTTGAACGACTCGTCATTTTTGTTTAACTTTTATTTCGATTTTGGTATAATCTTAATGCTGTTTTCCCCCACTGTTTTCATCATTTTGTGTATTGGTCAACAACATGTTACACATCGGATCCAAACCTAACCCCCCGGCCCCCTTCTTAACCTCTCCCCCAGCCCCTCTCCGAAACAGAGAGGGGGGAAAGAGGGAAGGGGGAGTTAATTCTCCCCTCTCCTTGCAGCGCCTGCCCCGATCTATCGGGGAGAGGGGCCGGGGGAGAGGTCTGTTGCAGATCTCCAATATGTATTTGACCCTTACAGTTTTCATCATTTTGTGTTGTTTTGAGGTTTTTGGGTAGCGTCTGATGGGGTCGAATTTCTGAGGAAGAGGGAATTATGAAATGCAAAATAAACACACGACTATCAGCAAGAAGTATCTTATATGGCTCTTAGTCCTACTTCTACTTTTCTGCTTTCGCATAGTAGCGCAGCTTATTCAGGCATTCTATCCCGTTGATTTCCTTCCTCCGTTTGAAGCATGGCAGAGCGGCGCGCTACCGTACTGGTTATTGGTAGTATTTCAGTTTATCATCATTCTGGTATGCATAAATGTGGTTATCAGATTTGCACGCGGTAAGGCAACTCCAAGTTATAAAGCAGGTAGAATCTATCTGGCTTTGGGAGGTGTGTACTTTTCCGTGATGTTATTCCGGCTGGTCGTTGGATTAACATTTGCGACTGATCACAATTGGTTTGGCGCAAGAATCCCAACGGTTTTCCATTTGGTGCTTGCGTCCTTTCTGCTGTTGCTGGGCAGATTTCATTACAAGTATGGTAAGATAAAGCAATAATAAGGAGATAGCGATGAAAGCCACACAGAACAAAACAGCACAGATAGTTTCTTGGACAGCTTATCCAGCGGTAATTGCCTTTGGTTTAATCCTACATGGTTTGTTACTGAACTTAGGCTACCCGTTGCAAGTTAGCACCTACATTCCTATCATTCTTGGTGCTGTAATTATCACGTTTCTTGAACATAAGTTTCCCTACAGAAAGGAATGGTTGCCTAATACCTCAGACGTAAAAAATGACCTCACTTTTATCGTATTAGTGCAGGTTATACTACCCAGGCTTCTCTCTTTCTTTGTTGCTATCATGCTCTTGGGATACCTGAAAACTAAAGGAGTAACACTGGATAGGTACTGGCCACATCACTACCCGCCATTTATCCAAGCAATTCTTATGGTGCTCTCGGCTGATTTCTTGAGATACTGGCTGCACAGAGCCAGCCATAAATGGTATCCATTGTGGCGTTTACATGCCGTTCACCACTCGCCGCATAAACTTTATTGGGTGAACGTCGGACGTTTTCACCCCATTGAAGAAGCGCTCCAATTTTTATTCGACGCGTTACCCTTTATTATTCTTGGTGTTTCGGAAGAAGTGTTGGCCATTTACTTCGTATTCTATGCCATCAATGGCTTCTTCCAGCATTGTAATATCGAACTCAGACTCGGTTTCCTCAACTATATTATCAGTGGGCCAGAACTACATCGCTGGCATCATTCTTTCATAATCAAGGAATCAAACAGGAACTATGGAAACAACTTGATTATCTGGGATTTACTCTTTGGGACGTGGTTTTTGCCTAAAGATAGGGAAACTGAGACGTTGGGATTGAAGAACAGGGAATACCCACTGGATTTTGTAAACCAAATGCGAACTCCTTTTATCAAAGGCATAGACCAAGGCTATCTATGACATTTTCACTTATGAACACACTGTTTAATATCCTCATTCACTTAAGGATGCTCTTGATAAAGCACTTTGTATGGAATCCGCTTATTAACAAGACTCGCAATCCCCAGCAAGCTCAAAATGAATTACTCAAACAAATCCTCAGTAAGAATAAAGACACTGTTTTTGGTAAAGAGCATGGCTTTGAACGGATTAAAGATTACGCAGAATTTTGTAATGTCATACCTGTGCGATCGTATGAAGATTTACGGAGATATATTGAGAAGCAAGAGAAAGAAAAGAAGCCCTATCTAACTGTTGAACAACCTATAATGTATGCGCAAACAAGCGGTACAACAGGCAAGCCAAAATACATCTCTATCCTTCGAAGCTCAATTTCACAATATCGCAAAAGCCAGCATATCTTTTCTTATGCGCAGTACGCTTCTATCTCAGGTGTTTATAGCGGCAAAGTACTAGGCATCGTAAGCCCTGCTGTGGAGGGCTACTTAGACACAGGCACACCTTACGGCTCCATGTCAGGGCTTATCTATAAGAGTATGCCTAGGGTCGTGCGTGCAAAATATGTGGCGCCCCCAGAAGTGTTTGAAATCGAAGATTATGAGCTGAAATATTACTTGATAACCGCTTTTGCTCTCGCGGAGAACAATATCACATTAATAGCCACGGCAAACCCTTCCACCCTCCTGAAAATGGCTAACATCATTGAAAAGCAGATTAGTAAATTAGTTCACGATATTAAGACCGGCACATTTGCATGTCTACAAGGATTAGGTGCTGACCAAAAGAAGGGTATAGCGCAAAATTTCAAAAAGAATACGACCAGAGCGAGCGAACTTGAAAATATCTTATCTGAGAAAGGCAATTTGAGCTTTGCGGATATATGGCCAAATCTTAAAGCTGTTGCCACATGGACAGGCGGTAGCTGTAGCGTGCTGATTCCTTCTTTGCAAAAACAACTAGCACCTTCTACGCATATTGTTGAGATGGGTTATTTATCCAGTGAGTTTCGAGGGAATATCACCATCGACGTACTCAACAACAAAGGCATTCCAACGTTAGACGAAAATTTCTTTGAGTTTGTGGAAAAAGAAGAGTGGGAGAATGAAACCCCTGCTTTTTTGACGCTGGAACAAATCTCAGAAGGTAAACAATACTACGTTTTGGTAACGACGCAAAACGGCCTGTACCGTTACAGCATCAATGACATTATTGAAGTCACTGGAAGGTATAATAAGACGCCTACGATTCGGTTCGTTCAGAAAGGAAAAGGGGTAACGAACATCACGGGAGAGAAGCTTTACGAAAGCCAACTCATTCAAGCAGTGGAAGCTATAAAACAAGAGCATAATCTGGATATTAGCTTCTTTATAATGTTAGCTGACCCGGAAAGTCTACAATACCACCTCTATATAGAACACGAGCCTATTGATGAATCTGGGTTGTTGGAGAAGCTGGAACAGCACCTATCCAACCTCAATATTGAATACAAAACCAAAAGAAAAAGCGGACGCTTACAACCTTTACACGTAAAATTCCTGAAAGCTGGTGCTGGCGAAGCATATAAGAAGCACTGTGTTGAGAACGGTCAACGTGAGGGGCAATTTAAAGTCATGCATTTGCAATATAAAAAGGATTGCACGTTTGATTTTGACCCACATGCATACTGAGTCAGCCATGAAAATCACTCATCTAGAAATTAGAAAACTAGAAATACCCTTCAATGTGAGCTTCAAACATGCATCTGCCGAACGCAACACCACCGAAAGTATCTTGGTGGTAGCGGAGTCAGACCGCGGTCACACAGGTTATGGCGAAGGTTGTCCGCGCAGCTATGTTACAGACGAGAGCATTGACTCAGCTATCGCATTTTTTGAGAAGCACAAGTCATCTATTCAAGTCATAGAAAATCTCGAAGAACTTAGACGATGGATAGAGGAACAAAAGGGGAACATAGACGTTAATCCAGCGGCGTGGTGTGCTATCGAATTGGCATTGCTAGACCTGTTAGGGAAAGAGCAAGAACAATCTATAGAAGAACTGCTATCCTTACCACCGCTAAAAGGTGAATTTCACTATACGGCTGTTTTAGGGGCTCGCAATTATGAGGCTTTCAAGAAGCAGCTTCAACAATATGTCCATACTGGATTCAGTGATTTCAAGGTGAAGATTTCAGGGAAGTTGGAAGAAGATATAGAGAAGCTAAACTTGCTAAAAAAGCTGGATAATCAGGAAACCAGAATAAGGTTAGATGCCAACAATCTTTGGGAGACATCAAGCGAAGCTATCGCTTATCTCAAGCAGTTAGACACTAATTTCTTTGCTATAGAAGAACCGATTAAGGCCAATCAATATGATACACTTCGTACTATAACTCAGGTGCTAAATACTAAAATAATCCTTGATGAAAGTTTCCTCCGTAAAGAGCAATTTGAGCATATTCAACACCGCCCAGACACATGGATTATCAATGTCCGTATATCTAAAATGGGTGGTATCTTACGTTCTCTTGACATTGCGAAAGAGGCAAGCCAGTTAAATGTCCCTATCATCATAGGTGCTCAGGTTGGTGAAACTAGCATCCTCACCAGAGCAGCACTCACAGTTGCCAATACTTATCGTGATATTCTCCTAGCTCAAGAGGGCGCCTTCGGTACTTATCTGCTCAAAAGGGATATTGTAGAAACACCGCTTATGTTTGGCAACGGCGGTTTGCTATCTGTCTACCCCCTAGTTGCTAAACAAGGATTAGGATTAAATTGTATCTTATGAAAATTAGGGATGGTTTTTCTGATTTTGCTAAAATGATATTTCGTACTGGCCGGCTTAAGATTTTCGTATTCATATGTTTTGTCATCTTATCAGGCATCTGCTTTGTCATCTTATCAGGGTACGCATTCCCTATCGATTTTATAGCCAACCGATTCTTTCTCCCAAATCAGGGGATAAGGAAAGCATCGAATGGGGTATGGACCGAACGAGACGTCGGATTTACAACCAGTGATGGTATTCAGCTACTCGCCGATGTTCACCACCCAAAAGGGTTGAAAAAGACAGCCACTATCTTGATTCGTATTCCGTTTACCAAAACATTTGGAAATCGAGTACGCTCGGATGTAATCGGGCGTTATTGGGCCCGCCGTGGATATACGGTTGTGGTTCAGGGAACGCGTGGCAGATATGAATCAGGCGGTCAATTCTATCCACTAATTCATGAACGCGAAGATGGCATCGAAACACTTCACTGGTTGGCACAGCAGCCTTGGTATGATGGACGTTTGGCCATGTGGGGTGCATCCGCATTTGGGCACACGCAATGGGCGATTGCCGATCAGACCCATCCAGGGCCAGACGCCTTATTTGTGCAGATTGCTAGCACGAATTTCCGTGAGATGTTCTATCCAGGCAATGCGTTTTCATTGGAAAGTGGCCTGTATTGGGCCATTAAAAGTCGAGGTGATAGGGACCGCGAGGTGAGCATAGCAGACCTGGAAAGAGGAGTGAAAGGCTTTCCAATCATCGAAGCCGACGACCGTGCCATCGGAGATACGAATTTCTTCAACGACTGGCTGCTTAATCAACATAATGATGCCTATTGGAAAGCGATTGATGGCACGAATCGGACGCACACATTACAAGCTCCGATACTGCTAATGGCAGGCTGGTTTGATCCATTTCTTCCGACCCAGATTGAGGATTTTACAAATATAATAACCCACGCAAAAGAAGAAGTCGCATCAGAAACACGTCTGATTATTGGGCCTTGGGGCCACGCTACTTCTGTAAAATTACCCGGTACTCAAGAAGCGTTACCGTATCGACGTGAAAGCATTGCTCCTAGCATTCCGTGGTTTGACTATCAGCTTGGTATTAGTAATGAACCATTGAAGATGTCACGCGTGAAGATCTTCGTGATGGGAGAAAACCGTTGGCGTGATGAGAATGAATGGCCGCTTGCACGAACTCAATATACCTCCTTTTATCTTCACAGCAATGGAGCAGCGAACTCTCTTGACGGTAACGGATGGCTTGATAATAAAATTCCCAACGGTGAAGAAACGCCAGATACGTATGTTTACAATCCTCTAGACCCTGTTCCTTCTGCAGGAGGCGCCATGCTTGGAGAGAGGTCCGGCATTCAGCTTCAAAATACCATTGAGTCACGTCCTGATGTGCTTGTTTATACAACCCCACCTCTATCTGAACCTGTAGAGGTGACTGGACCGGTGCGCGCTATTCTCTATGTGTCTACAGATGCCCCTTCTACGGATTTTACGGCCAAGCTGGTGGATGTGCATCCGGACGGGTTAGCTTATAATCTTTGCGATGGCATATTACGTCGCGATTACAAACCGACACAAAATGGTGAGAAAGCTCCTGTAAAGATTGACATTGATTTATGGCCGACAAGCAACGTGTTTCTGAAGGGGCATAAAATAAGGCTGGAGATTTCAAGCAGTAACTTCCCCAGGTATGATCGAAATACGAACACAGGAGAGTTTATACCTACAGCAACCCGAACTGTCTCTGCAACCCAAACAATATTCCACTCTGCCCAGTATTCTTCACGGCTGATTTTGCCTATTACCCCTTGCACCAAATTTTGACCCGTTGTCTTTTGAATCAACTCACTATATTCTAAGAGAACGGAAGTTCACCTCTAGGAAAAATACGTCAAGTCGTGTCATTTACTCATTTACTTCCTTCACGTTTCACGTTTCACGTTCTACTCATCTGGTTTCTTGCCGTCCATTCCCTCTATGCTTTACCTGAGTCATGGACCATAGAAATCCCACTTTCGCTCGGAGCGGGCCTTGCAAGGGAGCCAGCAATCTGTGTTAGAGGGCAGGAACTCTTTGTCGCCTGGAGCGATAACCGATTGGGCGGATGGGAGATTTTTTTTCGGTACAGCTCTGATGGTGGTATCACATGGGCACCGGAAGAACGGGTCACGGTGACTGATGGGGATTCTGTTGAACCAGCGATTGCCTGTGGACGTCAGAGCGTTAATCTAGTTTGGCTTGAACGTCATCGCGTGGCAGAGCGCCCTTCCCCACAGACTGAAATCCGGCATGCCGTATGGAATGGAACAGCTTGGAGTTCACCGCAGACTTTATCACGCGAAGATGGTTCCGTCCGCCGTCCGAAAATTGCAACGACAAAGATTTTTCCGGGCGGATTCGTTTACGTTGTTTGGGAGAGCAACGAAGGGCTAAGAACAACTGCCTACATTACCCGCAGCGGAGATGGGGGGCGGACGTGGTCGCGTCCTCAACCAATCACGTCGGGAAATTGGGACACCGGCGAACCAGACGTTGCTGGTGGTATTCGATCTGCTTTTGTGGTATGGCGAGATGAGCGCGAGGCAACATCGCAGTCCTATGTAAAACGATGGGATGAAACGACGGTCAGCGAGCTGTTTCCGCGCTCTGGGTTGGAACGCCGTCTCGCTTCAATCGGTAATTGTCGCCGCCCATCGATTGCTGTTGAGGAACCGCGGGTCTTCGTAACGTGGGAATGTCTTCTGAGTGACGTATCACCAGCGAACATTTTTGCGTCCAAGAGCACAGACCGGGCGGAGACATGGACGCTCGGGCAACCAATCTCAGCGGATGAAACGGAGTCGATTGCACCTCAGATTGTTATTCGCCAAGATGATGCGTGGCTATTCTGGCAGAATGGAACGTCGGCTGGCAATTGGGAAATTCACGTTGCTCGACATCAGAATGAAGCATGGGTCCCCGCGGCGCAATTCACCGAAAGTAACACGAGCAACTCGACCCGGCCCGCAATAGTCGCACAAAGTCTCGATAATGTTCCAGAGGAGCAGCTTCACCTCGTTTGGATTGAGCAATTCAACCCGGATGGTTCCGGGATATTTTACACACGTCGGGATACTATTCCTCCCGCCCCGCCGAATCAGCCCTTTCATATCGATTTTGATGCCCCCTCCGGTTTCGACAACGATTCACGGCTTACATTCTCCTGGGAGACCACCGGTTCGCGCGAGGTTGAAATTCAGTATCATATTTTTGTTTCGATCGATGGCGGCACATTTACCGAAATCGGTTCGACTGCGGAAAACCTGTTTGAATTTAGTGCCGAAGATGATAATCTTTATCGTGTGAGGTTGGAAGCCTCCGATGCAGTTGGAAATCGTAGCCAGTTTTCTGAGATCTCTGTCCCGGTCTTCGTAGATGGACACTTCCCTGTTGTCCAGATTCACCTGCCCCTACCCGACACCGTGATTACCCAACCTATTCCGGTGATCGCTTCCTGCCGTGATACGAACCTCGTCGAGTGCCGCCTGCAGTTTGGTCCCACTATCGCGCCGAGCGTGTGGACACCGTTGGGTCCGCCGATTCGCATTCCGTTTGAGCGAGAGCGATTAATCGTTTGGGACACAAGTAATCTTGATGGCGTTTATACACTTGCGCTAACAGCAATCGATACGGCCGGTAATCCATCCACGACAAAAATTCCGGTCTTCATTGATAACACGCCACCGTTACCTTTGGAAAGCGGCGAAGGTGTGCGGCTCATTGATGAAAACCTCGAAATCTCCTTTCGCATGCCTGCGTGGTCTCCGGACGGTCAGAAGATTGTGTTTTCCAGTAACGAAGGCGGCTCTGTGGACATTTGGGCACTTAATGTTAGGGATAATACACGCCTTCGGCTCACGCGGGATGCGGCGATTGATCTGAACCCTTCATGGCACCCGGATTCAGATCGGGTGGTTTTCCAGTCGCAACGCGAGGGCACGTGGGAGATCTGGACTGTCCGATCTAACGGCAGCGATCATCGTGCGTTGATTACCGCGGCTGTTCTTCAAACTAACCCCCAAGCCCCCTTCCCCACAAGTGAAGAGGGAGAGGTCAGAGAGGGTTTTGTAACCCCTGTGTGGTCGTCAAAAGGAAGCCAACTCGCCTTGGCAGCGGATTTCGATGGTGACTTAGAAATTTGGGTGGTACGGAATGCCGATGAAGTTTTATTGGGACTTGATGCAGATTTCTTCCAATTGACCCGAAACACCGCTCAAGACCTCTTTCCAACATGGTCTCCCGATGAAACGCTGTTGGCCTTCCAATCGGATCGGACCGGGAATTGGGATATTTGGCGCATAGCCATTGATGGGGACGGTGAAGCACAAGTCTATCAGAACTTCGCTAACGAAACACTGCCGAAATGGTCTCCCAATGGCAAACAAATCCTTTTCCTGTCTGATCGAGTTGGAAACGCGCAGACAGTCTTCAACTTTAATCTGCTCAATGGACGCACGACAGAAATTTCACCTGTTGGTGTAACGGTCGATAGCGCGAATTGGTCACCCGACGGGAGAGGGCTTGTCTACCAATCTGGCGATCTGTTGTATACGGTGGCTCTTCGCTTTCCCGAAGACCGCATCGAAGCCAAAATCACCCGCCCATTTGAAGGGGAGCAGGTTCAGGGGAAAGTCGATCTCCTCGGTCTGGCTCGTGGAACCCAGTTTGGTGAATATCGTCTGCAATATGCATCGAAAACTGAAGAGAGTGAAGAGGATACGAAGTGGCACAGAATCGGCGGCAGATCGACCGCTCCGGTGACTCAAGAGGGTTTTCTTGGGCAGTGGGATACACAACGATTGCGTGGAGAGTTCATACTGCGGTTGGTCGTCGTCTCGACGAGCGGAGAAGAAATTACGGATACCATCACCGTCTCTGTGCAAAACGAACGTCCGCGTTTGGAAATCTTTGAACCGTCCGACGGCCTGTTGACAACTTCGACGTTAGTCACCGTGCGCGGGCAAACCGAGCAACAGGTGACTATTGTCATCAACGTGGAGCAAGACGAGACCTTTCCCGATGTTGATGCGGGGGGGAATTTTAAAACACAATTACTCTTGAGTGAAGGGACAAATGAGATAAAAATCCAGGCGATAAATGCAATCGGACTGCAAACGGACGTTCTCCGAACCGTGTTACGTGATAGCCTGCCACCGAAAATTACCCTCGATTCGCCGCCAGATTTTGCCATCTTTGATGTGCCTTACGTGACCGTGTCAGGACAAGTTGACGATATGGTGCCGCAATTTTCTATTAACGACACGGGTATCCCCCTCCAAAATGATGGGCATTTTGGGCGGGTGTTGAGTCTCGCGGAGGGCACAAACCTAATTCGTGTGGAAGCTGTTGATCGGTTGGGACGTCAGACGAAAGAACAACGTCGTGTCATTTACACCAAGGGAAACAAGGCCGATTCGCCCTTCATCCAAAAAGACACCAACCCTCCAGCGATTACGGATGTTTTGCCGCCCGATGGTACTGTACTCACACGGTCTGATGCGGAGATCGACGCAACCTTGGTTGACGATGTCGAAATCGATCCGTTGACCATCCGATTCAACTTCGATGGCGAAAACTTTGTTTTTGACGGCACCGAGGAGGCGTTAGCCTTTGACGGCAAGGAATTCAACTTCAATCTCGATACAGGACAATTTCGATACAGGCCTCCACTTGAATTGGTTGACGGTCTTCATACGTTCAGATTGGAAGTTCAAGATACAGCGGGGAATGAGGCGCAACCGATCGATTTTGAGTTTATCGTTGATACTCAGCCCTTTGGTGCGGCAATCACGGCCAAACGAGCCGATAACATCCTCAAGGTGACCCTTGGGACAAATAAATGGTTAGAAGCAGTTCCGTTTGTTGAAGTGCTCCCCTCCGGAGCGACGTTGGGATACGCGCTTAATCTCGATCAATTCAGCGAGGAAAAAGCGAGCGATACCGCTCCCACTATGTTTCGATATGAAGGTGATTTTCCACTTTCACCATCGCAGACTGGCTTTACGCTTTTCGCAATGGTTCGGCAATCCAACGGGGAGCAAATTCCCGTAATCGGCTATTTTACAGATGAAAATCGATACCCGAATGTTCCCCTCGTGCCGTTCCCGCAAATTGTCCTCGGGCAAACTTCTCTGCTAACGCTATCACATCTTTTTATCGATGACGGTCCGGCTGTTATGTTTCTGCAGCAGAGCGCAGCGGCAGATGTTCGGGTCACCTTGCGAAGTCAGGGAGGCTTGGATGGAAATCTCATCCTGGCGCAACGTCAAAATGCCGCCGATCGAGGCATGGTCATACGCCAACCGATTTACGTCATTGACGCTGATATCGGAGAGAAGGAAATACCGTTTCGGATTGCATTGCCACCTCCATCTGATCTCTCTTCTGACTTCTTAGTGGGACAATTTGATCAAGTTGCGCTGTTTCAGTGGGAGGACCGGCTACAGCAATGGCTTTCACTTGATGCGTTCATCAATCCATCTGGGCGAATTGAAACGGTTGCCGATCGACTTGGTCGCTATGCACTTCTCGTGGATAGTCAGCCACCGATCATTCAGTCCCTCTTTGAAGATTTCGCCGAAGTCCCCCTAGACCGCTTCCTCATTGAGATGGAGATTCTCGATATAGGTTCGGGTGTAAATACCGTCGAATTGAGAATCGACGACCAGCCAGCGGAGTTCATATTGAAGGGTACTTCAGCAGTCGAAAATCTCAACCCGGAAGTTGTTTCCACACGCTTGATTTATCTGCCGAGCAACCTGGATGCGGGCAGGCATACGCTTGAGGTCGTTGCCATCGATCGAGCGGGTAACACGGCAGAACATCGACAGACCTTCTTTACCCGCGATATCTTTGCTTTTGCCGATGAGGTGGTTGCCTATCCAAGTCCTGCGTCACATGAAGTTACCATCAACTTCAAGCTCACCAAGTCGGCTGATATCGAACTTGAAATTTATGATGTTATCGGCGAATTGCTCTACACCGATAAATTACGCGATGTGACTGGTCAACGACAAGCCTTTGTCTGGAAGTGCGAAAATCGAATGGGGAAAAGCGTCTCAAGCGGAATTTACATCTATATCTTGGAAGCAAAGCGGGAAGGGCAAACTGTGCGTCAGAGTGGGAAGGTTGCCGTTGTGCGGTGACATTCATTTTGCATGGCTTACGAAACTGCGGTGAGCATGAACCATCGTCCGATCTTGGGCGGCTTTTCCTGTGAGAGGGATCGAGCTACAATATTACGTTCCATGCTTGTCAATTTTTCCACATCAAAAACATGCAAGAAAAGCTTGACAAAATCTTTGGAATGTTTTATAGTGTTCGGTACACAGGTATATGTTTCCATACCAAATCACTTTAGTTGAGAGTATTAAATGGTGAAGGTACTATTTTTCTTAATTTCCCTTTCATGGTTTCTAATCCTATTCCCGCAAGCAGTTAAGGCACAAGCTGAAAAGAAGCCGGGAACTGAGGCATTGTCTCAGGGAACTCTCTTGCCCTCCGAACCAGAAGCACGGTCCGTAGAAGCAATGGAGGACACCGGTATGGAACCACGAGTTGTGCAATTCGGCGATTTTCATCTCCAGTTTGGGGAAACGGTTCAAAGTGTTATTTTGCTCGGTGGGGATGCCAGAATTCAAGGACGTGTTCTCGGAGATATATTGGTGCTGAAAGGCAACGCAGAAATCAAAAAAGAGGCAGAGGTTATGGGGAAAGTCAGGGTTATTCTGGGAAAGATTAACGTCGAATCCAATAAATTGGAGAACGCAGTCGAAATCAATGGTTGGCGGTTGCTACCGGAATCGATTTCGTTAATAATGCGCCCTCAAGAAATATGGGGAATGTCATTCTGGTGGAGCGTGCTCACACTTGGGACGTTAACGGTCATCCATATTCTATTGGCCTCTACATTTTCTGAGCAGATGGGCAATATGGCATACGTGGTTTCCCACCGTCCAGTTGGTAGTACACTGCTTGGAGCTCTCGTGCTTATTGCCGTTCCCTATTTTGTAGTGGTTTTGGTGTACTCAATCATTGGTATTCCATTGATGCTGCTCTTCTGCTCGGTCTTGTTGCCGATGGCAATTTACGGTAAAACGGCAATCTTTCTTTCAATGGGTAGCACGATTTTCCCCAAACAGTCAAGTGTTATAGCTGTGATTGTCGGTTACTTGATTTATCGCATGGCGACAGCCATTCCCTACATTGATTGGCTAACCTTTGTTGTTGCAAGCACCATTGGTGTCGGCGTCTGCATTAGGACGGCGTTTGGGCAGAAATCTATTCGGTCGCCGCAGAAAATTCACCCGTCCCGAAGGTCGCATTATTCTCTCCCTAAGAAGTATCGAACATATAACGATTGAGAATGCTGAGATTTCAACCACATCTGTAGCCAGCGAGAGTAAATTTTGCTACGTTGACAGTACAATTAAGAGCGTTAAATCGTGCAGTTCAGCCAGCCTGAGTTCCTGATCTTATTCCTTCTGTTGCCGCTTCTCATCTGGCGTCTGTACCACCAAAAAAACGCGAGCATTCGTTTCTCAGATCTTCGTATTGTTCGTCAGATAACTCCCAATTTTTGGCTGAAGTGTCTTCCTCTTCTCAGCTTCGCGAGATTTCTTGCACTGGTCCTGATTATTTTCGCCTTTGCACAGCCGCAATCTCCCCAAGGACGTGAGCAGAGGACTTCCGAAGGGATTGACATCCTTATGATTCTCGACATCTCTGAAAGTATGCTTGCGGAAGACTTCAAGCCTGCAAACCGTTTACAGGCAGCCAAGGCGGTGATTCGGGAATTTCTAAGCCGCCGGAAAAGCGATCGAATTGGGCTGATTGTGTTTGCCGGTGAAAGTTTTACATTGTGCCCACTTACACTTGATTATCAGGCACTTCGGGCATTATTGCGTGATTTGGAGGTTGGGTTCATCAAAGATGGTACTGCAATCGGGGATGCACTCGCCAATGCCGCAAATCGCCTGCGTGATTCAAAAGCTAAAAGCAAGATCGCTATCCTACTGACCGATGGAGAAAACAACGCCGGCGAAATTGACCCAATCACCGCCGCTCAAATCGCAAAAGCTCTCGGTATAAAGATTTACACAATCGGCATGGGAAAAGAGGGTGGCACGCTGGTACCGTATAACGATCCGATTTTTGGTAAACAGTACAGAGAGATCTTGAGTTATGTTGATGAGAAAACGCCGAAGCGAATCGCCGAAATCACAGAGGGACACTATTTCCGGGCAACCAATAGGCGGAAGCTATCCCAGATCTATGAAGAGATTAATCAGCTTGAAACAACGAAACTCGAAGTCACCGAATACATCCGCT
The DNA here is from genome assembly GCA_022567695.1 of Candidatus Poribacteria bacterium. Taxonomy (GTDB): domain Bacteria; phylum Poribacteria; class WGA-4E; order WGA-4E; family PCPOR2b; genus JADFGN01. The sequence continues at coordinate 3,639 of JADFGN010000030.1, read as the reverse complement.
ACAAGCAGCTTGCTGTCTATCTGTTACTCCCGGCAATCCTGTTGTTGACTTTGGAGATTGTGTTTACTAACACACGCTTGCGGAAAATTCCCTAATCTTTCTTCGGTAAGGAGAGCTCTGACGAACGCGTGTTGGGTAAACCCACAATTCTCTTTTGGTATCGTCTCAAAGAGTCTGACCTATTTTGTCTTCTGATTTGACACTTGACGAGGAAGATATATTTGCAACTTTGCCTTTACAGGACGAAAATTCGTTCTGCTTCATGCCATAGCCAAAAAGTCACAGAAAACCCCAAAGAAGGATTTACGCCTGGCTCTTCGTCGAATGAGAGACTATCTTTCAAGGAAGAGGTAACAATTTGATGAACTACGAAGAACTGAAGTTCCAATTACTCAGCAATCCAAAGGTTCAAGAGGAATATGAAAAATTAGAACCGATTTATCAATTAGTCTCAAGCATTATCAAGCGACGCTCAGAGCTTCATCTCACGCAAAAGGAATTGGCAGCGCGATTAGGTACGACACAGTCCAGTATATCGAGATTGGAAAGTCTTAAATCTTGGCCCTCCCTTTCAACCCTAAAACGTGTCGCTGATGCTTTAGATGCTCAACTCATCATACAGTTAAAACCCAAAAGAAAGTCGATAAGCAAGTTTCAGAATTACAGTTGTGATTTGCAGAACGGAAAACCCGCGTCATAACTGAAATATTTGAATTCAAAACCTGAGTCATCCCGAATTTTAGATTGCCTGCTTGCCCAAAGTGATGCCGCAGTGCCTGGCTATCACGTTCACCGAAGCCCATGTATGTAGATGCCACCTTTATGAATTTGAAGAAGCAGGAGTTGTCCATGCCAAAGATTAAAATTCTACCTCCTGATGTTGCGAACAAAATTGCCGCCGGTGAAGTTGTCGAGCGGCCCGCATCCATTGTCAAAGAGTTAGTCGAAAATTCCGTTGACGCTGACAGCACGAACATCCAAGTTGAGATTCGTGCAGGCGGCAAGCGACTCATCCGGGTTTCAGATAACGGGAGTGGAATGAGTCGTGAAGATGCCCTCATCGCGTTAGAACGTCATGCAACGAGTAAAGTGAGTTGCATTGAAGACCTACAGGAGATTCAGACGTTTGGTTTTCGAGGCGAGGCGTTACCAAGCATTGCCTCTATATCACAGTTTGAACTCCTGACACGCACGGTAGATGCACTACAAGGCACAAAGATCACTGTTGAAGGTGGTGTCGTGCGGTCTGTTCAGGAAAGCGGTTGCTCGCCGGGGACACACATCGCAATCAACAACCTGTTCTACAATGTCCCGGCGCGGTTGAAATTTCTCAAAAGCGAGACGACGGAACTGAATCACATCACCAATCAAGTCACTTGGGCGGCGCTCGCTCAACCGAAAATTCAATTCTCCCTCACCCACAATTCTCGTTCTCTGATTGATGTCCGTGCGTGTGATTCCCACATCGAGCGCATACGTCTGCTGTACGGCAAAGAGTTCGCGGAAAACCTCATCGAATTTGACAAGGAACTCCCGGACCTTCATCTCCACTGTTTCATTGGAAAACCCGATTTTACCAAAGCAAATCGAAACTACCAGCTTTTCTTCCTAAATCGACGTCCGATTCGCAGCAAAATTTTGGGTGCGGCACTGAGTGAAGCCATGCGTTCGATGGTGCCGAAAGATCGATATCCCGTTGCCTTCCTGTTGTTGACGATGGAATCGCAGGAGGTCGATGTAAACGTTCACCCCGCGAAAATCGAAGTGCGTTTTCGGAATGAGCGAGCAATCTATAGCGAGGTTGTGCGACTGCTTCATAGTGGTATTTACAAACAGAAATATATTCCTAAGATAGACACTCAACCGAAGCAATCGGCATCTACGTCGCTGGTTGATAGAATTGTCCAAAGAATGCCAAGCCCAGGGCTCGGCAATCATACTCGTGGGAAAATGCCAGAGGAATCTCAATCATCTCAACCCCTTCCTTCAACAACGGAGGCGGTTGAACACCCCCCACCCACTGATTTGGAATCTGGAAGTTCTGCTTCTGATGCACTCCCCAAAAACATCCAACCACCTCAACAGCCAATTCCAGAGGAAGTGAATCTCGAATTGCTGGATTTTGAAGATGTACAGTTGAAAACCTGTCTCTTCAACACCTACATCGTCGCGGAAGCCACAGGTCGAGTATTCTTCATCGATCAACACGTTGCGGCGGAACGGGTACTTTACGAACGTTTCGTTGAGCAACTGAAGGCTGATAACCTGCCCGTGCAAGGGCTTCTACTTCCTGTGACGATAGAGGCCACTTCCCAACAATTGACAATTCTCAAGGCACACGAAGAACTCCTCAAAACGCTTGGTTTTGATGTGGAAAGGTTTGGTGGGAATACAATCCTCGTCCGTTCAATCCCCGCCCCACTTCCAACTAAACTTGTCGCTGGTACTGTAACAGATCTGTTAGATGGGTTCTCCGAAGAGGTCAATCCCAATCTGGACCTGCTTGAAGTGCAGGATAAAGCACTGATTACGCTTGCCTGCAAATCGGCTGTCAAAGCCGGCGATTCGTTGACAATGAAAGAGATGGTGAATCTCATCAAAGATCTTTCACAGACGAAATTGCCTTTCAATTGCCCACATGCCCGGCCGATTATTGTGGAAATGAGTCAGAGCGAATTGGAGAGTCGGTTTAAGCGGCGATAAGGTAAAATACGGTCTTGACAACTGCGCTTCTTATGTTTACGATAAAAGCATGGATAAACAATCCGCAGTAATGGAAACGTCTTTCTGGGTGTTGGGGCATCGAATAGATATCCTGACATATCTGTTTCGTTTTTTAGGATCTTCGTTCCAGAGGCAGTCCGTCTTGAGGTATTAGCACCAGATCCGCGTTATCCTCAAAGAGCGAGAGCGTGGCCAAAAGATTGCTGGCCGCTGGCTCCGCGTCGTGCCCAAATTTCGCCAATTGGTTCGCAGCTTCTGCCAAGACTTCTTGTCGATCTCTTTTCACCAGCTTCTCAAAGGCGTTGCTCTGGAAAGCTCCGGATAGGACGGCAATTGCCTGATCCCGGTTGTGTTGGTTGTCAGTTTCAGAAAAGCGCCCAAGCGTCTCAGCTGCCTTGATGCGCTCGGAATTACTGCTTGCCCGCCTAAAGATGGCTGAAAGCTCGTCAATGCCGCCGCCACCAAGGCTCAACAGGATGCGGTCACCGCCGTTCTCGATCGTCCTCCGGGCCCTGTTTAATCTCGAATTTGACCGTGTTACAGACTTTACCACGAACGTAACAACCAAAAGACCAAGACCAATCTGCAATGTGTCGATAGCTCTTTCAGCGCGCACGTTTTCTGCGTGGAGGCCCGACCAGTCACCAATGTTTTCGGGCGCGATGACGTCGATGACCGGCGTTACGGTTATAAGAATCTCGAACAGCAGGATCAACCAGGCAAAGGTATCTTCAAGACGAACAGCTGAGGAGCTATTGATTTTTTCTTAATTTAACCTAAGTTATAGAAAACATTCCTATACAGGGTAAATAGGAGTAACATTATGAAAGTTAAAGGATTTGTATTACAGGAGAAGCCGAGAATATATTCCCTATCAATACCCGGGACGTGGCTTCTCAAGAGAGCAACACCATC
>JADFGN010000029.1 GCA_022567695.1 Candidatus Poribacteria bacterium | reverse complement strand
AAAACCGGGGTGGTATCTGACTTTCCAGGAGGTATCAGTGATCCAAATGATGACCCGAAGGAAATTCTTGACGACCTCGACACTCTCTATTCTGATGGGCGGTGGCACAGCGCTTCCAAAACAGGCGCCAGCGCTGCCACCGGATGTCGTGTTAACCGATAACGTGCCTTTCCTCGCACATCATGCCTCAAGATAGAGAGTCAAACCAGCAAAAAGCCCGGTGGGATAGATTCCCACCGGGCTTTTTTTATGCCGATTTTCCGATCAATCCCCTTCATCGGGGAAGCGGTATCGCAAGGGCACCCCTCTGCAAGCCTTGCCACCACAGCCTCTCTGACCCCCATTTCCGAACCAGACTCCCTGACCCAATATCTGGTCCGGAAACGGAGGAAAAAAAACGGCGAAAACAGGTCTTTTACCCGCGTCACGACTCACTTCCGAACCAGATTTTTCCGCTAAAATCGCGCCAGCCCTTTTCCCATCTGGCTTTGACAGGATTTTGTCTCCCTTTGGGACCAAGAGACGTGACCCCTACGGAAATCCCCATTATCATAGTGCCATCCCACTTTTTTGTCAAGGGCATTTTTGCCAGCAATGGTCGAGGCGCCGCAAATCGAAAATCTTCAATTCCGCGAGCACTTCAAAGCCAGCCAGAGGTACAAACATGGCACGGGTTTGTACCTCTGGCTTCCCTTCGGCGGAGATCGGCAAGGACGGTTTCTTTTGCCGCGTCTGCTTCAACCTGAAATTTGCGTTTGTAGTTATGCCCATTATTCGCTATTCTTTCCAAAGAGTCTGCGGTTCGTGGGCTTTTTTTAGTGTGCCTTATAGTGCCAAATCTGTATTGGTCAATATGATGGTAGACATACCTTCGATTGGTGAGTCGTCCAGGGTTAGTGGTAGCGACGCCAAATCACCACTCACTATTCACCACTCACCTGTATTCCTGAATGTGTAAACCATCCCGCTGACTAATACAATTTTGTTCTAATACTAATTCTCGATCAATCTGCAGATTCGAGTGCTCCATCAGTAGCGTTTCGATTTGCAAATGGTATAAGTAAGGTTACCCTCTGCGAAACAAACGACTAAACGATGGATTCCGTAACAAAAAAGCAATAAATCTAGTTTACAATTTGACATCACGTATTCTACCTTAGAAGGAATCAAATATCATGATCAAAGAAGAGTGTCTGGAAATCATCTCGAAACACCGCACAAACGAAATAGTAGTTACCACCATGGGAACGGTTATACCATGGGGAAAAATTTCTGATCACCCGCTTGACTTTGCATCCGTTGGCAGTGCAATGGGACATGCAGCAGACTTCGCGCTCGGCATCTCTCTGGCGAGACCAGATCGAAAAGTGCTTGTGTTCAACGGCGATGGGAGCATGCTGATGTGTTTAGGCACACTTGCAACAATCACAGGGCTGAAAAATCCGCCGCGGAACTATTATCTATTCGTGTGCCATAATGGAACCTATGAGGTCACTGGAAATCAGCAGATTCCCGGCAATAGGACTTTCAGCTTTGCCACGATTGCCGAAGGAGCGGGGTTTGAGAAAATTTATGAGTTTGACGACCCTGATTCATTTGAGTCATCCCTTCCCGACATTTTGAATCAGGAAGGTCCGGTGTTCATCAATCTGAGGTTAATTCCCTCTGACGAACCGCCTCCGAATCGAAGGGCAGACCGCGAAGTTCGTTATTTACGTGGAACACTTGCGGAATCCACACACGAGTTAAAAGAAGCCATCAGTGGTTTAGGAGACTGAAGTATTACAAGGATGCAAATGAAAACTTATACGGTTGGTATTATTGGTTGTGGACGGATTGCAAGTTTGCTCGAACAGGAACCTCACCGTGGTAACCCAAATACGCATGCAGGATGCTACGACTACTGCCAACGTACCTATATTGTTGCCGCCGCCGACGCACACACCGAACGACTACATGCCTTCGGACGCCGGTGGAACGTATCTCAACTTTATGCCAGTTGGGAACAGATGCTTGAAAGCGAGTCGTTGGACATCGTGAGTGTTTGCACCTACCCCATTCCTCACCGTGACATCGTCGTGAAGGCTGCCGAATGTGGAGTGAAAGCGATTTTTTGCGAGAAGTCGATGGCGACCACGTTGCGTGAAGCGGATGAGATGATTGACGCCTGCGATGCCCATGACGTCAAGTTAAGCATCAATCATGGGCGGCGATGGGATTGGCAGTTTCGCAAAGTCAAGGAATTAATCGACCAAGAGCGGATTGGGGAGTTGCGAGCAATGGAGTTGAATTTCAGCGCGGGGCTTGCAAACAATGGCACACACTACTTCGATATGCTCCGCTACTTCACTGGAGAGGTTGCGTGGGCCGTCGGACATTTGCATTCCCCCGATTCGCTTGATCCGAGCGGGAGCGGTTATTTTTATTTCCAAAACGGGGTGCGCTGCAATGTCAACGGCGTGAGTGGGGGAGGCGCGACATACATCTTTGAACTCATTGGATCAAAAGGGGTTATCACGATTGGCAATCCTCGCCCACCACAATTTCGTCTCGTTGTGGATGGGAAGGAGGTTGTGTTCGACGAAGTCCCCGAAGACCAGAAGATCAATACCTTCGGGGTAGGACGATGCGTCATCCCGTTATCGGTGAGAGAGATAGTGGACAGTCTTGATCAAAACACCGACACGGTATCCACAGGACATGACGGTCGCGCCGCACTGGAGATGGTACTCTCGTTTCACGAGTCCGAGCGGTTGGGGAATGCACGGGTAGACTTCCCGCTTCAGAATCATGACCTGCGCGTACTGGTACGTCGTTCCGATTTTATCAGCAACGTTATGCCGAAATAAGCCGCCTTTATGCAAGGAGATGAGATGAAAATTGTCATGGCTACGTTGCTGAGCAACTCATTGCGAGACGCATCCCGCTCCCACAGGGATGGGATTTCGTTTAATCCGACACAGTCAAGGTCGTACTAAGGATAAAGTGTGAGTGCGTATAACGCGCACAAAGCCTTTGGTTTATTGGGTCTTACAGATCTTCAAGTGTGGTTATAATCTCATCAAATTCCGGGGTGCCACGAATATTATCAAAGTGGCGGTCTGTTTTCGCTTGCTCAACGTAGTTTTTCTCCAGAGCAACAGCTTTTCGCAGGGATTCTATCGCCAGCGTTTTTTTGTTTTCGACGGAATAGGCGGCCGCTAAATTATAATGAGCTTTGGCATGGCGTGGATCAAGGTAGATGACGGTTTCGAATGCTTCGATCGCTTCATCCACTTTGCCTTGATTGAAGTAGATGTTTCCCAGATTGTCGTGCGCCTCAACGACTGTTTCGTACGCCGTAACCGCTTCGTCGAATTCCTCTCGATCTTTCAAATCCTCCAGCACTTCTGCTAAGTCTGGATTGACGCTCTGGGCTTTTTTGAACGCTACAATGGCTTCCTCGAACTTGCCTTCCTTGAAGTAATCGATCCCCAGATTGTTGTAAGCAGAGCCCAAATTGTGATGTGAGCTGGCTAAGTTTGGGTTGAGGCGGACCACCATCTCCCATGCCTCAAGTGCGTCGTCGAGTTCTCCCTGCTGTTGGTAGGCGATTCCCAGATAATTATGGGCTTCCGCGAATTTCGGGTTAAGACTAATAGCTTTTCTGAGTACCCTAATGGCTCTTTCAAATTTGCCTTGATTCAGATAAACTATGCCCAACCTGTAATGGGCTTCAATATGGTTTTCTCCCCATCGGGTTGCTTTTTCATACGCGGTCATCGCTTTGTATAAGTCTCCCTGTTTTTCATAACCAACGCCTCGATTGTAGTGCTCATTGGCATCATCCACACAAGCAACTAGAAAATGACTGACTCCAATGAAAAGAATGACAAGCACTGGTTTCACAACATAACCTCCCACATTGATTCCTCAGGCGCGATGGCCCGCGGATTACGTTACCATGTCCACAAAGTCTGACCGGAAAACACGAGTCGGTATTCTACAGTTTTTTAGACGCTAGGCAACAGAAATCGAAGCTGACGCAGAAAGGGGCTTCGAGGTATTTTCGTTGATCGGTTTTGGGGATGTGAACCATCCCAAAATCGTCTAAAGAAAAAATCAAAAAGGGTAAGATTTGAAAATTGGGTTACTTTGAACTACCACTCGAAAATCACGCCGATGCTGTTGCCACGATTACGTTCAAGCTGTGCATAAACATCCGCCGCTTCCTCCGGTTTAAAGCGATGCGTAATCAAATCCGAAACACGCATCTGCTTCCGCTGCAAGTATTGCAGAAAAAGGCGTTGCTGACGTGGAGCAGTCCAGTGGGCATGCTGTGGCGGTAGGTTTTCGTTATGTGTACCGATAACACGCAATTGACGGGTGAGCACATCTGCGGTCAGGTGTTGTTTCGACGGGTGTGGGCTATCGCCGAGAAGGATGACTTTGCCAAATCGCCGAGCGAGTGGTAGCGCAAGTGGGAAAACTGCGTAATGCCCTGTGGCATCGTAAACCACATCCGCAAGAACGCCATCGGTGTGTTCCAAAGCGAAATCCTTTGCGTCAGCCGCGTTACCGCAGAAAGCCGCCGTTGCACCGTGTGCCAGCGCAATGTCCAGACGTGATTGTACCGAATCGACTGCAAGGACAGCACGCAACCCCATAACTCGTAGGTATTGTGTTACCAACTGTCCAATCGGCCCCAGCCCGATGACGACAGCAGTATCTCCCATCGCATGTTCCGCCTGACGAACTGCCGTTTGGGTAATCGTTGCCAACTTGCACCACGCCGCTTCCTCGTTGCTGACATCGTCGGGAATTTTGGTGATATTCGCCGGATTACCGGACAGATTGGCGAATTGACGATGTGAAACGGAGCTGAAGATCCGGTTGCCTTCAGCGATGCCTTCGACGCCATCGCCGACCTTAATCACCTGTCCAACGCAACTATAGCCGGGATAAAACGGATATTTGACCCATCCATGCCAATGACTCCCCACATCCGACTCGCCCCGATAACAGAACATTTCCGTTCCCATGCTCATGAGCGTGTTAAGTGTCTGTATCGTAAACTCTCCGGCACTTGGATTGGGCACTTCCGTTTCAATGAGGTCAACCTGCCGTTGTCCAGTAAAAACAATTGCTTTTGATTTCAAGGGCATATACGCCTCCTAACTGATACCATTTATGATTGTCGCTCTGAGTCCTTCAAGAAGCTACCAAACCCGTACTGAAATTTGGCATAAATTCTGTCATGTACTGAATAGTTGCCGTGCATCAAGATTATAGCACGCTCTCCGTACTGGGTCAAGAATGAAACGTGCCCAGTTCGGGCTGTTTAACTACTGTTTCTTATTATGACTTTGGTAGCTTAACAGGTCTAAAAACCTTGAAAAGGTTAGGTAGGCCGTTGTCACTCGCCGTCAATTCAACAATGGCTAACTTGCCGACGGCAATATCTGTCAAAACCTTTTCAAGGTTGCGTTTGCAATCCTATTTACCAAAGTCAAGTTATCTTGACTTGAAATGTCATCTTGAGCAGGAGTCGAGCCCGGAGACGAGTAAAAGATCTAGATTCTTCGCTTCACTCAGAATGACAGAACCGGACATTTATCCCATGAAATAACTAATTTTCGGAAATAAGTTCCCGCAAGAAGTCAGTAGTCATGCGGGCCCCGTGGTTTGAAATATATACTTTAACAGAGAAATTTAGTTAGTATTAAACGCTTGGTTTCTTTTTGCGGAATTATGTCCTCTATGCTACAATTACAGATCGGGTCGGATTTGACGCCCTGTTTTTTCATCATCCTAACTTTTTCTCATTTTGGAGGTTTATTGGATGCTCAAGCAATCTATCACCATTTTTTTAACGCTCCTGCTTGCAACTCTCGCCACATACGCAGATGAAATTTCCTACGAGATTAGGATGTTCGGCAGAGCGATTGGATACACTCACTATCAGCTTGAACATCACGATACAGATTTAGCAGTACAAACAACCGTGCTTTTCAATTTGGGGCAAGGCAACCTCGATCAGGAGATTAAGTTGGTGGCTAATACTCGCTTGAACCCCCAAACCTTTTTACCCATCGAATATCATCTCTCAACCTATATCAACGGATTCACACAATCTACAATCGACACGCAATTTGAGAACCATATCGCAACACAGGTGACTGCCGCGGGCGAACAGAACTTCAACAATCAGATCGAACTCCCAAAGCCCACTTATATTGCCGACAGCAACTTTAGAGTCGATCACTACAACATTGTGTTAGGTCAGTATGACTTTGAAAAGCGTGGAACACAACTCTTTCATATCCTTGTTCCACTTGCGGTGCCTCAATTGCCAAAGGCAGTTGAATTGGCGTTGACGTGGGTTGAGCAAGACCAGATTAATATTGGGAACACAGTGTATCAGACAGATCGGTTTGAAGCACAGACTGGCGGCACAAAGATGGAATTCTGGTATGCTCAGGAATCCAAGCAAATTGTGAAATGGACAATTCCCTCACAGGAAACGGTCATCATTCTTTCGGATTCGTCGATGCTATCTCAGGCAATAATGTCGGAAGATCATTCTGCCATTCTGCGGCGAACTGATCTCCCACGAATTGTAATCGAACGCGATATGGGAAACGCCTCAGACCTTGCCTCCTTGCAAGCCCACCTCGACCTGAACGTTGTTGCTTCGGGAAAGCCGCCGATCGACCTTTCACATCAAGTATTCGATGGCGAGATGAGCCGAGATGGAGAACGCATACACATCAACGGTGAAGTCACAGTCAGATCAATCAAATATGCGGCGGACAAATCGATGTCGTTGCCGATGGCTGGAATCGATCTTCCCGAACCATACCTTCAACCCACACCTCAAATTGAATCCGATCACCCTGAAATTCAAGCGAAAGCAGAGGGAATTACAGCTTCAGCCCAAACCGCTTACGAGGCAACAAAGGCAATCATTGAACAGACCTCACGAGAAATCCGCTACAATGCAACAACGGTTTCCGCACACGAATGCTTATCAACCAAAGTCGGCGATGCATTATCAAACTCGCGTCTTTCCATCGCGTTGCTTCGATCACTGAAAATTCCGGCGCGTCTCCTGGGAGGATTGCTGTATGTGAATGAGCGTCAGTTCGTTCAGCATCATTGGATAGAAGCCTACATTGGAGGAGACGTGGGTTGGATGGCTGTGGATGCTTTAACGGGAGAGGTAGGACAATTCAGCCCAGGACACATCACCCTCTGGCGCGGAGAGGGGAGATGTGCTCCAGAAGTTGGCGAAATGAAGATGCGGATTCTCGATTTCCAGAGCACTGCGATTGCGTGGCAAGATCTGATTCCTCTTCAGGTTGGAGATCAAACGCGTTATCGTTTTATGGTTGATGGACATCCAATCGGAAATAGCACAAGCCGTGTCAATGGTACGCTCACGTATCAAGGGGTTAAGTGTTATGAACTCCAAGCCTCTCTCAATTTGGACGACAATACGCGCGGAAGAATTGAGGCGCAATCGAAGATGTACCTGACGCTGGATGGAATTCCGCTATTCTACCATCTGGATATGGTAATTAACGGCGAAAGCAAATCTTACGAATACGTCCGCGAAGGTGCAAGACTACGAGGAGGAACAGCAGGTGATAAATCTATACTTCCGGTAGCTAAAGAGGCTTATTTCGTTGAAGACGACAATCCCTGGCAGTGGGATTTGGTGTTTCGCAAACAGGAGTTTTTTACGGGCATGCGACGAGAAATCAGTGTTTTCAATCCGCAAAACGGAACGCTTCGTCAGCTTCAAATTGAGGTTGAAGATGCTGAGGAAATCACCGTTGACGCAGGGACATTCCAGTGCTTTCGGATCAACGTGAGCGGAAAGCTTGCTTGGATCTCCTCTGTTGGTTGGCTAATTCGGTATGAGGATGCAATGCAAAAGCTTGTCATTGAATTGGAGGAATAGAAGTAAAGATTATTGTAGATACTACCTCCAGAGTTACGCGGAAATATCGGGCAGATGGCCCGCGAAAAGACTGCACTGCTTGTGGAAACATGCCGTGAATCCGGAATTGCGGATGCTTCTATTTTAGCAATCGAGATGTTGGTGAGTTCGTCGTCCACATCTGAGGATGTAATTGCGGCGTGTCGAAAATCAAGAAGAAATTGAGGAGGACAAGATGAGTACCGAGACAATTACGCTCGAAGAATTCATGACGGGAGATTATCCATCCTACGAATACGTGAAAGGACAATTGGTACCAATGCCAGAACCGACAATGGAGCACGGAGAAATTAGCTCCAATATTCATTTTCTATTGAGCACTCATGTGCGTCAACATCAATTAGGTCGAATCTACACAGCAGAGACCACATTTCCAATCGGAAAAAGTGGACGAAAGCCGGACGTGGCGTTTGTCTCGCAGGAGCAGCTTCCTGACAACAGGCGCCAAGCCAGTCCAGTGCCGCCAGACTTGGCAATCGAAGTCGTTTCGCCTAGCGACAAGGCTTATGATATTCAAGAAAAGGTGTTTGAATATCTGGACGCAGGAACAAAATTGGTTTGGGTCATCAACCCTGTATTAAAGACAGTCACCGTCTATCGTTCACAAGATGACATTAAAATTTTGACCAGAAATCAAACGTTGACGGGCGAAGATGTCGTCGAGGGATTCAGTTGTTCGGTAGAAGAGATCTTCGCGTGAATTGGAATTACACCAGGAGGTATTATGAAAGTATTGATTACGGGTGCGAGTGGTCGACTGGCTAATTTTGTCATCCGAGAATTGGCATCACAGCATGAGCTTGTCCTCACATCGCGCCGAAAACCGTCGGACGAATTTTCAAACTTACCGTGGATTCAGGGCGATCTGAATTGTTTTGAGGACTGCCAACGTGCCGTCCAGGGAGTGGAGGCCATCCAACATTTGGGAGCACAACCCGGCCCCGTTGATCATCCCAACATGCGTGCAGGGGCGGCGGAAAAAGGCATCCCGTTCGATACCACCTTCAAGACTAACATGTTGGGGACATACTATCTCATGCAGGCAGCTATTGAAGCTAGCGTTCGGGTTGTCGTCATGGCAGGGAGCAACTGTGCATTGGGACACGGTTTCCGAATTAGCGACACACCGTTTCCAATCCGAGCTTTACCGATAGACGAAATCCATCCCTGCTATCCTGAAGATTCATACAGCTTTTCCAAACGCGCAGGCGAAGACCTGTTAGCAAGCTACACCCGCGCCTATGGCATCCGCACCTATGTGACTCGTCCAGCGGGAATTACCCCGCAGGAGCGGCGGCGAGGCATGGCGGAGAATGCAAATCCAGCGAAAGGTTGGAACCCGTGGCTGTGGTGCTGGGTTGGAAGTGAGGATGTCGCAAGTGCCCATCATCTGCTGATGGAAGCCGCTGATGAACTGCCGCCGCATGATGTATATTTCCTCAATGGGGATGACACGACTGCATTGGAGCCTTCGCGTGAATTGGTAGAACGCTTCAATCCAGAGCTTGCTCCGCTGGCAGAGGAACTCGAAGGGCACCAATCATTTCTAAACTGTGATAAACTCAAACAGGCTGTGGGTTGGGAACATAAGACTTCATGGAGGGATTTGCAGTAGACGAACAGCCCCGCTACGCGGGATTAGGAGACTTGCTCGTTGATGGGATTGGCAACGATCTAGCAGATCGCTTTACAGAGAGGAGTATGTTAAATGATCACCAAACTCCGCGCAGAAAATTTTAAGTCGTGGAAAGATACCGGAGAATTGCGGCTGGCGCCGTTGACCGGGCTTTTTGGCACGAACAGTTCCGGCAAAACGAGTATTTTACAAGTGTTGCTTTTGCTTAAACAGACCGTAGAACGTCCTTCTGATTGGGCGGATGTGCTTGACTTTGGCGATGCTGAGTCGCTTGTCGATTTGGGCACTTTCGATGACATCATTCATGAGCATAGACTTGATTCAAAACTCAACCTATCTGTATCGTGGAAGTTGCCCCAAAAAATGTCCGTTGAAAGTTCGCAAGGACAGGGAAACGTTTCGATTGAAATCGATGCGCTCTCCTTTTTAACGTCCATTGTTAAAGATGAGCATCGAGTTGCCTTAGATCGCTTCCGTTATACGGCTGATAGACATCACTTTGGGATGGCACTAAATAGCAAAGGTCAGTACAGGCTGGAACCGGCCAATAAGGGCAAGAGCGTGCCATCTCCATTTAGATGCTATGGACTTAAAAGTGGAGCGAATGAGGCTTACCAGACACTTTTTTCTCAGCTCAAGAAGGCTTTTGAAGAACTATTTTCCCGAATCGAATACCTCGGACCGCTCCGCCAATATCCCCAACGGCGTTACACATGGCAGGGCGAACACCCACCCGGCGTAGGATACCAGGGGCAACAGGCGATACCAGCCCTGCTTGCCGGACGGGTTCAACTACTTACCAGCAAAAGTGGAGGAGAACGCAGGTCAATCGACGAACGGATTCTGGATTGGTTACAGACGATGGAGTTGATCCATTCCTACACCCTTCAACCCGTTCGTGATAAAGAAAAAGATTACGAATTCTGCGTCAAAATGAGGATGGGCGGTCCTGAAGTACAGATGGCTGACATCGGTTTCGGCGTTTCCCAAATCTTACCCGTGCTTATTCTCTGCTATTACGTTCCGGAGGGCTCAATCCTCATCCTCGAACAACCGGAAGTCCACTTGCATCCGAAAGTTCAAGCAGATCTGGCGGATGTTTTTATAGACGTGGTCAAAGAGCGGAACGTCCAGATTATCCTTGAGAGCCACAGCGAACATCTCCTTCGGCGGCTACAACAGCGGATTGCCGAAGAACAGATTTCGGCGGATAAGACCGCACTCTATTTCTGCCGAATCGAAGAGGGAACCTCTGCAATTGAACAGCTTGACGTTGATGAGTACGGCAACATCAGGAATTGGCCACAAGGCTTCTTCGGCGATGAAATGGGTGACTTAGCAGCAAAAACCATAGCCGAAATGAAGCGCAGAAAGGTGAGCGAGCAATGACGGTTGTGGTAGATACGAATGTCGCTGTGGTTGCCAACGACGGGTCGGAACAGGCATCCCCCGATTGCGTGATAACCTGTATTGAACGGATTCAGCAGATTACCAGCGGCGTGGAAAAATTGGCACTTGACAATGGCTGGCAAATTATTCGCGAATACCTGCGGAATCTCCACTCTAGTGGACAACCCGGCGTTGGCGATGCGTTCCTGAAATGGGTCTTGACGAACTGGTTAAACCCGGAACGGTGTGACTTGGTTACGATTACGCCGATCGATAATTTGGAGAATGAATTTCGAGAGTTTCCAACAGATCCAGCGTTAAATGACTTTGATCCAGATGACCGAAAATTCATTGCCGTCGCCCGTGCCCACTCGGAAAATCCGCCAATTTTGCAGGCGGTGGATAGCAAGTGGTGGGGCTTTAAGGATGCGCTTCATCGGAATGGTGTAACAGTAGAATTCATCTGCGAAGATGATATTCAACGATTGCACAAGTAAACATGTCCTTTGCTTTATGCACGACATCAAACTTCATGGAGGGATTTGCAATGAGTAATAGAGTACGAATAGGCGTTGTTGGCGCGGGGAGTCTCGCATTACGAGGCATACTGCCTCACCTAACACAGGAAGATGTGCAAGACCGTTTGCATGTAACGGCGGTGTGCGATCCGGTGCCTGGACGCGCACAGGCGGCGGCGGAGGAATTCGGTGTTCCTTCGGCATTTGAACAGTACGAAGATCTGTTGGACTCCGGAGATGTAGATGCTGTGACCATTGCATCCCCAATCGGGATACATTATGCGCAAGGAAAACTCGCCATTGAACATGGCGTACATGTCCACTTCAATAAAGCAATGACCACTACAGTTGATGAGGCGGATGACCTAATTGTACTTGCCGAAAAGCAGGGGGTCAAATTAGTGGCTTCCCCCGGGGAAATGTTGCGTCCTCTCCACCAGCAAATTCGCCGATTGATACTGGATGGCGCATTGGGGACATTGACATGGGCGGTCACAGGTTCAGCGTTTGGTACATACCACGAGCAAGAGTCGATTCGGCAAGGAGATAACATCCTATCAAACATCAATCCGGCTTGGTATTTCCGACGGCCGGGCGGTGGTCCTCTATACGACATGACGGTTTACGGACTGCATGCGCTGACAGGAATTCTGGGGCCGGCAAAACGGGTAACCGCTTTCTCGGGAGTACGCATTCATGAACGTGAATTCCGCGGAGAAATGCTTTCGTGCGACATGGATGATAACACACTAATCACGCTTGATTTCGGAGAGGCGTTCTTTGCCCTTGTCTATGGCGTGGCGGCGAGAGGATTACCCGGTATCGGACGCTTTGCGATTTTTGGCACGGAGGGGGTTATCAAAGAAGGCGAACTGAATGGGGAGCCGATTGATTATCCTGGGCAAGAGCTTGGTACACAGAAAAGCCTCTCACACGTTGTGGGGCCACATCGAAACATTCAAGAAGCCCACGTTTACGAGGACATTATGCAGTTGGTGGATTGGGTCCGCGAAGACAAGCCAACGATCGTCACAGCGGAACATGCCCGTCATGTGATAGAAATTTTTGATGCTGCGTATCGATCGGCGCGAACAGGGCAAGCACAGCAGTTGCGAACGACATTTGAGACAATCTCATAAAATAGACTAAATCGTTTTCAAAATCTCACAGGAAACTCGTGATCTGAAGTTTGGCAACCTGAAATCTAGCGATTTCAGCTACGGGCTATCAATCGTGGCCGACCCTTCGGATGGGGGAGTTGGAGGGGGTTTTTAAGTCTTTTTCTTCAAAGTGCCCGCCCCTAAGGGGTAGGAGGGCAGACCTCGCGCACCCCAACAGAACAGAATATAAAGTTTGTTTATGAAAACTTGCTTATCAAGAAGGGATCTTCGGCTTGCGTTTCCGGGGGTCTCGTTGAAGCACCTTGATTTTTTCTTTTGCAAACCGACGAACCTCCGGGTCAGGGTCTTTGGTTGCCTTCCAGATAAACCGCCTCCCGTGCGCGTTGGGCACGGAGCGAGCAATGGCATCTTCAATCACATGCAACGCTTCCATTCTCACAAGCGGGCTTGGGTCTTGGCACATGGCAAAGATGAAGCCCCAAAGGGAAACGCTCCATGGTTCACGGCAGGGACAAAGGCTTCGCACCGCTTCTGCACGAGCGGTATCATCATTGATATTAATTCCATTAAATGCCTCGTGTAAAACCTTTTGAACGATGGCTTTACGTTCTCGTCTTGTCATATAACTCTCTCCTTTGAGAAATCAGGTTTTTTATCTGTTCAATGACAATCGATATCTTCTATCCTTTACACAATTGTGGATGCACTTTGCTTGACAAAAACGAACGAATCTTTCCGCGGGTCAGCAGGAATCTTAGCAAAATCCACAAGCCGGTTCAAAAGAATTAAGGGTGATGAATCATGGTCTGGTTAGTGTTTGGCTTTGTTGCATTGGCGATGATCGGAGCGGGAACTCTCATTTTAAAGTTGGCGGAAATTTCCAAAGCCGATCGGGGAAATAAATCGTGGATGTGGGGGGTACTGATTCTCATCGCGCTAATCGTTATACCGATATTTGTGTTGGGAATTATCATCAAAATGGTTCAGTATTCGGAGATGAGTGGCGCGTTCGAGTCTTTTGACCGGTAGAAAATCGAGGCATCCTCTAGAAGGCAAGTGTAAGCCCGTCATTGAGTTCCAGTCTCTGTTGCTTCAGGTGTCCCGATCTGTTTCAATGCTTCGGTAGCAAAGTGGCGTACCTGCCCATCTTCATCGCGTAAGGCCTCGATTAACGCAGGAACGGCATCCTTCGCTGCCTCGCCAATTCTTCCCAGGGCATAAGCGGCATTGAACCGTATCGACGCCTTATCTTCATGCAGTGCTTCTATTAGTGCGGGTACGGCTGCTTTTGCGGGTTCACCAATCCTGCCTAACGCCCAAGCTGCTCCGCTACGAACAGAGGGGTTTTCGTCGCGCAATGCCTTCGCCAATGTCGGCACAACAGGTTCGGAGGCATCCCCAATATCGCCAAGTGCCATCGCCGCGCTGAGGCGCACCCCCCAGTAATCATCATTCATAGCATCGATTAACGCAGAGACAGCCTCCGCTGCACCCGACCTGCCTAATTCCTCAGCGGCATTGACGCGAATACCGGCATCTGCATCCTTCAGTCGAGTGATGAGGAGTTGGGTGGTCTGATTCTGAGATCTGGGGCCGGATTCGGAGGTTGGAATCGGAGATGCCATAGGCTTCCCGCAACCACTTATCAGCACACTCACCAAACACCAAAACAATAAGCATAATAAATCTGCATGGCAGGTCTTGTCACAATTTTGGAAATCGGACGATGAGGCGGACAAAGGAACACGATACAGGATACGGGATTCAAAATCTTCATATCTTGCATCGGATTTTCTGCGACTGTTTGCATCTAATTTATTCATGCTCAAATCTCCTCAATTACGTCTGGTCTAAACAGGCTCAGATGGTACAGGTTTGTCTAGTTTTGCTTTCCCTTTCCCTGCCACATAGAGGAAGAAGAGTGTGCCGATAATTGCAATGATAATCCAGAGAAATCCCCAGATGACCGTTGGAATATGCGTCAACTCAGAGAGCATACGTGCGTCGGAGCGAAGATAGGCGCGGTCTAAAATGTCGCTTTTGATGTCGAGGATTGCATAAAGGCAACTCGTCAAACCAATCACTCGGAGGATCAGGTCGTTGATTGATTCAGAAAGTAACCAACCGATGACGATCAATCCGCCGCCAAATGCAATCCCGAAAATGAGGCCAAACATGTTTCTGACATAGAAGATCGAAACAAAGACCATGCCAATACCGATCAATGTGCTGAACAATTTATCGAGGTGTGTCCGGGCGGCAAGTACCAAGATGAGTCCACCCCAAACGAGACTTCCAAGATAACCCGCCGTCAATGTCCAGAACCGCGAACCACCCATCGTGAGTGTGTGTCCCCCTTGCTGGGACACGACAACAATTTCTTTAATCTGTCCTCCCGTCATCATCGCTGCGATACCATGACTCAGTTCGTGCATAAAGACAACAAAAATTTTGAGGGGATAAACCACTGGTGTATCCCACAGGAGCCCGACAACAACGAAAATCACGATTACGCGAATGTCCAACCGCTTGAAGAATTCTTTGATCACCTTTTCCTCCTCCAAACCGATTTGATGATTATCTCCGTTCCTTGTGCAACGCCTTTGCCGATTAAAAAATTATCAGAAACTCCTGCATCCTGTATCTTGTTATGCCTCATGTTTCTCCTTGTCATTTCAGCGTTTCATAGACCATTTGAGCAGTTTCACATTGTTTTTAATTTGATATTCCGGTCATGATATGCTATATTTGCCAAGCTATTGTAAGGTAATCCATTCTCACACATTTGTCAAGGGATTTATTGGAGTATTAGGATGAACACATTTGGTCATCTATTTCGGATTACGACATGGGGGGAATCACATGGCGGCTCAATTGGCGTTGTCATTGACGGGTGTCCGCCGCGACTGAAGATCGACCTTGAAGCGATTCAATTTGAACTCAACCGACGTCGCCCCGGGCAAAGTCATCTCACGACGCCCCGTCAAGAAGAAGATCAGGTTCAGATTGAGTCTGGCGTTTTTGAGGGGCAAACAATTGGCGCACCTATCATGATGCGAGTTGTGAACAAGGATGCAAGACCTTCCGCCTACGAACACCTCAAAGATGTTTATCGACCATCGCACGCAGATTTTACCTATCAGCAGAAGTACGGCATTCGCAATTGGCAAGGTGGAGGGCGAGCGAGTGCCCGTGAAACGATTGGGCGAGTTGCCGCTGGAGCGATTGCAAAACAGATTTTACGAGAACAGTGTGACACCGAAATCCTCGCTTACGTCAAACAGATTCATACAATTGGTGCCGAAGTCGATTCTGATACCGTGACGCTTGATGACATCGAATCAAGCCCCGTTCGGTGCCCCGACCCAATAGCAAGCGCGAAGATGGCAGAGCGCATCGAGCAAGCCCGGCGAGATCGAGATTCGGTCGGTGGAATTATCGAGTCGGTATCACGCAATGTGCCTGTTGGACTCGGCGAACCGGTGTTTGACAAACTCAAGGCAGACCTGTCTAAGGCGATGATGTCTCTCCCCGCCACAATGGGGTTTCAGATTGGTTCAGGCTTTGGATGCGTGACTATGACTGGATCGCAGCACAATGACCCATTTTATAACGATTCCGGACAGATTCGCACACGGACAAATAACTCCGGCGGAACTCAAGGTGGCATCTCGAATGGCGAGAACATCCTGTTCCAAGTCGCTTTCAAACCAACGGCGACAATTGGTAAAGCGCAGGAGACCGTAGACATCCATGGCAATGAAACTGTCTTATCAGCGCACGGTCGGCACGATCCGTGCATTTTAGTTCGCGCCCCTGCGATTGTCGAAGCGATGGCTGCGCTCGTATTGGTCGATCATTTTCTTCGCCAGCGTGCAAAGACCTTTTAAGATGAATCTGCTAATGTTTTCGTAAGGTAACATCCATGACAAATCAAAATTCGCTGTGGTTGCAACCACCAGAGAACTTGAGGTTGTTAAAGGATGAAGTACACGTGTGGCGGGTTTCCCTGAATCTACCGGAGGCGCATATCCAAAGCCTACAGCGTCTTCTGGCCGATGACGAATTGAAAAGGGCCCAACGGTTTTACTTTCAGAAAGACCGCAATCACTTTACAATTGCCCGCGGGGTTCTGAGGCATATTCTTGGTCGTTACCTGAATAAATCGCCTTCACGACTTCGCTTTTGCTACAATTCTTACGGGAAACCTTTCTTGAGCAAAGAGACACTTTGCTTCAACTTGTCACACTCCCACGGGCTTGCCCTTGTCGCGTTGACGCTTGGTCGAGAGATTGGTGTCGATCTCGAGCGTGTTCGTTGCAATTCTGATTTCCTCGCAATCGCCGAGCGATTCTTCTCGCCCCAAGAGGTTGCCGTACTTCAGGCACTCCCCGAACATCAGCAACAAGAAGGTTTCTTTAACTGTTGGACTCGCAAAGAAGCCTATATCAAGGGAAAGGGCAGAGGGTTGTCGATTCCCTTGGGCAAATTCGCTGTCTCGCTAGCACCGGGAGAGCCTACAAAATTGTTGGAGGTGCATTGGGATTCGCAAGAAGTCTCGCGCTGGTCGCTACAAGCACTGACGCCTGGTCCTGGCTACACAGCCGCCTTTGCTGTGGAGCAACACCAATGGCAACTCCGCTGTTGGCAGTGGGCAACACCGTAAGGCAAGATTAACGATATTCCGAAACCCCGGTTGTTGGAAGACAGCCGGGGTGTTGTTTTTCAATAAAACATTCCAAGGTATAAAAAATGAGTTATGAAACTATTGAATCGAAGTTTCTCGCATCGAAGGAGAAAGGTGAGGTATCTTCACTGCTGATTCGTCCGGACGACGCAAAATGGTTGGTCGTTCTCGGTCATGGTGCTGGCACAAATATGCGGCACAGAACCTTAGAGACCATCGCGCATCGATTGGCAGACGTTGGCATTGCAACATTCAGATACAATTTTCCTTATGCAGAAGTTGGAGGCGGGCGAAATTCAAACGCAGTCTGCATGGAATCTGTCCGCTCGGCAGTGGTAGCGGCGCATGAGGCGGCAAGCGATCTATCAATCCTTGTCAGTGGGCACTCCTTCAGTGGTCGGATGTCATCAATGGCCGCGTCGGAGGAACCGCTGGAACATGTGAGCGGTTTAGTATTCTTCTCCTTCCCATTGCATCCATCAGGCAAACCTTCGACCGAACGGGCAGAACATCTCAACGACGTTACAGTACCGATGCTTTTCCTGTCGGGGACACGCGACAAGCTAGCAGATTTAGACCTGTTGCAATCCGTTTGCGAAGAGCTTGATTTGGCAACGCTACATTTTCTTGATACGGCAGACCATGGATTTAAGGTGCTGAAGCGTTCTCGAAAAACCGATGAGGATGTGTTTGTCGAAATGGCACGGGGCATCAATGAATGGGTCGCCAGGTTGGAAAGCCTCGAAGAACTTCTGTCAAATCGCAATGGCGTCGAACCGGACTTCCGACCGATGTTTTGTCCCAATGAAAGTTTCGGGGCAGATGCCAAGTTACAACAGGATGAGTAAATCATGTCACGTAATAACCCATCTCTCCAAATGTCTGGAATCCGGGATAACCACCATCGGGGTACGGTTGGTGATTTTCTGAAGTCTAAAATCCAGAACGGCTCATCACTTTCCATTGTCTCCGCGTACTTTACAATTCACGCTTTTGAAGCTCTGAAAGAGTCGCTGGTGGGAATCGAGGGACTTCGGTTTCTATTCGGTGAACCGCGTTTTGTCAAAAGCCTCGACCCGGAAAAGACAGACAAGAAAACCTTCAAGATCGAGGACGACGGCTTGCAGCTTCAGAACCGGCTGGAACAAAAGCGCGTCGCCAGAGAGTGTGCCGAGTGGATAAGGGAGAAGGTGCAGATTCGGTCAATCCGGGAATTTAATCTGATGCACGGGAAAATGTATCACATTGCCAATAACGGCGTGGAAGATGCTATTATGGGCAGTTCCAATTTTACCGTGCGTGGACTGGGGCTGAGTCCGACCGGCAATAACATTGAACTGAATCTGGAGGTGGACAGCAACCGTGACCGCCGCGACCTGAAATTGTGGTTTGATGAAATCTGGAATGAGGTGGAACTGGTCGAAGATGTCAAAGAGGAAGTGCTGTTATACCTTGAGCAACTCTATCAGAACCACGCTCCGGAGTTTATTTACTACAAAACACTGTATCATATCTTTGAGAAATTCTTGGGAGAACAGGAACAAAGCGGGCTTCTCACCGAAAAGATGCAGCTCGTTGATACGGACATCTGGAACGCCCTCTTTGAGTTCCAGAAGGACGGGGTGAAGGGCGCAATCAACAAAATCCTGACGCACAACGGCTGTATCATCGCTGACAGCGTTGGCTTGGGTAAGACCTTCGAGGGACTGGCAATCATCAAATACTTTGAACTGCTGAATGCTAGAGTCCTTGTGTTATGCCCCAAGAAACTGCGTGACAACTGGACGATTTATCAAGCCCAGAATAACAGCGAACTGAACCCATTCCTGAAAGATCGCTTCGGATACACAGTGTTGTCACACACCGACCTGAGCCGCGAGCGCGGCAAGTCAGGAGACATTGACTTGGAGATCATTAACTGGGGCAACTACGATCTGGTCGTCATTGACGAATCGCATAATTTTCGGAACAACACACCGGGCAGGCGGGACGAGGATGGCAATCTGATTCGCAAGAGCCGCTATCAACGTCTGATGGAGGACATTATCCAGAGCGGCATCAGAACAAAAGTCCTGTTACTTTCAGCAACTCCGGTGAATAATAACCTGAAAGATTTGCGCAACCAGATTTATTTTCTGACCGAAGATCGAGATGACGCTTTCCTAGAGCCGCTTGGCATTGCCAGCCTGAAAGACACACTCGCAACCGCGCAACGCTGCTTTACCGAATGGGCAAAGCAGCGCGGCGAGCGCCGAACCCGCGATCTGCTGGAACGGCTCAGTTCCGACTTTTTCAAGCTGCTTGACGAACTGACTATCGCCCGTTCCCGAAAACACATTGAGAAATACTACCCGGACTCGCTTAAAGAGCTTGGTGGATTCCCGGAACGAAGGGTGCCTATCTCTGTCTATCCCGACATTGACCTGAAGAAACGGTTTATGTCTTATGACAAGCTGAATGATGAAATCTCCAACTACCAGCTTTCCCTGTTCAACCCCTCAAGATATGTCCTTCCGGAATACCATTCCTGGTACGATGTGCAGCAGGTCAAAAACTTTACGCAACGCGACCGCGAACATTATCTGATCGGCATGATGAAGGTGAACTTTCTCAAGCGGCTGGAAAGTTCCGTTCATTCCTTTGCCATTACGATGGGACGTACCATTGAAAAAATTGAGGCACTGGAAGAACGAATCAGATTGTTTCAGGAGTTCCGTGATGAAAACCCTGATTTGGACTTGGAAGAAATCGAAATTGAAGACCTCGAAGACGAAGAATTGCAGGAAGCGATGCAGGTGGGAAAAAAGCTGGTCTTCAAGATGGCGCACCTTGATGTTGGTGCGTGGTTGGAGGATTTGAAACGCGACAAGGAACAACTCAACATTCTTTACACGTCAGCCGAAGCCATCACCGCCGACCGTGACGCCAAACTTGCCGAACTCAGGAAGCTGATCGCCGAGAAGGTCAAACACCCGGCGATTGACAAGCAGGGACAGCCGAATCGCAAGGTACTGGTGTTTACCGCCTCTGCGGATACCGCCGCGTATCTCTACAATGCGCTACATCAATGGACAACCGAAGAACTGGGGATTTATATCGCAATGGTGAGTGGAGGCACATCGGGTAATAAGACGACTTTCGGCAGGAATGAATTTAGTCACATTCTAACGAACTTTTCTCCGGTTGCCAAGAAACGCGCCCAGATGAAATCGATGCCGCAGGAGGGCGAGATCGACCTGCTGATTGGCACGGATTGCATTTCGGAAGGACAAAACCTGCAAGACTGCGGTTACCTGATTAACTATGACATTCACTGGAATCCGGTGCGTATCATTCAACGGTTTGGACGGATTGACCGGATTGGCAGCATCAATCACAGCGTCCAGCTTGTCAACTTCTGGCCGACACCTGACCTTAACCGCTACATTAAACTGAAAAATCGTGTCGAGGCACGCATGGCATTGGTGGACATCGCCGCCACGCAGGAAGACAACCTGCTAAAGTTAGAGCTAAAGCCCGAAGACATCAGGGAATTGATTGAAGATGACCTCAAGTACCGCGACAAGCAACTGCTGCGTCTGAAAGACGAAGTCCTAGACCTTGAGGATTTCAGTGAAAGCATTGCGCTCAATGAATTTACCCTCGATGATTTCCGCATCGAACTGATGAAGTATATCGAGAGCAATCGGAAAATCCTCGAAGACGCGCCGTTCGGACTTTATACCGTTGTCCCAACGCACCCGGGTTATCCGATGATTGCCAAAGGTGTCGTTTTCTGTCTCCGGCAGAAAGGCGATTCGGCAGGAAACGAGCAGGTCAACCCGACCCAGCCCTATTTCCTTGTCTATATTCGGGAGGACGGCGTGGTACGGTTTACCTTTGCCCAACCGAAGCAGATGCTTGAGATGTACCGCCTGTTGTGTGCGGGAGTGAATGATCCGCATGAGGAACTGTGCGCCCTGTTCGACAAGCAGACGGACAACGGCGCAAACATGACGCAGTACAACGACCTGCTTCAGAAAGCGATTAAATCACTCAGTAGCACCTACAAGAAACGCGCTATCGGTAACCTCTTATCCAGTCGTGGTGGCGTCTTGCCCAAGCGACAAAAACAGGTCAGCAATGTGACTGACTTTGAACTTATTACATGGTTGGTGATTAAATGAACGGATTAAGAACAGATAATACGAGTTTTTCACTTCGCTCGGTCTCTCCTGCTCCCGCTGGATTGTCAAATCCAGCGGCTAAAGGCTTAGATATAACTATCCAAGCCAAGCCGGATACGGCTTAGCTCTAGATGGATTGGCAAATCCATCGAAACGATTGCATCCGCTGGAGGCTT
The DNA here is from genome assembly GCA_022567695.1 of Candidatus Poribacteria bacterium. GTDB lineage: Bacteria > Poribacteria > WGA-4E > WGA-4E > PCPOR2b > JADFGN01. Next base: position 4,964 of record JADFGN010000029.1, on the reverse strand, counting down.
AAATGTCCAACTGGCGTCCTAACTTTCAGCCAGAACACCTTTACTTTGTCACGACAAAGGCGGTTGATTACGCTCATATCTTTCGGCGTGACGTTATCAAGCGTCTGCTTGTAGATACCCTTGATTGTTTCCGCCTGCGGAGAAAGATGCAGTTGTTCTGCTTTGTCATCATGCCGAATCACCTTCACTTCATTGCACAGTTTTCCGCCGACCAGCCACTCGAAAACGTGCTGAGAGATTTCAAACGACAGACAGCCGACCGATTGATTCGACACTTGAAAGTCGAAAGGAATCAAAAGGTGCTTGATTGGCTTCGGGCAAAAGTGAAACGCCCCGAAAAACAGAGTTACAAGGTTTGGGAAGACGGCTACAATGCCAAGGATGTTATCTCTGAGGATTTCTTGCTTCAGAAGATGACCTACATTCACAACAATCCCTGCCAACCCCATTGGGAATTGAGCACAAGTCCCGAAAGCTATATCTGGTCAAGCGCAGGCTTTTATCTCACCAATTCACCGTGTATTATTCCGATTGATGATGTACGCAAGCTGCTAAGGTAGAGCGGTGGTGGATATGACTATCCACCACGAGCTAAGGTCCCTCACAAGCTCCTGCTGGATTGACAAATCCAGCCGATTCGTCATGGCGTTTACTCGGTCCTCCTCCCGTCGGCGTGGGCTTGGATTTGCCAATCCAAGCCGAGCATAAAAACGGAGAACTGAGCGCAAAATCGGTCTTGACAGATTTTGACCCCCAATGTATATTCATTGTATCTACGCTTTGGAGGATGAAAGATCTGGAAACCCGTGTACAGAAATGGGACAATAGTTTAGCCCTGCGTATTCCCAAGCCGCTCGCTAGCCAGATTGGACTCGAACCCAATTCACCGGTCGAATTATCGCTCCGTGGTACGGAGTTAGTCATCGCACCTGTGACGCAGCCCTGTTTGAAGCTGGACGACCTTTTAGCCCAAGTGACTGAGAACAACTTGCACGGTGAAGTGGAGACGGTGGATGCGGTTTTACAGAGAGTCGGAACGCTCTTGGCAAGGGAAGAGGGGACTTGATGAATACCACAGAACCTGAGGCAAATCAACGATGAACGATACGGAATACAAAGACGCAATCGCTTTCGCCGTACAACGCTTCGGAAGTGGCGACCTCGCCGACCCTTCGGGTGGTCGGACGAACCGAGCGCAAAATGCCGTCCACCTTCTCGACGTGTTGGGCTACCGGAGCGATAAGCAGATCGACCTCGACTCGAATCGCCCCGATGCGTTCTTTGAGGTGTATGACCCGGCTGAAAAACTGAATCGCGAAAAGGCACTGTCTACAGACTGGAATTCCATTGACCTGCTTTTCCAACTCACAGGCGATGAACTGACGCTCACGAATCAACTCGGATGGCTTTTCGACCCCAGCGTGAAGCGGGTTGATAACACAATCATCGAGTCGTATCTGTTCTTTGCGCTCCGGTTGCGTGGTTCGGTGTACAATCGGACGGAACTCTCGCAGATCACCCGCGAAATCAACAAGCTGTTCCCGATGCCGGTGATGCTCCTATTCCTGCACGGGCGGACGCTCACGCTATCAATCATCAACCGCCGCCTTCACAAGCGCGACGAATCCCGCGATGTCCTCGAAAAGGTCACGCTGATCAAGGACATCGATTATGCCAACCCCCACCGCGCTCACATCGAAATCCTTTTCGACCTCTCCCTCGAACAGTTGCACAAAACGCACGGCGTTCACAACTTTGTCGAACTGCATCGGGCTTGGGCGAAGACGCTGGACATCTCCGAACTGAACAAGAGTTTCTTCAGGGAGATCGCCAACTGGTACTTCTGGGCAGTCGATCAGGTGACATTCCCAGAGGACGCCGGGAAAGACGTGGAGGTTCGCAACGCGACGAGCGTTATCCGGCTGATCACGCGGCTGATTTTTGTCTGGTTCATCAAGGAAAAAGGGTTAGTGCGAGACGCGCTCTTTAACCAAAGAGAAATCCAAAAAATCCTCACTACCACTGACCCGCAGGAAAGCACCTATTACAAGGCGATTCTTCAGAACCTTTTCTTTGCCACGCTCAATCAGGAGATGAACACTCCACAGAAGCCCGATAACCGTAAATTTCGCGGCGAGGGACGACAGCACTACAATATCACATCGCTCTACCGCTATAAACGCTATTTCACTAACCCGGACGAAGCCTTGCAACTGTTCAAGGCGATTCCTTTCCTTAATGGCGGTTTGTTCGAGTGTTTGGACAAGCCCGACAAAGATGATTCCAAGAAGATTCTCCGCATTGATGGATTTTCCGACCGCGACGACAATCCGTTGTATGTCCCCAATTTCCTGTTCTTTTCTGAAGAACAGGACGCCGATCTTAATGAGGCTTACGGCACAAAGGGCAAGCGATATAAGGTGCGCGGTCTGATTGATATTCTTAGCCGCTACAAATTTACGATTACCGAGAACACGCCCATCGAGGAGGAGGTTGCCCTTGACCCAGAACTGCTCGGAAAGGTCTTTGAAAACCTGCTTGCTGCCTACAACCCCGAAACCGGCGCAACCGCCCGCAAGCAGACGGGTTCTTTTTACACTCCCCGCGAGATCGTCAACTATATGGTGGACGAGTCTCTGGTTGCCTATCTGAAAAGCGAACTCATTGCGTATTACGAATCCCAGAGTACCTTTTCCGCGACGACCCCACCTTCACAACTGGATTTTAACGGTCAGGCAGAACCGGTACAAACCCTGCTTGATACGCAAAAGGTGATGCTTTCCGATGAACAAAAAGCCGAGGTCGAGGGCAAACTCCGGCATCTGATTGCCTATAACGAGGAGCCGCACCGATTCAATGAAGATGAAACGGAGCATTTGATAAAAGCCATCGATACGCTCAAGATTCTTGACCCCGCCTGTGGTTCGGGCGCGTTCCCAATGGGCATTCTGCACAAACTCGTTTTTATTCTTGGTAAACTCGACCCGCGTAATGAACGCTGGAAGGAGAGACAGATCGAGAACGCGCTAAAGTTCTCTGATACCACTATTCGTGAAAGTGCTATTGAGGACATTGAGCAAGCGTTTGACCGGAATGAACTGGACTATGGACGCAAACTCTATCTGATTGAGAACTGCATCTATGGCGTAGACATTCAGCCGGTTGCCGTACAGATTGCCAAACTCCGTTTCTTTATTTCGCTTATCGTAGATCAGAAGATTGATGAGACGCGGGAGAATCGGGGAGTTCGCCCTCTGCCCAACTTAGAAACCAAGTTCGTGGCAGCGAATACACTCATCGGCATTGATGAACAACTTTCACTACGCAGTCAAGAGATCATTAAGAAAGAAAGGGAACTTGAGGAAGTTCGCCATCGCCACTTCACCGCCAGAACACCGAAAACCAAAAATAGGTATCGCGAGCGCGATGCGGAACTTCGCGCAGAAATTAGTGAATTACTCAACAACTTGGGATTGCCTAGTGAAACCACTGAAAAATTAGCATACTGGGATCCTTACGATCAGAACGCCTTCGCTGACTTCTTTGACCCGGAATGGATGTTCGGCATCGCGCAAGGATTCGATGTGGTAATCGGCAATCCACCGTATGTACGGCAAGAGAATATCAGAGCGATTAAACCGATGCTTAAGGTGCAATATGACTGTTACACCGGTACCGCAGATCTCTATGTCTATTTCTATGAGCGCGGTTTCCAGTTGCTCCGGGACGGTGGGGTCTTGACCTATATCTCCTCGAACAAGTATTTCCGATCTGCCTACGGAAAAAAACTTCGAGATTTCCTCGCCCGTCAATCCACCGTGTATCAACTCATCGATTTTGGCGACGCGCCTGTTTTCATGTCAATTGCCTATCCAAGCATTATCACGCTGCGCAAGACCCGCCCTGGAGAGAACCATCTTCGCGCCCTGAATTGGGAGCCAGGCTCGTCGATTGACGAATTCGAGACGATTTTTCGGACGAACAGTTTCACCATGCCGCAAAAAGCACTTACCACTGGTGGCTGGCGGCTTGAATCACCCGCTGGATTGTCTCTACTTGAAAAACTTCAAAAAGCAGGAAAGCCGCTTGGCAATTATGTAAATGGAGGGCTTTATTCAGGCATAAAGACAGGGTTTAACAAAGGCTTCATCGTAGATCGTGTTACGCGAGATCGTCTAGTTGCAGAACATTCTTCGTCAGTTGAAATTTTGAAACCGTTTCTACGCGGGAGGGACGTGAAACGCTGGCGAGTAAACTTCGCCGGTCAGCATTTTATCAAAATCGAATCCTCTGAAAACAAACAACACTCTTGGTCGGGAAAATCTCAGGGAGAAGCGGAAAAAGTATTTGCTAAAACTTATCCGGCTATCCATGCTCACTTTGAGAAATTTAGATCAGAGCTTGTTAAGCGGTACGATCAAGGGAAGTACTTCTGGGAACTGAGATCATGTGGTTATTGGGGACAATTTGACGAGCCAAAGATTGTTTATCCTGATATAGCACAAGCGGCGGAGTTTACCTTTGATGATGACGGTTATTTTTTGGGAAATACTTCCTATCTTTTACCGACGAAGGAAATGTGGCTTCTCGGTCTGCTTAATAGTAAAGCGGTTTTCTGGTTTTACACAAAGACAAGCACACAAATTCGAGGTGGTTTTGTGAGATTTATTGCTCAATATGTGTCTCAAATACCCGTCCCTACTATTCCTAAAGATAATTCTATCAAATCACTCGTGGATCAAATAATTGACGCTAAACGCTATGATCCAGATGCTGATGTGACTGACCTCGAACATGATATTGATCAACTGGTCTACGAGTTATACGGCCTCACATCGGAGGAAATTGCCATCGTGGAGGAAGCCACCCGCCCGAAAGGAGATTGATATGCCCAATTACTGAATTGTCTGCCTGTCTGAAGATACCTTTGAAATCACAAAACAACACGGCATATTGGGCGATTG